>NZ_CP091786.1:622233-933350 GCF_022024015.1 Prevotella sp. E9-3
CGATACGGGCTTCAGGAACGTTTGCGGGAATGGTGAAGTAAGCGCGCAGGCCCTTGATGCCACCAGAGGTGAGTTTCTTCACCTTTCCGTCGGTAGCCAGATAAGCTACGGTTCCATCAGTAGCCAGAGACTTATTGTAGATTTGTGCAACAAACTTGTAGTCACCCTCGCCGACGGTCTGTCCGTCGATGCTCTCTACAACCACATTCTCAAATACAGGATTTGTCACGACGTTTTCAGGCTTCACCAGGTAGGGCTTGCCGGCTTCTAATGAAGAAGCCTCGGAGAAGCTGATCACGTTATTTTCAGCGCTCTTGAATTCCATTACTGTCCATCCCTCAGGAATTTCTGCATTGAAAGGAACAGAGAAGGTGTTCCAGTACAAGTTGCTCAGGGTACGGGTGAGGGTAACGTTGGCCAAAGGATCTGCAACAGCCTTTGACTCTGCAGCTTCATCTATAGTAATATCAGCAGCCTGGTTGTCTTTAACTAATGAAACGCCAGTCATCCAGGTATTACCATCATTTTCAAGATTTGCTACATAGTTACCAGCTGCGCCAGTCTTTATACGTATTGTTACAGTTTTCCAATTATCCTTAGATTTGTTATATCCTAAGTTAACTTTTGCCAATCCCTCTGAATTTTCATTGAGAATTGAAACGTTCATAGCATTGTTAGAATTAGCTTCATGAGAGCGGAAGGCCATTGTAAACTTATAGATTGTATTCTCGGCTAACGGCATAGTGTAGAATCCTGTGTCGCCATATTTCAGTGAACCAGGCTGGTTGTAGTATGCTGTAGCGTAGTCGCCTTCGAGGCCGGTCTGCTGCTGTCCCCATCCGTTAGTGCGTGTCCAGCCAGTCAAATTTTCAGCGAAGTTCCCGTTATAGATAGCGTCCACGTCACCATCGTTGGCTGTCCAGATTGCGTTGGTGAGTGAAGAGGTTACTTCTGCAATTGTAGTCCTTAAGTTGGTCTTTTGGGCTTCTTGGTCGATAGCTTTAGCGGCAGCAAGAGCCTCTATGGCAGCTACGTTGCTGTAGGGAGCGTACTGACCGTTCTCGAATCCAAGTTCTTTACCCTCTGCCGAAGTGATGGCATCATTCAAAGCATCGTAATCTTCAGAGGTAGAAGCGTATGCATCTGCATTGAATGAAAGCTGTACAAGGCGGAAATCGGAAACTGAGAACCATTCGTGAATTGGCTCTGCAGTTGCAGTCACCAAGATTGTGGCACCAGTTCCATCGGTTGTAAATTCAACGGAGGCATCGCCCCAACCACGGTCAAAGACATTACCCGTGCTTCCGACATGAGGAAGTTCAACACTTTTGCCACAGATAGACATTGTGAGACTCGTGTTTGTTGCGGAACGGCCTTTAGCTGTTAACAAATAGTTACCTGCGGGAAGCAGAATGTTTTGTTCCATTGTGGTAGTCCAAGATGTTCCCCCCCAGTTACCTCCATCAAAATACGAGTGTGTATTTGTTCCGTCAGCATCTGTCCAAGGCTCATTGTTGCGAGGATTGTTCTTATTGCCAGTCCAAGTCCATCCGTCATTGTTTCCTGGATTGTTGGCATTAGTTATGCTGCTGGTCATGTTGACTGCTCCATTGACTCCCTCTGCAAGAGCATGGCTCTCATAGTAAGCACGCAGAGCGGCTGTCTGGCTGGCAGTCTTTGTAGCTGCATCAGCTGCGCTTGTTGCAGTGACGTTAGCAGCAGGCTTCTTCTCAGCATCGGCGTATTTCAAAGTTCCTGTAGCGGTAATCATGTCGTTGATGCTAACCAATGCATTGTACGAAGAGGCAGCTGCAATTAAAGTAGTTGTAGCATTCTGAATAGCTTCGGCTGCAGCGTTATAACCATCAACAGTAGTTGGTTCGGCTTTGCCTAACTCTGAGTTGAGGGCGGTCAATTCTTCGCCAGTAACATTGGGATTGTTTGTCTTTGCCTCCCCGGCTGCTAAGACTGCATTGTCGTAAGCTTCTTTAGCACCAGCAAGGAAACTCTTGTAATTGAGCTTTAAATGGCTTGCATAAATAGCTGGAGTGTTATCAGCGCCTATATTGTTATTTCCTGTTCCATAACCAAGACTGATGGTAACAGGTGATGCTTCATTCAGAGTTACTGTAATGCTATGGTTAGTCCAACTGCTTTTTCCATTCATCCATTCTGTCTTAGTGTCAGTGTATCTCGTGTCACCTACTTGTACATAAAACAAGTTGTTGTAGGAAGCTTTGGTTGTTGCCCCATTCACATTTTCTACATCGAATGTAAAAGTATAAACACCAGCAGGCATTGGGTCTGTTGTTTGATTGAATGAAGCATAGTTAGTGCTCCAACGGCACTCAAAGCCAAATGCATATTCTGAAGTTAAATGTGTTTCATCTGCTGTAGGAGCTGCAAAACGAACCATTTGACTTCCGCCTATCTGATAAGATCCAAAATCTTTAAATTGCGAAGATACATAAGCTGTCCAGTCGCTTGTGGATGACATATCTGCGTTTGTCAAGAAAATTTCAGTTACGTCACCTGCTGCGGACATGGCCAATTCAGTTGCAGTATTTAATGTGGCAGCTGCGGCATTTACTTGATCTTGAGTAGCATTTTCATTATCAAATACAGTTTGAGCATCAGCGATTGCTGCTGCCAGCTCGCTGTTGTTCAAAGTCTCATTAGCTTTTGTTGCAGCGGTGATGGCTGTTTCAAGAACGTCTTTTACAACACTGGCTGTGAATTCTATTTTAACGCCGTCAATAAAGATATGGGGATTTGCACCTGAACCACTGCCTGTTGACTGATAGCCTACACGAATCTGACCAGGAGTGTCCTCAGTTAGTGTAAAGGTAACGGCTTGGTTGCTCCATTGCCCTACTGCCGGGTTGATAGCAACGGTACGGTTTGTACCACTGTTGGGGAAGAAACCTGTATAAGTGGTATTTGCCTGTGTACCGCTCTGATTGTAGATAGGAACAGTGATGGTATATTTACCTGCAGCAAGAGTAACATTCTGATAATAGTAACCACCGAGCCCCCAAACAGCAAAGAAACCTAAACAATTGCCTGTGGCTTCTCCTGATGGATTCGTGGCAGGTGCTGCTTTGTTGTTTCCTTGGAGCTGATAGCTAGATCCGTATGCAAACACAGCGCCACCCATACCTGAATTGGGATAGCTTTTATTAGAATTGTCACCATTTGTTACTACTGATGTCCAACCATCTACTGATTGAAAACCATAGGGCGTACCGTCCTTGCCATAACCTTTTAGATTAGAATTAATAGGAGTACTTTTTTCGAAATCTGCATTTGTCAGATACGTGCTCGTTACATCTGTCTGAGCCCACGTTTGACTTGCTCCTAGTAAGGCAAACGCCGTAATTAGTAGTTTAATTCTTTTCATAATGTTAATTGTTAGTTTATATAATGTTCGTTTATTTATTCATTCTCTTTCTTCTCTTTCAGTAGTTTCCAAACGGCTTTGACACCGTTGTGTAATGTTCACGCTAATCGCTTGATATATCTGAGATTAGTTCTTCTTGAGCTGTTTACGCTCACACTTTTAATTTACAAAAATAGAAAAAATAAAATTATGTTAATAGGAATATTAAGACTTGTTATAGAAAATCATACACTTTTTAATGTATTTAACGCAAGTGCAGCATTTGTATTCTTTGGCTTCAACCTTCAGTGGCTTCTTTCTTACCTAAAGAAAATACTCCGTACTTTCAGTATTATTTCTTGTCAGATTCTCCTTTTTTTCCATCTTTTTGCCTTTTGCTTTTTCCTTCTTTTTTTTCGAAAATCAAGACAAATAAAATTCTCAATCTAGAACAATCGCCCCTTGGTTTTGGCCCTCATTTATGTGCTCTCCCTCCATCGTTTGGAGAGAGAAATTACCGATTTTGCTGCTTTTTTCCTACTTTTTCATGGTAAAACGCATATTTTTGCGCATTTTCTCTTGATAGGATGGAATTGTTTTGATGTTGTGGTGAAGTAGCTCTTGTTTTTCACCATAACCGAACTTCCGCTATACTGCAACTGAATGGTAGTTATACTGCAACTGAATGGTAGTTGTTTTGTAACTGAATGGTAGTTGTTTTGTAACTGAATAGTAGTTGCATTGCAATTGAGCGGCAGTTGTAGTATAGCAGAAGTTCTTATGCGGGTGTATGTCAGAAGAATGTTGATATTGTTACAACTGTTTGATATTCAGAAGGTTCTGAAATTTGGTATAACTCGTCAAAACTCGCATATTTCGCCCCACTTTCCGTTTGGTGAATTTGGCGCGAGTTATGGGCCCGATTAAGCATGTAGAAAAGGGGTAAAATTGGTCTATTTTTTAACCATTATCTCAAAGGCTCAAAGTCCACCAGTAAAACCCTGTGACAACTTCGTCTTGTAAGTCGGAAATAAGCGATTGTCATTTTGTCTGTCTTTTCTGTCGTTTTGGCAGTCGAAATGCTGTGGGCATGCTTTTTGAACGCCTGTTAGCAGAATAAATCAAAAATAGAAAGGAGACGATTATGACGTTAGACAAGTTTACAATTAAAGCGCAGGAAACGGTGCAAGCCGCCGTGCAGACCGCACAACGAGGCGGACAGCAGACCATTGAGCCCGTACACCTGCTCGTAGGACTCTTGGACAAGGCTAAGGATGTAACCTCGTTCATCTTCCAGAAACTGGGGGTGAACCCTCAGCAGATACAGATGTTGGCCCAACAGGAACTGCAGCATTTGCCACGTGTGCAGGGTGGGGAGCCCTACCTGAGCAACGATACCAATAAGGTGCTGATGAAGGCTGAAGACCTGTCGAAGGAAATGGGCGACGAGTACGTATCGTGTGAGCCCATTCTGTTGGCTCTCCTCATGGTCAATACCACCGTGAGCCGTATTCTGAAGGATGCCGGGGCCACGGAGAAAGACATGCGGCAGGCCATTCTGGAACTGCGCCGCGGACAAAAGGTGCAGTCGCAGAGTGCCGACGACAACTATCAGTCGCTGGAGAAATATGCGAAGAACCTGGTGACCCTGGCACGTTCGGGCAAGCTGGACCCGGTGATAGGCCGTGACGAAGAGATTCGCCGCGTGTTACAGATTCTGTCGCGCCGTACTAAGAACAATCCTATATTGATAGGTGAGCCGGGTACGGGTAAGACGGCCATCGTGGAAGGACTGGCCGGACGTATAGTGCGCGGCGATGTGCCCGAGAACCTGAAAGACAAGCAGCTCTACTCGCTCGACATGGGTGCGCTGGTGGCTGGCGCTAAATATAAAGGTGAGTTTGAGGAGCGACTGAAGGGTGTCATCAATGAGGTGACGCAGTCCGACGGCCGCATCATCCTCTTCATCGACGAGATTCACACGCTGGTGGGTGCCGGCGGTGGTGAGGGTGCCATGGACGCTGCCAACATCCTGAAACCAGCGCTGGCCCGTGGCGAACTGAGGGCTATCGGTGCCACCACGCTCAACGAATATCAGAAATATTTTGAAAAGGACAAGGCCTTGGAACGCCGTTTCCAGACGGTGATGGTGGACGAGCCCGACGAGCTGTCGGCTATCTCTATTCTCCGTGGTCTGAAAGAGCGCTATGAGAACCATCATAAGGTGCGCATTCAGGACGATGCCTGTATAGCCGCCGTGCAACTCTCAGAACGCTATATCACGGAGCGATTCCTGCCCGACAAGGCTATCGACCTGATGGATGAGGCTGCCGCCAAACTGCGCATGGAGCGCGATTCGGTGCCCGAAGAGCTGGACGAAATTATGCGACGTAGGGCGCAGTTGGAGATTGAACGGTCGGCCATCTCAAGGGAGTTCTCCGATAATTCAGTAAATTCCGAGAACTCCGACAAACTCACCCAACTTGACAAGGAGATTGCCGAACTGAAAGAGCAGGAGACTCAGTTACGCGCCAAGTGGGAAGGTGAACGCCAGCTCATCAACAAGATTCAGCAAGACAAGCAGGAGATAGAAAACCTGAAACTGGAGGCTGAGCGTGCCGAGCGCGAAGGAGACTATGGTAGGGTGGCCGAGATTCGCTACTCTAAACTCAAGGCACTTGAGGATCATATTGCCCAGCAACTCTCAACTCTCAACTCTCAACTCTCAACTCGAATGGTGCGCGAAGAGGTCACTGCCGACGATATTGCCGAGGTGGTGAGCCGATGGACGGGCATCCCCGTGAACCGAATGATGCAGAGCGAGCGAGAGAAACTGCTGCACCTGGAGGACGAACTGCACAAGCGTGTGATAGGACAGAACGAGGCCATCACTGCCGTCTCGGATGCAGTGCGCCGTTCGCGTGCCGGACTGCAAGACCCCAAGCGACCTATTGCCTCGTTTATCTTTCTGGGCACCACCGGTGTGGGAAAGACAGAACTGGCCAAGGCACTGGCCGAATACCTGTTCAACGACGAGACGATGATGACGCGTATCGATATGTCGGAGTATCAGGAGAAGCATACCGTGAGCCGACTGATTGGTGCACCTCCAGGATATGTGGGCTATGATGAGGGCGGACAACTGACCGAGGCCGTGCGGCGTAAACCATATTCGGTGCTGCTGTTCGATGAGATTGAAAAGGCTCACCCCGATGTGTTCAATATCCTGTTGCAGGTGTTGGACGACGGTAGGTTGACCGACAACAAGGGGCGTACGGCCGACTTCAAGAACACCATCATCATCATGACCTCGAATGCCACACGCGAGCAGTTGCGAATGACCATGCGTCCGGAGTTCCTGAATCGTATAGACGAGATCATCACTTTCCAGCAACTCTCAGAGGACGAGATAGCTCAGGTGGTGCGCCTGCAACTCAACCGGGTTAAGCAGATGCTCGACGTACAGGGAGTCCGGCTCGATGCTACCGACCATGCCGTGAAATGGCTGGCCCATGAGGGCTACGACCCAGAGTTCGGTGCCCGTCCTGTGAAGCGCGCCATTCAGCAGTACGTGCTCAACGACCTGTCTAAGCGTCTGCTGGCCGACGAGATAGACCGCTCAAAGCCTATCATCATCGATGAGTTCGGCGAAGGCCTCGTATTTAGGAATAACTGATAAATGATTACTGATAAAAAATACCTGACTGGCATCGGCCAATCAGGTATTTTTTTTCGACCTGCACGGTCGAAATTGTTTAGGAATATTTTGTTATTCGGTATTTTTCATTACCTTTGCAATCACTATACTAGTGCACGAGAGTGGTCACTCCACTTTCATCTTCTTTTCTGTAAATAGTTATCTAATAGTTTTACTAATATTAATAAAGCAACTATGAAAAAGTTTATTTTGATGGCCTTGCTTGCCACCTTTGGCAGCGTGGCACACACCATGGCACAAGGCAACATTGTGAGATCAAAGAGCCGTTTGGTGGTGGTTCAAGAGAGAGAAAAAGGTCCGCGCACATTTATGTGGACTGCACGGTTAGGCGCCTCATTGGATAGCCACAACAGTAGTGATCTGGGCAGTGACCTCGGTTTCTACGGAGGTTTTGGCTTTACTCATTATGTAGGAGGTACTACGAGCGAAGGACTGTTCTGGGGTATTGAGGCACAGGGAATTTCGAATAATGCTGTGCTGAAACCAGCGTCTGACAAATCGAATTTCAACTTCGGTATCGTTGGTCAGCCGCGTATCGGCTATAAGTTCCCCGTCGGTGAGAAAATGGCGATAGCTCCTTATGTTGGAGGCTTTGTAGGAGTTATGTTGGAAGGTGATAGTCAGGAGTGGGATGGTCGTCCGTATGATAATGGCTCCTCTTATACATATTATACAAGGGTGAAATATAAGGCTGGTGAAGAAGTGGCCTATGGCGCTACCTTTGGTATCGACTTTTTCCTTACGAAGAGTTTCTTCCTGAATCTTGAGCTAAAGAAAAGCTTCGCCGAAGATGCTTATATAAGAGAAATGTATCCTTACAATAACAAGGAAACGTTCTCTCTGACAAAGTTGAATTTTGGTATTGGATTCCAATTCTAATAAATGAATAATTATTTTCAATTCTAACAAAAAAACAAACGCTTATGAAAAAGATTATGCTTACCGCTCTGTTTGGAGCAATGTTTGTGATGGGCGCTTCAGCCCAGAAAGTCAACCAAGTGCAGTATCAGGAGACAGAGGCCAACCTGTTGGGTGTAACGGCCAATGCTGCTGTGAGACCGTTGACCGTGGAGTTGAAAATTAAGAGTCAACAACGCGTAAGAGAGGTGGTGAAAATACCGCGTACTATTGCCCTCTTTGCCATGAAAGGCGATCCAGCTAACTGGCGCAGCTATGCTGTCTATGAGGTGTCGCGCCGTCAGAACTGCGATATGCTGGTAGCTGCTACGTTCAACATTAAATATGACGAGGTGGCCGGCGACAAGGAGGTAGAGGTAGAAGTGGTAGGCTATCCCGCTGACTTCGCCAACTGGAAGACAGCTACCGATGCAGACCTTGAATGGATTCGTAAGGGCGTCTATACGACATCTGATCGCACAGCCATTTCCGCTGCTGTAAGAACAGAGGTTGAAGACAACGTGAAGAAGCGTTAGGACTAACTCAACGTCCTGTAGTAAGTTATGACTATAAATAGATTGTAGGACGTTACGAATAGAGTAGGAGGAAAACAACTTGGTTTTCCTCCTACTTGTTTTTTATATGGATACCTATTCGGGCTTTGTTCTCTTTCGCATGGGGTACAGACGGACCTTGGACAAGGACGGTCGGATGGAGTATTTGGATATAAAAAACTTCTTTCCAATCAGTATGTGATTTATATACTTGTTTGGAAAGAAGTTCTATTGGTTTGAAATATATTTTAGTTGTATTTCAGAATCTGACCGGGACGCAGACGGACTGTCTTGCTGCCCGGTGCTTCATTCCTGTCAGAGTACACCATCGAAATAGGATAAGCTTATTTAGTAAATACATCAAATATGAAAAAAGCATTCATCGTGATAAAAAATAAAACCGCGAAACGAATGCCGAGAGAAAAACATCTGCTCCCATCTGCTTCCATCTGCTCACGTGACAACTTGTTGATATTCAGCGCGGTAACAGATGGATGCAGGTGAAGCAGATGTTTTGAAAACTTTTTGATAGGTGGATTCTAGACACTGGGAATCCGCCTTTCTCATCGTTTATATTAAATGATACTACGGTTTGTATTGAATGATACCGTCGTTTGTATTGAATGACGGTATGACTCATATCTAACGATGGTGTGATTTGTATCCTTGACTTAGACTTTAGAACTGGGGGCCATTCGTATTTCATCGAACTCACGTCAATTTATTTGGAAGGAATGAAATGTTTTTGTGTCTTTGCACTCGATTTTGCTTGAAAATCGAAAGTTAAATGACTAATGATGTAAAAGATTAAAAAGTTAATTTTCTGCAGAAGCGCGAAAATTAACTTTTTAATCATTTACATCATTTGAACATTCCAGTAAACATTCTTACTGCTTATTGCACATGGTGAATTATTTGACCACTTTCTTGTTTCCACTGCGGAGGTAGACACCCTTGCGTGAAGGCTGGACGCCTATCTTGCGGCCTTGCAGGTCGTACCATTCGCTGTGCTTAGCATCGCCCATGACAGGCAGGATGCCATTCGCTTTCTTTAGGTCGATGACGTATGGCTGCCAAGGCGTACCGACATTGGTGTCGCTGCTGTAGACGATGTTGTCGTCCAAGACGCGAATGTCTCCGTCGATAAAGGCTTGTATCTCCATCTTTTGCCCGCTGCCCTCACCAGCAATGACAAGATAATAGAGACCGCTGTCTGCCTTTGTGGCTGCGCGACATTCACCAGCGATGAAGGCGGCTACCTCGGCCGTATCGACCACTGCCTGCCCGTCAACGAGCTGAACCACTACAGTCATGTTGTCCGGATAGAGGTAGGGGTCAACGGGCGTAAAGACCGTGAGCGGTGCGCGACGCAGCAGGTGGCGCAGCGCCTTGCGGTTGGTGGTGCTGGTCTTGTCGGGATAGACAAACTGCTTCTCCACATCGCTACTGTTGTAGTACATGTAGCCCTTTCCGCTTTCCAGTGCCTTGAGGTTACCTTCCCAGCCTGTGCTTCCATAGATGGCGATACCCGTCTGCGACTTCACTTGGTCACCCCGCTTGGGGTTGGCACCGGCCAGTGCTTCGCGCAGCGTCATCGCCGAGGTGGGCAGATAGCCTATCCAGTTCCATCCCTTATGCAACACGATTGGGGTCTTGCTCAGGTCAACGGCCTGTCCCTTTACGGTCAGTCCGTCGGACAGATCGTAGCTGTAACTGAGCTGTTCGTTGAGCAGTACCTTATACATATTGCCTACTTCCACCTTCAACGGGCCGTACCATTCCACGCCGTTGCAGTAGGCATCGCTCGTGCGGCTCTTGATGATGGTGTTCCAGGTGGTGAGTTCGGGGAATACGGTCAGGGGGCGGGAGTCGGCAGGCGTCACGCTCAGCGACAGCCACGTCCACTTGCTCTGCAGCCAGAGTCTCTGTTCCATCATGTTGCTCTTCGTCCACTTGACGGGACGGTCGAAACTGCCGATGAGTTGGTCGGCATCAAACAGAATGCTGCTGACGGTGGTGCCATCGGTCAATGTGACGTTGGCATCCCTGTAGGCCACGCCCGTGGCTGCATCCCAGATGCGGAAGGTGAGCGACTTGTTGTAGTCGGTAGCGCCATTGCCGAAGATGGTCAGTGTGACAAAGGCTGCCCCGCGTGTCTGCTCAGGTGCTGCCACGCCGCGGCACTCCTCACCGACGAAGGCGGCTACGAGGCTCTCGCTGTTGCTCATCAGGATGCCGTCGAGATAGACCTGACCCACAATGTTCATCGTGTTCTCATACTTCGACGGGTCGACGCTCCAGCTGGGCCGCTCTTCGCGTACGTTCATCACCACACGCAGGGGTTCCATAATCTCGTAGTTGCCTTGCAGACCGATGGTGACATCATAGTCGCCTACGGCTGCCATCGGGTCAACGCGGAAGCGCAGGGTCTTCGTGCTGAGCGGTGCCACGTCGTCGGTGCGCTCACTGCCTTCCAGCGTAAGCCACTGCGGCAGGTTCATCAGCGTGTAGTATTCCGTCTGTCCGCCACGGTTCTCGATGTCGATGTCCAGCGTGTAGTCCGTACCGTATTTCTTGATGATGTTCACGGTGTCCTTCATCCACTTCAGCGTGTTGCGCTGCACGTAGGCCGTCCATCGGATGGGCTCCGACGCGTTGCCGTGCATGTCGTGGATTTTATCTACGGTGATGTTCAGGGTGGTGCCCTCAATATCGCGGGCGTTGATGCCGCTGCCCTCGGTCAGGTTGATAATGACCTTGCGCTCTGAGGCCACTGGCTTGGCAATGAGGCGGCTCTCCACCGGAGCGTTTTTCACCGGCGGTACATCCGTGTTAAACGAATAAACGCTTCCTTCAGGTATCGTCAGACCTTGGCTGACGGAGTTGCCAAGCGAACGGGGTGCCAGGTTCTCGAGCGTTTCCACCTTGGTGCTGACGCCATCCACCGTGCCTGCCTTCTCGAAGGGGTAGTAGGCTACCAGTCCGCGTGAATAGTGATCGGTGGTGTCGATACAGTTGTAGATATTGTTCAGCAGATGGCTCTCTGAGAGTGTGGCATGCCAGATGCGCACTTCATCGACCATGGCCGATGTGGCTCCCTTGGCCACGCTGAGCACAGCACCCTCTAACGACGGTATGTCGGCTTCGGCCATGACGGCCGTGCGCTGACCGTTGAAGTAGAACGAGGCCGACTGTCCGCGCACCACGTTCAGTGCCACATGGTTCCACTCCGTATCCCAGATAGCTTCGCTGTTGCCCACCAGGTGTTCCTTGTCGCCGTAGCGCAGCACCCAGTCGTAGTCATGGGTGAAGTAGAGCCCGATGCGTTGGTTCTGGTTCTGTCCCACTTCAAACACCGTAAGTTCCTGCTGATCTTTCGGTCGTTGCGATGAGTTGTACCACATCTCCAAAACGTAGCTATCGCCTGGTCGGGTATTGATCTGCGTGATATCGATGTCAGCTCCCTTTTCGTCTACCTTCAGGGCATAGTTCTTGTTGTCGCGGAACCAGTATCTGGCGGCGATGTCGTTAATATGGCGTGTGTCGCGAGCCACGGTGCCATGTCCCTCGTCCATGGGCCAATAGTTGGTCAGGCCATAGACGTAGTTGTCCTTCGACTGGTACTTCGTTGCTGCAGCCTCGACGGGGTCTCTGTAGATATTGAAGAGGCTCAGGTCGTGGATGGCACCGGTCATGTTGCCCATATAGAGACGGTTGTCGTTGGAATAGACGTGGCTCATTACGGCACCCTCGGTCACCTTCTGATTGGTAAATAGGCGTAGCGTGGTCTCGTCATACTGTGCCAGCGCCGAGAAAGCCATATCGGCAGCCTTATAGCTCAGCACCACGTAGGTCCATGTGTCCTTGGGAATGACGTCTTCCGACTTCATCTCCATGCCGGCGATGCCTGCCGAGATGTGGCCTTCACTATCCACACTCAGTCCAAGCTGTCCACTGCCTAACTGCAGGATAGTGCCAGCCATCTTCCATCTCATCCAGAAGTCGATGGAGAAGTCGCCATTGAGGAAGACCGGGTTCTCAGAAACCGAAGTGCCGCCTGCGGCTAACAGTTGCAGGGCCACGTCGTGCAGCACTTGCTGACTGTTCAGCTTGGCTGTGACAATGATGTTCTTGTCGGTGACATAGCCTGGCACGATATCCTCGTTGAACTCAATGGCAATATCGTCGCCGTAGCGAAGAATGCCATTGGCAGGTTGCGGCGTGGTGAGCTGACGTGGGGCCACATCATCCTTCACCACCTCAATCTCGTCGCTATACACGGTCACTGGCTCCTCGCCATACATCGTCGTGGTGTAGGCGCGGAAGGTGTAAGTGCCCTGTGGGTAGTCGTTGGCACTGCTCATGTTGTACGACAGGCGCAGGTTGCCAGTGGTGGGTAGCACTTGGTCGCCCTGTTTTGTCGAATCCTTCTTGTTGATATAGAACTGCAGTCCCGAAGGCTGTGTCCATGTGGTAGAGCCTTCGTAGCGGTATTCTACACCAAGCTTCTTCATACCCTTGAACTGGCGGTTGAAGTTGGTCAGCTTGATCTCCAGATTACCCTTGTTGCGCTGCATGTTCTCGATATTAAGCACGGGCTCGGTAATCACAAGGTCGATGGGGCTGGAGCTGGGTTTGAAGTGGGTGTGCAACATTACATAGTCGGCAATGACACCGGGCTGATAGTTCGAGGCAAGCACAATTTTCACGCTGTCGTAGTCGAGTACGCTCTGGTCGGTTTGGTTCACTGTGATTACTTTCTTCACGGTTTCGCCTTGAGGAATCAAAATGGTGTGTCCGTTGCCGAACGATACACCGTCGATACTCAACTTCAAGCCCTTCGTGTTGTCAGCATCCGGTATGATGAGCTGGAAGATGGGGTTGTAGTGCCGGTTTGTGTTACTCTTGTTGGAGAGGAACAGCGTGTATGTGCCCGCTTGTCCTGCAGGCACATCGGTCAGTGTGGCTTCTTTAGCGCTGTTCATACCGTCGACGCTGATGCGTATGTCGGGTTGCTCCATCTGCTCCGATCCATTGCTCAACACGTGCTGGCCCGGCTCGAACCATTTCGTGTATTCCTTACCCTCGTAGGGATTGTAGGTCTGACCGCCAAAAAGCGAGAATACATCACTATAGCCAGCCTGTCCCGAGGGGTATTTGTCGATAGAGAGGTCGGCATCGACGTTGCCATCGGAAAGCACATAATCCCACTCCATCACATTCTTATGGACTACACCGTCAATATCGCTTTGTTCGCGACCCACTTCATTGCTAAGGGTCGAAGATACTCCCCAGTGAACAAAGTTCTTGAAAGTATTTGCCCATGAGTTGTTAAGAATGGCGCTCATCGACCAAGTCGTTTGGCTCTTATGAACCTTGGTGGTGTCCTGGCTCACAGAGTAAGAGTAGGAAGAACCACCGTCGATTGAGAAGTTCTGCCAACCGTTCCAAGGCTGGGATTGGTTGGCTTCGCGGCTCTTCATGGCCATTACCTTGTTCTCCTCGTTGTCGCGGAGCACTTTAATCCAGCTATTGATCTGGTTCGTGCACCATTCCACGCTGTCGACCTCGTTCACATCAACCTCTTGGGGACTAACGGCTATGTAGTTCACGTTCTTCTGATACTCGGTGTTCTTGTCCTTTCCAACCCATGTCAGATAGACGGTTCGCTTGCCCGTGTTCACATAGCTCTGGGCAGCATTCTGGTCGGCCACTTCGGTGAGGTACGACAGGCGCTGGTCCTTCCACTTGGGAATCATCACGTTCTCCAGCTCGTAGGCACTGTAGTTGAATAGTGTTGTCACTTCCTGACCCAGCGACAGGGCATCCACCACATTGAGACCATACTTGCCCTCAAGGTCTTTGACAATGCAGAGGTTGCGGGTCTTTCCCAAGAGCAGGTTGGTGGCTGTTCCCACGAATACATCGCCAGCACTGCCCACATACTGCCATGCCGAACTGGTAGAGATGGCTTGGTTGTAGGTCGTTGTCCATGCTTTTTCATCGGAATCGCCAGTGCGCCAAGTGGCATGGGTACCAACATCCAGTTGGTCGTATACATTGTTCTGCTGTATGTACATAAAGCCCATTCCGGCACCCGCCGTTACAGAAGCTCCGAACAGATTCTTGCACAACAACTGATGATTGCCGATGGCCATGTCGGAACTCATCTCGGTAGTTCCGTTGACGACGGCGCGCTTTAGCGTGGTAGTCGACTTGGCCCCTGGCGGGTCGCGCAATACGAACTGCACCAGGTCAGGTCCCTGCGTCACGAAGTTGTCGCCTTCGGGCAGGTCGCCCAGTACCACAGCGTTCAGTGAGAACGGTTCGTAGGTACGGTCTTTACGTACCAAGAGTATGCTGAAGTTACGGCTGTAGGGAGAGATGATGTTGGGCATGCCTACGCCCCACTTGTAGGTGACGCGACCATTGGCGTCGAGCGTGACCTTGTTTGTCTCTATGTCGTATATCTGACTCACCTGATAACCGGTGGTCGAGTCTTCCACCAGATAGATGACTTTCTGGTTCTCGCCCATCTCGTTGGTCAGCGTAATTTCCTGATCATTCATCGGGATGATATCGTGCACGGGTTCCTGACCGTCGTAGTTGGTGTACTTCTCGTAGCCAAAGATTTCGTAGGTTACGGTCTTGCCCTTCTCGTAGAGCGGATAGCCCAACAGGTAGCTGATGCTGCCATCGCTGTCGTCTTGCTTCCAGATATCGCTGATAGTTGCCGTTTCAGGTGATTCGGCATCGCCGATCGGATAGTCTGTCAGCTCCTGTATGCCAAAGGCTCCCGTCGTGCCATTCATCTTGTCGATTACATCAATCTGGGGTGGGGCAAAGTAGGTGAACAGATGCTTGGTGTGATACTTGTAGGTGTCAGGGCCGAAAAGGAGTGTGGTATCCCTGTCTTCCGGCCGTATTTTGTCGGTGTACTCTTGTATGCCGTTGGTCAGATTGATTTCTGGCAGCGAGAGGAATTCCACGTTGGGGTTGTTGTCCACGCGCACGCTCTTCACCACATATCTCAACGGGGGTAACAGAGCCGAGAACTCACCGGTGAGCGAGTCGGTCCGTATATAGATATATTTAGCATCGTAGCTGGTGCCTGTCCATGAGCGACTGTTGATGCTTGTGGTGTCGCTGGCCCAGGTGCGCTCGCTGGTGGCATCGCTGATGTGGTCGTCTTGGCAGTTCAGCGAGAACGATGCATTATTCAGAGCTAACTGGATGGTGGCCATGCCTATGTTGTTCTTCGATGCAGCGAAGCCCACGACCAGTGTGTCATTGCGCTCACCACCGCCTACACGACCGGTGAAATTGACCAAGGTGATATCACTGAAGTCGTGTGACACGTGCCGGTCGAAGTTGAACGTGCCCTGTGTGGGGAAGCGGCCTCCGTCGGCCAGCGTATGGCCAGCCATCTTAGCCTCAACGAAGTGCTTGCCGATGGGTACTGACAGTTCGTAGTAGCCATCTTCATCGGTCTGCACACTCGCACCGTCCTTGCTCTGCAGAACACCATCAATATAGAGCTGAATACTGTCAGCAGGCACGTTGGTGCCAGCATAGTAGATATGGCCGCTCATCTTGAACGACGACACATCTTCGAAATTGGTGTTGTTGTGTACGAGCGAGTTGCTGTTAAAGAAGAGCAGTCTGCTGCTGGGATTGAATTCGTGGATGCCATGCAGGGGTACTACGGAGTAGGTGGTTCCCTCGCCACTGAACGGTATGCCCTGAATCTGGTAGTTTCCGTTGTCGTCGGTCTTGGCCTTCAGGGTGAGCACACCAGGCGTTACGGTTGAGGCCGTCGTGTTGCTGCCTACGCGACCATGGTGCTGGTGATAGGTGGTGCCGTAGCGCGAATAGTCGAAGAACTGTGTGCGCAAGCCTTCGTCAAAGGTCCAATAGGTCTCCAGGTTCTTCTCGTTGCCTACTAACAGGTGATCGTAGTTTTCCAGAATCTCATCCTCGTTGAGGCACTTCGTCCAGAGGCGGAACTCGTCTACCGAGCCTTTGAAATGACCCAGTTCAAACTGCGTGGAGGAGTTGAGCGTTGAGAATGGAGAGTTTGTAGTTGTCTGGGTCGCTTTCTTCACAATGGGATGGTTGTCAGCGTCCACGTTCACTACATAGCAGGTCAGCGTTGTGCCACTGCGGGTCAGCACCACATGGTTGTAGGCATTCGTTTGCAGCGTGATGCCATCGAAGGTCAGATTGTCGGTGCCATCGCTAAAATACAGCTGTCCGCTGACCGTCATGCCCAGTACGATGTTATTGCCGAAGTCTGCAATCCTGCTGTCGCTGAACGATTCAGGGAGTAACCACATCTGTACCGTGAAATCGTCCGAAGCGAACAGGCTGGCAGCGTAGGCGTCAGAAGGATATTGCCACGTTACCGAACCGTTTACGTCGGTAAAATACATAGAGTGGTACTGTCCCTGGTCGTCGTTGCCAGCATGGGTTCTCGTCATGATGACTTCCACACCTTGTACGGCTGTACCTGATGAACCGTAGGCGATACGGCCCGTCACAGTACCAGTGCTCTTGGCGAAACCAATGCTGGTTATTTCGTTGTTGATGATGGAGCCGTCGGAACACTTGTCCTCAACGGTCACGCGGTAGTCGTAGAAAACACCAGGCAGCGCCGTCTGGTCGTCGTAGGTAAGATAGTCATCGGTACTCGACATGCGGGCCAATACTGCCCAAGGCTCACCTTCCTGTTCTGCCTGCCGGCGTTCCACTATGTAAGTCTTGGTGAGCGTGGAACCCTGCTTGTTGACATGCCACGATAGCTTCACCATACCCTCGTATGCGCCTTTCGTAGCATCGAACTCATAGAACAGCGTGCCGTTGCCAATGGCCTTGGGGTTGATGTTCTCCGAGTTGAGTGTCGTGTTGCCGATGACTCCCTCTATGCGATAGGTTGACGGAGCGCAGGCGTTCAGCGGTTCTTCGGTATAGGGAACGCCCGTCTGTTCGTCAATTTTGTTCTGGCGGTTGGTGTGCTGGTCGGTGGTTCGGTGCTCCCAACGGAAAGAAGTCTGCATGTCGGAGGGCGTAAGGGTATAGATGGGGCTCTCCTCATCGCCCACGTAGATACGGAACTTGTTTCCAAAGCCCGCCACATAGCCGTCCGATGTCCAGACAAATATGATGCGGTCGTCCTGGCATTCTACTTCAAGGTTGTTGATAGGTACGGTGCGTACGGTGCTCACTGTCACCGTGGCTTTCGTGTCGTCGCGCTTGGTGTCTTCGTCCCAGAACTTCGACACATAATAGACATCATATACAGGCGATGACTCGTTAGTAAAGCTGCCATCAGCGTAGGTGTGTACGTTCTGCGGTAGCTTGGCAATCTTTTCGCCGTTGCGATAAACCACCCAATTATAGTCGGTATAGTTGCCGGGAATGGTGCCCACGCTCCACGTCAGGTTCACCTTCTTCTCGGCCTGATTGAACACACCTGTTAGGTCTTTTGCCTTCACGATGGGCGCGTCAATGGAGACTGTCGTACTCCTCGTTTCACTGTAGTCGGCAAAGTCGCCACCGTCAAGATAATACTCTATCTTGTAGTTGCCTACATCCTGACCCATGGGCTTGTCGGCCGTCCACGCACCGTTGTCCACTCTGAACTTGATAGTGCCCCAGTTCTTGTCTGATGCGGTCTTTTTCACCAGTTCCTGCTCCACGCCGTTGAACACAAGACCCGTGGCAAAGGTGGGATCTTCTCTCCACTCCAGCTTTTGCGTGGTGAAATGCTGCTGTATATAGATATAGTCGCCACCGGCGCTTTTGTTCACCTCGCACAGACCGCTGTATTTCGAATTGCGCCAAGAGATGGCTGCTGTCTGTGGGTTGTCGTCTTCGCCATCGCTGCTTGTTGAAAGGGCCGTGATGACACGCTTGGAGTCACCATAGGTTTGCAGGTTGTCGCGTTGGCGCGTGTAATAGAGGAAGATGTAGGCACCTCCTGCATCGCGGTTCAAGTCACCGTTATAGCCTGAGTTGGTGGGCACCCGATAGTAGGTGCGACCTTCAAAGGTGAAGGAGCTGACTTGCTTGTCCGATGCACAGATATCGGTAATGTAGCCCGTCTCTGGATTGATGGTGTTGCTGGTCTTGTAGGCAACATAGACGTCCCAGCCTCCAGCATTCCTGTTCAGGTCTTTGTCGACCACTATCCAACCCTGGTTCCTGTATTCACTCTTCAAAGAATTACCCCCGCCTTTTTTGGTTCCAATGGAGATAATTTCAGTGATATACTCGCCTGCCTGTGCGCTTGTCATTGTCGCAATGAGCATCAGCAGCATCACGACCAGCCGATGCCGGAGGAAATAATTCGTCTTCATATTGTTTTAGGTTTTTGGTTAACTTATTCTTTGTTCAGTTTCAGGTCTGTTGCGACCACATACTCGCCTTCTGGCAGATGAGCCTTGGCTGTGCCAGTAAAATAGTCGGTTCCATCGAAAACCCTGAAGTAGAACTGACGAGGCGTTGGGGCCTCTGGATTGGTGGGTACCATAGCAACATAGACTTCGGCACGGGCTTCGTCTAATTCCACGAGGAGCGGTGCGCTACCAGGAACAGCGGTAGCGTGGACATTCGATTGGTCTTTGTTGAGCAATACTGTAGCCGTCTGCGGATAGGTGCCTTTATAACCTCCATCACCGTCGATGTTGAAACTGATTTTGAGCGATTTGACGGGGATGGAGGCATTGGTGGCCTTGTCTTTAAATGAAAACTTACAGGCAGTGAGCAGGCTCTTCATCTTCGGCATAGTGGCAGAGGCTGTTGTTTCCGTGACAGAATTGACCGTTGCCACGCCATAGACATAATGGTACTTGCTTGCCAGAGTCTCAAGCGTACCGTCTTGTTCGCTGAGCGTAATGGTGTAAGTGTCCGTGATTTCTACAGCGGGGTAAACCACTGCCAGCTTGTGCCCAGGATTGCAGGTCACGCTGCCCACGAACGGTGAGATGGTAGCCGAGACGGTAGCCGTCAACGGACCGGTAGCGTTATAGTCAAAGTTCCGATACGTCAGTTTGTCATTTGCCGTCCATGAGGGCGCGAGCTCATCTAATTTATCCCCTGATGGGGTGAGCGTGGCGCGTGTTTCCGTTTGGGTAATGGTAAGTTGAAGCGTCCTTGGCGTACCAGTAGCAGGCTCGCTTTCAGAATCAGAAAAATCAGGATCGCTCTCAGAACCAGAACAAGCAGCCAGCGTCAAGGCCAGGCCACAGAATATATACTTTGAGATGGTCAGTAGTTTCATAATCGTTTCGTGTTATTAGGTTATTCTTTTTCATCGTCTTGTGTGAATCCTTCTCTGGAATTCTTTCCGTAGCCGGATATTTCACCGCTTATTGACAACAGAGGTGTCTGTTGCAATAATATGATGGCCTTTATTAAAGGCTTCTCGTAATCTTTACATTTCATAATCTTTGGTTTTTTATTGTTGTTATACTTCCCGCCAAATTCACGTTGACGTAGGTAATTCGTTTGCAAATATACGAAATTTTCGTGAGTACGTGTGATTTTGCAAATAAAAATAAGAAAGAAATGAAAAAACTGTCAAAAACATTAAATCAAAAACACGGATTGGCTTGTGTGTCCAATCCGTGTTTTACGTATGTTCTATGACTAAAAAAGTGTGTAATCTTAGTTGTACTTGAGAATCTGTCCGGGACGCAGACGGACTGTCTTGCTGATGCGGTTCAGACGGCAGATGGCGTTGACTGAAGTACCGTGCTTGCGAGCGATTGAAGAGAGCGTCTCACCTTTCTTAACCTTGTGGAAACGTGTGGTTCCTTCGCTTGCAACATCGCCACGAGACTTGCCCATGTTGGGGCTGTTCACATCGGCAGGATTGTAACCATACTGTCCGTTGGCACCACGAAGCTGGGTGGCCAGACGACCGTCAAACTCGTATGAGTCTTTATGGAATGTATAGAAATCGCTTACGATATCCTGATTGGCAAAGTCGAACATGATAGCCGGATTGAGAGCTACACCGCAGAGACGGGTTTCGAAATGAAGGTGTGAGCCTGTACTACGGCCTGTATTGCCACCCAGACCAATAGGTTCGCCGGCACGTACTTCCTGATCTTCTATAACCAGTTGCTTTGACAGGTGGCCATAAATGGTCTCCAAACCGTTGGGGTGACGAATCACTACGTATTTGCCGTAGCCTTTGCGTGCGCCCTCGTTTTTCACTACACGTACCTTACCGCTGAAAGCAGCACGAATGGTGTCACCAATATATACCTTGATGTCCAATCCCTTGTGCTGTCTGCGCCAACGTGGGCCGAAATTTGAAGTGATGACACGGCTGGGAGTAGGCATGCAGAAATCACGCAAGTCAATGCGGAATGAATCAGGAAGTGTTGTCTGACGATGTGCATAGGTGTTATCCCAGTCTTCATACAGTTCTTCTGCTGGTGAGTCGTATTCTTCTATTTCTACCAGGTGCTTCAGCATTTCGGCGTCAACAGCTTTCATCTTGCGATCGATGGGAGCTTGGTTGGCTAAAAGGTCTTGCGCCGAAACAGTAACGGCACTGAATGCAAAAAGGGAAAATATTACAAGTTTCTTTAATTTCATAAGATTTATAAATTGTTCGGTCGCGGTTACGTTTTTAATTAGTTCCTTCCTTTGACCCTTGCATACTATATAGGTAATGTATATGCAATTTTAAATAAGTCGTTGCAAATTTATGAATAATATCTTAGTAAAGAGCACTTTAGCTCTTTTATTTGTGGCTTTTTAACACTTAATTGTCCATTTTATAACAATTAAACGTCTATTTTTTCAGCTTGTTAAACAAAAAGTGGACTTGTCAAGCGACAAATCCACTTTGAATATTTATGGAATAAATTATCTTTTAAGCCTGTTTTTCGGAGTCCGATTACAGTTCAATCACCATCTTGCCAATTTCGTTTTCCGGATCAACGCTGAGCAGGATCTCGGCAAATTTCTTGGCGTTGTCTTTCTCGTCGAGAACGTTCAGGTGGTAGTTGATCATGTAACGGCATGCCTCGATGAGACGTGCATTGTCGGCCTTGTCTTTCTCAGACTTTGCATTGATGATGTTGGCCAGTTCTTCGTAGTAGGGTCTTGCCAGACCATTCTTTGAATCGGGGTCCATCATGGTGTTTACACGACCGCGCCAGAACAGTGAGTATTCCTTGGCATCGGCATTCTTCTCGGCCAGGTCGGCATAGATCTCGTCAGCCTTCTTCAGCTTCTCCATCTTGGCATCGCCTTCCAACTTGTCGGCATACTGTACATAGAGACGGCCCAGATCGGCATAGTCTGAGAGTGAAGCGTGAGAAACGGTCTTAAGGAACTGATCGTAATAAACGAGTGCGTTCTCATAGTCGTCCAATCCTTTGTAAGCATCGGCGAGGTCTTTGATGGCACCGGCTTTCTTGTCCTGTGAGTCGAACTCAAGGGTAAGCACCTTCTTATATACGTCAATAGCTTCCTCGTGACGCTTGGCACCATTGAGGGCTTTTGCATAAACACCGTAAATCTCTGGGTTCATCTTCACAGAGTCTGAGTGGTTCAGCATGCGGTCGGCATATTCCAGAGCCTTGTCGAAGTTCTTCAACTGTGTATAGTTGAACATACCCAACTGGTTGAAAGTGAACTTACGGGGAGAGTTCTTCAGACCGGCGTCAACCAACTGCTGGCTCTTGTCGTATTCGCCCAGCAGATAGTGTGCACGGGCAGCGCTCACGAAGTCGCGCTCTTCCAAAGTGCCAATAGGTACCTTTGCGTAGGCTTCAGCAGCGTTCTCAACTTTGTTGGCAAGGTCGTAGATACGGCCTTTCAGAAGGTCAACATATCCGTTTGCAGCAAGGTCGGGACGGTCGGTAGCCAGTTCGTCGAGTTTTGAGATGGCATCGTTCAGAGCAACGGCACGGTTGATGACAGCATACTTATAATAAGCATCAGCATCGGGCTGACCACCTTTCTGACGGGCAAAGTGGATGGCAGAGTTGTACATTGCTGATGCACGGCCACCGTCATCGGCCTTTGCATAAAGATCGCCTAACAGAACATAGCCAGCAGGGAAGTTTTTGGCAGTAGCATACTCAGCATAGATGCGGGCATTGGCGGTATCGGAAGCCTCGTAGTATGCACGGGCAATACCAACTACTACGTCCATGTTCTTCTTGTTGCTCTTGTAGATACTCTTAATCTGTTTCTCCGCATCGGCGGGCTTGTTCTTGAGGATCTCTTTAACGGCTTCAACGGGCGACTGCTCGTCCTGAGCCATCGCGGGTGCACTGAAGCTGAGCGTCAGAGCACCGAGGAATAAATATTTAATAGCGTTCATAATCGTGAAATTTATTAATTCAAACGTAATAATCTGTCATTTATTATGACGTAAAGTTCTTCTTGCGGTCAATTGCTATTTAACAACATTAACGTTTCTTACATTCATGTTGGCCATATAAGGCAGCAGACCGGCACTGAAAATTACTTTCTGGCCTTGAGGAAGACTACAGAAGTTGGCAAAGCCTGTGGGCACACCCTGACGAGGTTCAGTAGTGATGGCATAGATAGTGCGCACCAGTGGGTATGTGCCATCGTATAGATAGTACTGATAGGGGCGACGGCTGTTCTGTACAGTGGCAGAATCAAGCTTTGTCACCTTCATCACGGTGATATTCTTCTTGAATGTGATATTGGTTGTGTCACGTTTGTCGTTCAACCAGTTTGAACCGATAATGCCGAGTGCACCAGGCGTTTTCTCAACATAGTCGATCACCTCGCTGCTCTTGAGCACGGCTCCGATGTTACGTTCTGTATCACTATTAATAGGCTGACCGCCAAGGATAGAATCAACACAGAAACGAACGGTACTTGACTGAGGATTGTCAAAGACAACATCGATGTCGCCAAGTTTTGAGTGAGGATAGAGTTCTTTCCATTGGGTGATTTCGCCTTTCAGAATGCGGGCGAAATCTTTTACGGTAATGCAGGTGTCCTTGTTCTCGTTGTTCACGATGATGGCCAAACCGTCGTAGGCTATCGGCATCACTCGGGGAATGAACGAGCGGTCTTTCAGGTTCTGCATTTCTTTTTCTGTGAGACGACGGGTAGTGAATACTAGCCATGTCTCGTTCTTCATCAGTTTCTCAATAGCCTCCTGCTCACTGGTGTATAGTGCGTGCAGGGTGTCTTGCTTGAGCATCTGACGATTAAATACTTTTGTGTAGATTTCGAGTTCCTCATCCAGAATAGGGTGGAAACTCTCGTCGGCTGCGAAGAATGATGCTGCAGCCTCATAGTCATAGCCCAAATCATTTTTAGGCTTGTTCCCACAAGCGAGGAACAAGCCTAAAATAAGGGTTAATCCAACGAATTTGTTGAATTCAGATCGTTTCATACTTTACGGATTATTGTAGTTTGAAGGTTACAGGCACCGTGTACTTTACGCGTACTGCCGAACCGTTCTGCTTACCAGGAATCCACTTCGGCATCTGCTTCAGCACGCGGATGGCCTCCTTGTCGAGTGAGGGGTCGATAGAACGTGCAATCTTCACGTCGGTTACCGAACCGTCACGTTCAACCACGAAGGTAGCTACCACACGACCCTGAATACCGTTTTCCTCGGCTACTGCAGGGTATTTGATGTGATCGCTAATCCACTTCAATAGGGCTGCCTGACCACCGGGGAACTCAGGCATCTGCTCTACGACGTCGAAGACCTTCTGTTCTTCCACCTTGGGCTCGTCGGCAATGACTTCCTTAGCCTTCAATACCTCACCCTCGGCTTCGTCGTTACCTTTAACGTCGAATGTACCGATAGCGGTGTTGGTCTTGGCCAGATCGTCCTGTGACTTGATTTCGTCCTCGGGCTTCACTTCTTCGTCCTTCTTAATCTCAGGAGCAGTGAACTTCACAGAGCTCTTTACCTTTTCTACAACTTTCTGCTCAACTTCAACCTTGACGGGCTCCTTACGCTCAACCTTGGCTTCTTTCTTCTGTGCAATCTTTGACAACTCCACATCAGTCTCGATAGCTACATCCTGCTTCAAAGCATTCTGAATGGTGAGGTTCAGGAAAGCGATAATGAATATTGCAGCAATTGTCAAGATGACTACAACGAGTGCCTTGACATTGCGCTTGCCAGTCTCTTTACGCAGCTGATAAGCTCCGTAAGCCTGGTTTTTGCCTTCAAAGACAAGGTCAACCCATCCGTCATTTAAAAGATCTATTTTTGACATAGTTCTAAATCCTTTCTTTATTTGTTATCGCTAAATTTAATGCCTTTGAGTTCGAGCAGTTTCTCATCGTCCTCATTGACTTTATCGATAACGTACTTACCAATACTGCAAATCAACATTTCGTCAAGAGCTTGTACCATGTTGTTGTAGGTTGACACATCTGTGGGCTTGATGATGACTGTAAGAGTCTGCATACCCTTCTCGCCGAATTCGGCTACGAATTCATCTGACTTACCATTACGGATGTCAGAAAGCTGCTTCTCATAGTCTTCTTTGCTCATCTTGTCACCCATCTTCTCCTTCTTCTCATCGAGCTTTTTCTTGGCCATCATGACCTTGGCTACAGGTGAGAAACCGTCTTCAGTGATGTGCTCAATCAGCAACTTGCGAACACCATCCTTGCCCCAAGTAGTCTCCTTGATGCATTCAGGGTTCTCATAGTCGGGAAGACCCTCAACATAGTAAATCTTATCTTCAGCTCCAAGGAACAGGGTGATGGTGTACGAAGCCTTCGTCACCGACTTGTCTTCCTTGGACATATTCTCATCATTACTCGGCATTGTCAGCTGCATAGCCTGCGGCTTGCTTAGCGTAGTACAGAGCATGAAGAACGTAATCAGAAGCATCATCATGTCTACCATTGGCGTGAAGTTCACGCGGGTATCCATCTTTTTCTGCTTAGAACCACCTTTTTTTGCCATACTTTATTCCTCCGCTAATTTTTTAGTGTCAAGATTAGTGATGAGCTGGTAACGGTTCTCGTTCATATCCTGAAGCTCCGACATCATCTTCTTCACCACCGCATACGATGTGTTACCGTCGCACTTGATGGCCAGACGAAGGTCGGGGTTAGAATTGCGAGCCGCCTTAACCCATTCCTGGAATTCACTCATTCCGCCATTGATACTATCAAGGGGAATGCTCAACTTCTGGATCTCTTCGCCCATCTTCTCCTTTTCAAGGCTAAGATATGCGGGCAGAACGCTCAAGGGAGCACCAATCATGGCATCCTCCTTGAAGTTCTTGAGCTGAGCGGCAGTCAGACTTACGCCAAACTTGCCAGTCACCTCATCGAGCATGTCGTTCATTGTGTTGCGGTTCTCAGAGCCCACATAGATGTGTCCCTCTGGTGATACCAGAATGTTGAGTACATCGTTTTCGGGCACCTTAACCTGCGACACAGAGCCAGGCGTGTTGACTTTCACTGGTTCTGGCGTCAAGAATGTTGAGGTCAACATAAAGAAGCACAGGAGCAGTGTCATCACGTCCGACATAGGCGTCATGTCGATCCAGATGTCTTTCTTCTTAATTTGAATTTTACCCATTGATTAACTTTTTATGAATTAATTAATAAGGTAAAACGATTAAGCCTCGTTGTGGTTAGAATCGTAGGTAGCAGCGATAGTGAAACCAATCTCATCGAGAGCGTAGGTCAGCTTATCGATCTTGTTTGAGAAGAAGTTATAAACAACGGTAGCAACCCAAGAAGTCAAAATACCTGATGCGGTGTTCACAAGGGCCTCAGAAATACCTGCAGACAGAGCCATAGAGTCAGCACCACCACCAGCAGACAGAGCCTGGAATGATCCGATCATACCCATAACGGTACCGAACAGAGCGGTCAGAGTACCCAGAGATACGATAGTAGCAACCATAGGCATGTTCATCTGAAGGGTAGGCATCTCCAGCTGGATGGCCTCTTCGTGAGCCTGCTGAATCTTTGCTACTTTAGCAGCCTTCTTCAGTGAGCTGTCAGACTCAACGCTCTCATACATATTGATAGAAGCGAGTACTACGTTAGCTACTGAACCCTGCATCTTGTCGCAGAGAGCCTTTGCCTCAGTGAACTTCTGAGCCTTGATGAGTTCTTTTACCTGAGCGGTGAACTTAGCGAGGTTGAGCTTACCAGCGGCAGACTTGATAGCGAAGAAACGCTCTACACCCAGAGTGATAACGGTGAGCAACAGGGTGATGATGATAGATACAACGAAACCACCTTTATACACTGTACCATAGATGTCTGAGGGGTGTCCAGTCTTGTCACCACCAGCGAAGTGGCTGGGATCGCCAAGGAAGAATTCGTAGAAGCAGTAAGCGATAACGAAGCAAATAACGAGGATAATCCATGCGTCTTTTACGCCTCCGAAGCCCGACTTTTTAGCTGGGGCTGCAGCATTTGTTGTTGTTGCCATAACTTTTTTAATGTTTTGTTTTTAATTATAAATAAATATTAGTTGTAAAATTTCCAAATTGTTTTTAGGCAATAAGGCCAAAAAGCGATTAATAAAAATGCAACTTTTTGGCATATCACGGCAAAGGTAGTAAAATTAATGCGTACAACTATATTAATTAACTACTTTTAACGTGAGTCATATCCTAATTATTTGAGTTTAGCGAGTACCTCTGCAATGCGTCGCATAGCTTCACGGATGTTGTCGTCGCTGGTAGCATAACTCATGCGGAAACAGTTGGGATCGCCGAAAGCATCACCGCCTACAGTAGCCACATGGCCTTTCTCTAGCAGGTACATAGCAAAGTCGGTAGAGTTGTTGATGGTCGTCTCGCCATCGCTCTTTCCGAAGAAGCTGCTACACTTAGGGAACAGGTAGAATGCACCCTCGGGTACATTTACTTCCAAACCGGGGATTCCTTTAGCCAACTCTACGATGAGATTGCGGCGGCGTTCAAATGCCTGGCGCATCTGCTCAACGCATTCCTGACTCTGTGTATATGCAAACTCGGCAGCCTTTTGGCTCACTGAGCAAGGACCGCTGGTGTACTGGCCCTGAAGTTTGTTGCATCCTTTTACTATCCATTCGGGAGCGGCAATGTAGCCAATGCGCCATCCGGTCATGGCGTAAGCTTTTGATACACCATTTACGATGATGGTGCGTTCTTTCATGCCAGGGAACTGAGCTATTGATTCGTGATGACCAACGTAGTTGATGTGCTCATAAATCTCATCTGCGAGGACGAAGAGATCCTCATGTTTTAATATAATGTTCGCGAGTGCGCGCAGTTCCTCTTTATTATATACAGAACCTGTAGGATTGCTTGGAGAGCAGAGAATAATCAAACGGGTCTTTGGGGTGATGGCTGCCTCCAGCTGTTCGGCAGTCATCTTGAAGTTTTGTTCGAAGGTGGCCTCTACGAATACAGGCTCACCGCCTGCCAGTTTTGCCATCTGTGGGTAGCTTACCCAATAGGGAGCTGGGATGATTACTTCCTCGCCTGGATTTACCAATGACATCACCGTGTTGCAGACGCTTTGCTTTGCACCATTTGAAACGAGAATCTCGTTAATGCTATAGTCGAGATCGTTCTCGCGCTTCAACTTATCGACAATGGCGCGACGCAGTTCGGGATAACCGGGAACGGGAGAGTAGCGTGAGTAGTTCTCATCTACTGCGCGCTTGGCGGCTTCCTTAATGTGGTCGGGAGTGTTAAAGTCGGGTTCACCTACGCTTAAGTTGATTACATCGATACCCTGAGCTTTCATTTCAGAACTCTTTTGCGACATTGCCAGCGTTGCTGATGGGGCTAGACGCTGCAAACGATTTGAAAGTTGTGCCATACCTAAAAATGCATTTTTTAATTTCGAACGTGCAAAATTACTCATTTATTTTCTTTTTTGAGTCTAATAGTGCACTTTTTTACGCTTTTTTTGCCTATAATCTTTCAATTAGTAAAAGGTAATAGATAAATGTCTAAAACAAATTATAGCTATAATTGACAAAAAAATAGCTATAATTTTCGCAATTATAGCTATAATTTATTTTGATATGTATTTCCTTTTAGAGGTGTAGAATGTGTCCCATTCGCTCTTGCTTCGTCTTTAAGTAGCGAAGATTATATTGATTGGGAGTTACTTCGATGGGAACGTTTTCAATAATCTCCAGACCATAGCCTTCCAGGCCTACACGCTTTACGGGGTTGTTGGTCATGAGGCGCATTTTGTGAACACCGAGATGTCTCAGCATCTGTGCGCCGCAACCATAGTCGCGCTCATCAGCCTTGAAGCCCAAGCAGAGGTTTGCATCGACTGTGTCATAGCCCTCTTCCTGAAGTTTATAGGCAGCCAACTTGTTCATCAGACCGATACCGCGGCCTTCCTGCTGCATATATACGATGACGCCTTTGCCTTCCTTTTCAATCATTTCCATGGCTTTGTGCAATTGTTCACCGCAGTCGCAGCGCTTTGAACCAAGAATATCGCCAGTCATGCAGGAAGAATGCACGCGTACTAAAATAGGCTCGTCTTCCTTCCATTCACCTTTAATCAAGGCAAAATGCTCCTGTCCGTTTGATTTCTGCTTGAAAGGGATGATACGGAAATGACCGTGCTCTGTAGGCATGTCAACCTCAACACCCACCTCGATGAGCGATTCCTGTTTTAAGCGATAGGCAATCAGGTCGCGAATGGTGATGATTTTCAGTTGATGCTCTTGTGCAAAAGCCTGCAATTCAGGCATGCGAGCCATTGTACCGTCGTCGTTCATAATCTCCATCAGTGCACCGGCAGGGTAGAGCCCGGCCAGTTTGCACAGGTCAACGGCAGCTTCAGTATGGCCAGAACGGCGCAGCACACCATTGTCTTGCGCATAGAGAGGGTTGATATGTCCGGGGCGTCCGAAAGTCTGAGGGGTAGAAGTGGGGTCGGCCAAGGCCTGGATAGTGGCAGCGCGGTCATGTGCTGATACACCTGTGGTACAGCCTTCTAGTTTATCGACAGTTACTGTAAAAGGAGTGCCCAGTACAGATGTGTTCTCACTTACCTGACGGGGTAGGTCGAGTTCCTGTGCACGACTGATGGTGATAGGAGCGCAGAGTACGCCTCGTGCATATTTCAGCATGAAGTTCACCATCTCGGGAGTGATTTTCTCGGCGGCGCAAATCAGGTCGCCCTCATTCTCACGGTCTTCGTCGTCAACGACGATGACAAACTTACCATTGCGGAAATCGTCAATGGCGTCTTCTATTGTGTTTAATTGAAACTTTTGCATTCTCTTGTTAAGACTAATTATAACCTATTGCAATGTTTACTTATTGAGATTTCTTTTCCGATAGTTCAATTGCTGTTGGAATGATAATTGAAGAAGCTGCTTTGATGTCGCGCAAATCACGATACAGGCGCAGACGGTATCGAATCATTCTACAGTAGAAGAATATGCCGACAGGGAGTACTAAGCCTGTGATGACATTGAGCCATGCTCTCTCGAACGGCCGTGTATGAGCATGCGTGGCAAGAATCGGGTAGTTGTTTAATTCGTGCAGGATGGTTCTGTTGCGCGAATATCCCAAATCCTCAATGGCTTCTTCAAGTTCATCACTGATACGCTGAATTTCGTGGTCGTCGCCCGGACGGAAGAATACCTTGATGGGTGAGGGCCAGCGCAACAGTTTGTGCTCTTCTGAATAGGCCTCAATCTGGGCGTTGATGTTTTTCAGACGCTCAGCATCCAAGGCGTAGTCTGGATCGGAGACAATCACCTCCTTGCGGGTGATGTTTCGTTTCTGACGAAGTCCGAGCATGCGCATCATCAGCATACGATAGGCATCGATGTTGAAAACGGTAGAGTCTTTGTTGGCTTTGTAAGTAAAGAAGATGGCCAGTGGAGCCAGCACCATTGTCGAAATCCACTTGCCAAACCATACTGTCCATTCGTCGGCGCGAGCCATGCGCATACCTGAGTTCTCGAAGATATAGTAAACGATAAACACTAATACCGATACAATGACGGGTACACCCAGACCGCCTTTTCGAATGATGGCTCCCAGAGGAGCACCGATAAAGAAGAAGATGATACACGACAGTGATAGGGTAATCTTGGTGATTGCCTCCATCTTATGCATTCTCACGTCACGGTTCAGATAGTCGGAATAGTCGGTCTTCATGGCCAGGTCGTTGGTCACGCTCTTTGACTGGTTCACCGCTTCCTTGGCCACGCGCAGTTTCTTCTCACCACTCAACTTGGCATAGATAGAATCCACGTCTATGCCTTTGGCCAGTTGGGCTGCCACGCGGATAGAGTCGTCCTTGTTCACCTTAGGAATCATCAGCGTGTACTCGTAAGCGCTTCGGAAAGCCTGTTTGCCAACACTGTCGCACAACTGCTGTAAAGAGTCCAAGTCGTGAAGAATACGACTGTTGCTCTTTACCTTGGCACTATGGTTCAAGTCTGATACGTCGTCCATGTTGAAGCCACCGTCGTAATCGAGCAAAATGGTTTTGTGACTGAATGTCTCACGGCGATAAGGAATCTCGGCAGAACCGCCTACGTCCTGTGTGCGCATGTTTTCAAACCACTCACCGTTCCAGAGTGTCAGCAGTAAGTGTTTCTTCTCGGCTGTAGATTGAAGCATACCGGAGTCGGCCAGGATAATGGCCTGGTCTTCATAGCTGCCAGTACGGCGATAAATCATGATTCCGTAGAGGTGGCCGGATTCTAGATCTTTCTTTTGTACGTAGAGGTTTGTCTCCGGTAGTCCGTCGTAAAAGATGCCTTCTGGTATTTCCAGTTCAGGACTGGTTTGCTTCATGGCCAACAGCAATCGGCCGAAAGAACGGTTAGCTTCCGGTCCAATCACATCTTGGAAGAAATAAGACAATCCTGCAATGCATATCACTATGAAGATGAGTGATCGCATGGCCTGCATCAATGAAATACCTGCTGCTTTGATGGCTGTGAGCTCTGAACTCTCGCCAAGGTTTCCGAAAGCTATCAGTGAAGAAAGAAGGATAGCAAGTGGGAAAGCCTGTGGCATGAGCATCAATCCCATGTACCAGAAGAATTTTGCCAACACATCAATGGTAAGGCCTTTACCAATCAGTTCGTCAACATATCGCCACAAGAACTGCATCATCAGCACAAACTGGCAGATGAAAAATGTTCCCGCAAAAAGCAGTCCGAACTGCTTGGCTATGAATATGTCGAGTTTCTTGATACGCAGCATGCTAACCGCCATTCTTCTGATTCAGTCTGCAAAATTACGAAGAATTTGTTAGACTACGCCACCTTTTACATATTTTTATTGTTAGATAGTCTATTCCTTTGGTGTAAAATAATGATGCACAGGGATGGAATTGATGCCCTTGATACTTAGAATTTTAGTTCCTGCCCTCTGTAGAATTGTATGATGGCCATCTGATAGAGATGTTCATAGCGAGCTTGGGTTAGATCGCTTTCAGTTTTCAGGAAATTGTTCTTCGACTCGTTGAATTCAGTGATATTCGCCTTTCCCTGCTCATATTTTGCTGTCATTAGGCGGAATGCATCGGCAGCACTCTGACTGGCCTGTGTACAACTCTTCAGTTTCTGACGTGCGGCCACCGTATTATAGTAGGCCTGCTGAATCTCTTTGTAAAGTTGCTTCCGGGTGTTGTCAAGTGACAATTGCTGGTTCTGATAGTCAATACGGGCAGAACGGATGCTGTTGCGTGTCTGAAAACGGTTGAAGATGGGAATGCTCAGGTTGAATCCGATATATTGGCTGAAATTGTTTTTCATCTGAGTAGAGAACGGATCGGCCTTGAAACCGGAAGTCTTGTAATAGTTGCTCCCTAAGCCGGCGCTAAGGCTCAGTTGTGGATACAAATCGGCCTTAGCCAGCGAGATATTCTTGTCGGCCATCTTTACACGGATATTGTCGGCCTCTACTTCAGGACGGATAACGACTGCTTCAGCAAAAATAGCATCGGGAGAGGGTAGGACGTCGCCTTCTTTCAGTTCAGGCAGCAGGGGACGGAGTACGGCAAAATTGTCAGGACTTTCCAGTTCCAATAACTGTGACAGGGCCAAGATGGACAACTGAACATTGTTGTCGGCCTGGGTGGCAGTAAGAAGACTTTGTGCGAATGCTGATTTCTGTTGTGACAGTTCAGCCTCACTGGCTCTTCCTACTTCGAGCAGCGCCTTCAGACGTGCTACTTGGGCAGAGTCGATGGCAATCTGACGATGAGCCACATCGCTGATTTCCATGTTGTAGAGAATCTGAACATAGGCTTGAGCCACCGCCATGCGGATATCGTTCTTGGCCTTTTCCAGATCGGCCGTCGAAGCCTGTAGGTTCAGCCGGTTCAATGCAATGTTATTGGTGATGCGTAAGCCTGTGAACAATGGAACGCTGGTGCCCAGGGAGAACGAGGTGCTACTGGTGTTTGTATTGGTGTATGTGTTCTCTGAGGTCAGACCACGTCCGAAAGAGAAATTCTGGTTGGCCGAAGCATTCAGGTCTGGCAGTCGTTGACTTTTGGCTGTAGATAGCCGGATGTCATCTTGTTTTACTTTGTTCTCATACTGCTTGATGCTAATATTGTGGGCTACTGCATGGTCGATACACTGTGTGAGCGACCAGGGCTGCTGAGCCGAGGCAGATACGGAGGCAAGGATTGCGATAAGACCGCAATATATTGAACGTGAATTACTCATAGTTTTTATCGTTAAATGACTATTGGTTAATCGTTCTGATCGTCTGAAATGATTTGGGGACCGCGTACTTTGTCTTTGTCGTTGATACCTTTCTTAATTTCGATGTTGACACCATCGCTCAGACCTGTATCAACAGCACGACGCTCATATTGCTTCTCCTTGTCGGTTCCCTTTACGATGTTGACAAAAGTGCTGTCACCAACAAATTCAATAGCACTCTCAGGCAGAGTAAGTACTTGCTTGGCCTCGGCGAGCACAATCTCGGCGTTGGCAGAGAAACCGGCGCGAATGGCGTTTGTTCCGGAATAGGCCAATTGAGCAGACTCGCCAGAGTTTTTGTCTTTCAGTGAGGCGAGGTGAATAGCAGCCTTTATCTCAAACTGGTTGGCACCATTGCTCTGAGTTGCTTTAGGAGCAATATATTCAAGCGCAGCATCGAGGTTCATGTCTTGAAGGGCACCGATGGTGATTTTCATCGGAACACCGATGTTGAGTTGTCCTACTTCAGTTTCATCGATGTTGCCACGGAAAATGAGGTCCTGCATATTGGCCACCGTTGCAATAGTTGTACCATCGTTGAAGGTGTTGCTGTTGATAACAGAGTTGCCCACCTTTACAGGAATGTCCAGGATTACGCCACTGATGGTAGAGCGGATGAGTGTGGATGATGCCGAAGCGTTCGACTTAGAGATACCGTCGCGCACTACCTGCAGAGCATCATCGGCAGCAGCCTTCTCTTCACGTGCCTGTTTCAGTTGCTGGCGAGCTTTCTCAAACTCTTCATCGCTCACCAGTTTCTGTTCGTGCAGACTCTTGGTGCGTTTGAAATCAGTTTCCACTTGACTGAGGTTGATGTCAGACAAACGTACACGGCTTTCTGCACTCGACAACTGTCCCATATCAGGAATCACTTTTACACGTGCTATCACTTCACCGGCCTGAACTGTCTGACCAGGTTCTTTCATCAGCTCGGCAATAATACCGGAAATCTGTGGCTTGATACTCACTTCATTGCGAGGCTCAATGGTGCCGGTAATGATGGTTGTCTTTTGAATGTCCTTCTTTTCTGGCGTAAATTCAGAATAGACGATTTCTTTAGGCTGACTTTTCTGCCACAGGAAGAAAAAAGTGCCAATGAATACAATGGCTACGAGTGCAGCAATAATGAGTTTGAAGTATTTTTTCATTGTTCTATAGTTATTGTTTTTTTGTTACAAAAGTTATTCGTCGCGCATCGCATCGACAGGTTTGATGGTCATAGCTCTTGCTGCCGGTGGCAGACCAGCAAGTACGCCCATGGTAGCGATGACCAAGGCACAGAGAATGGCTGTCCAGAAATCCACTTGGAAGTGGGCCAGTAAGATACCGTCTTCGGTATTGCCTAATTCCAGCATCTGCAGAATGGATACAGCCATTAGGATTCCACTCATTCCAGCCACCATTGTAAGGACTATACTCTCGGCAATAATCTGTGAGAGAATCATTTTTGGCGTAGCACCGATGGCACGTCGAATGCCTATTTCGGTGGTGCGTTCACGTACGGTGACCATCATGATGTTGCTTACACCAATGGCGCCGGCCAGCAAAGTTCCCAGTCCGACAAGCCAAATCAGAAAGTTGACACCGCGGAACAGGGAGTCTTGTATCTGGAACAGGACTTCGGTGTTGAACACCATAATGCCGCGCTCGTCCTGTGGGTCGATGGTATGTGCGCGTCCTATAGTCTCTCGTATCTGTGGGGCAATGGACGACATCACCACGCCGGGCTTTCCCGTCACAGCAATCATATCGACACTCGTGCCACGGTTATACGCCTGTTGCATCAGTGTGATTGGTAATAGTAGGGTAGTGCCGGCTTCTGAACCGCCCATTGATACACCGCCAGATACGTTGTAATCGACGCCGACTATCTGATAGTAGATATCATCAACGCGGATGAATTTACCACAAGGATTTCCACCGCCAGGGAACAGGTCCTTATAAATTTTCTTGCCTATGACACATACTTTCCGGTGCTGAACTACATCCGTTTCATTCAAAAAACGACCATAGAATAATTTCGGACTGTTCACTTTCTGGTATTCGGACGATACGCCATTTACACCAACCGACGATTTGTGGTCGCCGTAATAAGCGGTTCCACCGTTACTGAAAAGAACAGGTGAAACAACGTCGAGACCGGGTATGCGGCTTTTCAGTCGTTCTACATCCTTGTATTCCATATTCCACCAGCGCCCTTTGCGAAAACCTTTGTAGGCCTTTGTGGTAGGCTGGGCCCAAATCATGGCAGAATTGGTGGCAAAACCATCAAAATTTCGGTTGAGCAGTTCTTTAAGTCCCTGCCCGCCACCAATGAGGGTTACAAGCATGAATACGCCCCAGAAGATGCCGAATCCCGTGAGGAACGAACGTGACTTGTTGCGAGTCAGCGTGTCGAGTATTTCGCGATATGTATCTAAATCTATTCTCATTTGTTTCGTTATTCAGCGCGTAGTGCTTCAATTGGACGTATTCGGGCGGCCTTCATGGCAGGGATGAGCCCTGCAAAGGTGCCGGCAATAATCATCACGAGTGTAGCCTCAATGCATACGTCAATGCCTACTGTCGGATCAACAAATACGGTAGCCTTGAACAGTCCGGCATCAACCTTTGTATTGCCTATCGTGGCGTTCATGTACTCATTGGCTGCAATGCCCAAAAGCATACCTATATAGCCAAAGATGGTAGTGATGATGATGCTCTCAATGATGATGAGCCGCAAAATGCTCCATGGCTTGGCACCGATAGCCTTACGGATGCCAAACTCATGAGTGCGCTCTTTTACGGCGATGAGCATGATGTTTGATACGCCGACAATGCCTGAGAGTAGGGTGAACAGACCTACAATCCAGAGTGCTGTACGGATGATGTTAATGCCATCCTGCATCTGCATGGACTGGGTGTATCGGTTCCAAATCCAGAAAGCATCTTCATCGTCTGGAGCAACCTGGTGGTTGGCGCCAATACGCCTTTTATAATCGCGTTCAAACTGTTCGTTTTGTTGTTGGGTGACGAGTCCGTGGAAAGTAAACTCAATGCGTCCTGCTTCGTCACCTTTGCCAAACATCTCCTTCAGTGTGGTGTATGGAACATAAAGGTTCGGGTCACCATTCTCATCCTGTTTGTAAATGCCAACAACGCGAAAAGCAAAATTATCCACTTTTACGTATTTGCCGATGAGAGTCTGGATTCTTGAATTTTGTAAAGTCTCCTGACTGCTGACGAGCTCCGCGGCCTGTTTGTTGCCTAACACAATGACTTTTCTTTTCTCCTGTAAGTCAATCTTGTTGATGAAGCGGCCATAGAGCATTTCTTTCTTTTCTATCAGTGTGTGGTTAGGATATACGCCATCCAGACCGTTAGAGATATATTGCTGCCCATACGAAATCGTCAAACCGTATTGCGACTGTATGGCGCCTACTTCATCTATGTTGTCGGTAAAATTACTCTCGGTGGTCGCTAAGTCGCGGTCTTTCAGTGGTACATAGCGTCCCTCTTTCAAACCTTGATACGGTTTGGTGGTCCAGCCATTGAACACCATCATGGAGTTAGACAGGAACCTGTTGGCATGACTCATCTGGGCATTGATGAGTCCGTTGCCAGCGCCCAATAGCACGATGAGCATAAAGATGCCCCATGCTACAGCAAATCCTGTAAGACCAGTACGCAACTTGTTGCGACGTGTCGTCTGCCAGATTTCACTCAATAACTCCATCTTTGATTCTGATAATTCGGTTGGTCTTTTCAGCCACAGAAGGGTCGTGGGTCACAATAACCTGTGTCATACCTTCCCGTTCGTTCAATTCTTTCAGTAGCTGCATCACTTCGATACCCGTTTTGGAATCGAGCGCACCGGTAGGTTCATCGGCCAGAATAATTCTGGGCTTTGTGATGAGTGCGCGTGCAATGGCTACACGTTGACGCTGACCGCCTGAAAGTTCGTTAGGATAGTGTGTAGCCCAGTCGAGCAATCCCAGTCGTTCCAGATATTCCATCGCCATCTGGTGGCGTTTCTTGCGTGAAACTCCTTGATAGAATAGTGGAAGCTCTACATTTTCGACTGCGGTTTTAAAAGAGATGAGATTGAACGACTGGAAGATGAAACCAATCATGTGGTTGCGGTATTCGGCGGCTTTCGTTTCGCTTAAGTTCTTGATTAATACATCAGCCAAACGATATTCCCCCTCGTCGTAGTTGTCAAGAATACCAAGTATATTCAGTAGGGTTGACTTGCCGGATCCACTGGCACCCATGATGCTGACAAACTCTCCCTCATTGATATCAAGGTCGATGCCTTTCAGCACATGCAGGGGTTGCGCTCCGAAATATGTCTTGTTGATGCCACGTAAATGAATCATGTTGGTGTTTGGTTAAGTTTTGCTGGCGCAAAGATAAACACACTGTGGCATTTCTACACAATTTCTGAGTGTAAATTATCAAAAATTGGGAAAGAACGTCTAATTATTTTACATTCATTAGTGGAAACATTATCGAATCACAAACTTCAGTGTCGCTGTTTCGCCCTTTTCGTTGACAACTTGGGCTATATAGCATCCTTCGCTCAAATGGTGACAGTTTGCTTCGGCTCGACCGCCTGTTAAGGCCATTTCAGCCCGTGATACCTGTTGCCCTGAAAGGGTGTAGATGGTCAAGTGCACTCGTTCTGCCTTGTTGCTTTTGACAATTAAGTGGTGGGCGGCAAAGCTAAGAGAAAGGTCTGATATGTCTGCTATAGCTGTACCCCCTCCAGTCAGAATGCTTTGGTCCACTGTCGTGAGGTAACTGGTGTAAAGATTTCTCTTGCCGATGGTGGGAATGTTCATCTTAAATACATTCTTAGTTCCGTCAGGATAGCGTCCTACTGTCTCGTCGTCTTCATGTTCTGTGTATGCCAGGGTATTACTCCACGACAAGTCTTTTGCTGTAATTGATACGGTACCGCCCTCGGCAGCCAGTTTGAATGAAGCGTGAAGTTGGGAAACAGGTTCCAGTTTGTCGCACCATACGATGAGATGTCCGTGTGGAGCAATGACGGTTGAACTTTCACTACTTCCTTTGCTGATCATGTATTTCTGATAGTTCTCCAGATTGTCGCTCAAGTACATACCTTCTATGTCAATGGCTTCGTCTGTCGTGTTGTACAGTTCAATCCAGTCGTTTCGCTTTAGATAGTCGTTCATATAGATGCTGTTTGAAGCACTCACCTCATTGACCACAATTGGAGTCTCATTGTCCTCGCGTTCAAAACAAGCAATTAATGTGACAGATTCCTGAGTGTTGTTCAGTTGGTATTTCGCGTTGTGCGAGTAATACCATCCAGGATTTTGGCTTGGTGCCCATCCCTTGAATCGATAACCGGCTGGTGCTTCAGTGCGGATAACGGTGGGAACAAATACGGTGCCTTTGAATTCGCCATAAGGAACCTCCTGGTCGTTCAGGAATATGGTGGCATGTTCAATATTGCTGCCTAAAGTCAGTTCGCAAGTGGCTGATGAGGCCAGCTGAAGCGGTTCGTAGTCTTTCATGTAGCCAGCCATCTTGCTTGGTCTTCCGTTCAGTCGGTTCTTGATTTCATTGAGTGAATTGTTGGGTGAGGCATTCTCCCATGTCATGGTGGTACGAACACGGTCTCCCAACTCTTCGAGTATCTTGTTGGCACGTTCCGATTCGAATACACTTCCGCCCATTAGCGACAAGGCGTCGATGAATCGCGTTCTGAAATTGGCATTCTTCAGCATGTTAAGAAAGAACGTACAGAATCTGATCTCGCCATATCGACGTTCGGCTGTGTCGTAGATGTAGTCGTAACGATGCCATTGCATTCCTTCAATCCACCTGAGCGGATTGCCATTCATGAACACCTCTCCCTCTTCATCGTATTCACGACCTTCAGTACCGAAGGCTGCATCAAGGTCGAAGAATGTAAAGCGATAGCGTCCTCCATTTGTCTTGCGATAGGCTTTTACGTTGTTGTCGGGCCAGTCCCATGAACTTAGGAACAACTCAGCTGCCATATAGTTGATATATTCGTCAATATCAAGGAGTGATTGAATCTCCTCATATGTCTCCTGCCGTGTACTTTCCTCCGACAGTTCATACAGGCGGTCTAAAACATCAGTTCTGCCAAGCATCATGTAGGCACCGCTGTCAGGACTCTGTTCGTAAACTTCCAACTCATCTTTGCTCAGGCCCCAGTTGGCATAGGCAAAGTCTTTGTTGTTCGGTTCACGGATATTGATAAGTCCTTTGTACTCGCCATTCAGATAGTGCACGGCGGGTTGGTATGACATCACGTCAAGGTCAATGCCCGAACGTTGGATGATTTCGTGCAAGGCAGCGTCCTTTATGCGGCTATTCGTGTCGTTGCCGCCATAGCGCACTTGAATGGTCTTGTTCTTGTTGAAGGGTTTTGCCTTGAAGAATGGGTAGTCAAAAGCATTGCGATTCTCGTAAACGCGGTCGGCCTTTAGCTTAAACGATTTGGGCGTATTGCTACGTGTCCATCCGCCTGAGATGGAGAAATCTACGTCTTGGTTTACGACAACCTGGTTTGTCTCGGGCAATACATAGTGGAAGTTTACCGGACGGTCCCAGTTCATGTTCCAGTTTACAGGGGTTGACTGTCCGTTGCCTGTACGACCATTAACGCCTCTTACATAGACACCGATACTGTCATCGTAAAGGAAACGTGGGTCGGTAGCGACCATGATCACGGGTAGCGTGTGGTCGTGTTCTTTCTTTATAAATGTGCGAGTAACAACCTCGCTGGGTAATTTACCGTCTTGGAATAGGCGTAAACGTATTGTGGTGTTTTTACTGATGCTAATGCCTTGATTCCCCTGCGTTACGCCATTGGTGAGCGTAGGCGTTGTACCGTCAGTGGTGTAGCGTAGTGTTGTGCCGGTAGGACGGGTGGGGTAGATGCGGAATGTTGTATCAAAGAAACCGCCCTGCTTGTTGACGACCGGTGGGTCTAATTGAACATTGGAATAGGTTGTGCTTTTGTTGTCTTTGCCAGGAGTGGGACTTGCTGTCCACGACCATTCTGAACCTCCATCTGTAGTTCGTGCAAATGAGCAGCGGCCAATGGCTGAAGGGTAGTTTTCAGAAAACAGTATCTCTCCTTGCTGGTTAGATAAAATCAGCGTTCCACCCTCACAATCCAATTTAAAAGGAGCCTGCATGGCATTAATGTCATCGCTGCCCATCCAAATCACACGGTGACCATGTGCAGGCAAATTGTCGTATGCATCTGGTAATCGCCATTTTTTTAGGTTGGCAGGATCGTCACTCAGATAGCATCCTCCTAAAGTTACTGGGGTGCTGGTCGTGTTGTAAACCTCTACCCAACTGTCGAAGTTCCAGGCTGGACTCATCATAACATCCACGTTGGCAGCCATTAACTCGTTCAGGCAGATACTTCCTGCGTCGGGAATGCGTATCTCGGCCTGTCGTTCAATTTTGAAATTGTCGAATATCATCCAGTTGTCGCTGCGTGCCTTCTCTTCATCGTTGTAGATGCCAAAAACTAAGATTCCATCGGTGATGTCGAACTCTATTACATTCTGATAAGCCCCCTCGCTGAATGCAATTTGAGCCGTTTCCATCGAATTTGGGAAGTAAATTTTGTTGTCGGGCGTGAAGGTTCGTCCGGCGTTGTAGTCAAAATGAAAACTGTATTCACTCTGTAAGGCAGTCTGCTTGCTGCCAGCAAAAAGGTAACCGCTGATTACTTCGGTACCATTGCTGTATCGTTTGTAGGCTTCATCATGCTTACGTGTGCGGTAAAAACCTTGGACGCTGATGCGGTAATGGCCATTAGGAACATTCTCTGAACGGTGTTCTAATCGCATGTATCCGTTCCACATTTCCATACACGAAAAGCTGATAGCGCCCATAGAGGATGCTTGTCCGCTGATTTCCCAATCGGAACGATCGGCCGTGTTGAACCCGGGATTCTTTAGGTGGTTGGTCGTCACATCTACCCATTTCGTTTCTGCCTGCGAAACAATGCTAAGACATGACACGAATAAAAGAGAAAGTATTCGGTTATAGGACGTCATAAGTTCAGATTGTTAGTTATTTTCTGTCTGCAAAGTTAAACAAAAGACTTTAAACACAATCGTTTATTTTTGTCTCAAAATTGAAATGACCCGATTTTGTCAAAAAATGACCAATATCTTTCATTTTGTCATTACTGTTGTCCAGCAAAACTGCTTTTATTGAAGTCCAATTGCATGTCTGTTGCCATTCGGTATTCATCCTGTCATTTAAAATTTTGGCCATTATTTTTTGAATTTTGGCCAAAATTTGAAAAATAATGGCCAAAATTTATTTTAGTCTTTATTCTCTTGTTTCTGAAGATTTCAAGAAATGCTCCCTAATGAAATGACTCCTATGCCCTCGTTTTTCCGTAACTTTGGAAGAATTCGCAGGATTTCTTTGTATAAAGGCAGTTGGGAATTGAGGAAAAACTGGGTTACGATTTGGCAACCGTACTCAATTCCACATTCTGCTATAAACTGCATTAAAGAACACCCGATGCTGAGCCACCAGCCGTTTTATGACTCATCATCGGGTGCAAAGGTAATCATTCTATTTCAATTACATTAGTTTTCTCAACTCCTCTGGTTCAGGAAGTATACCTTGGTATTCCTTGGGTAACTCTGAAGATGTGCGATAGGTGGCTACACCCATCGGCTTGTTTATGTCTCGGAATGCGAACTCCACCGTTTTTGAATCTCTGTCCTTACAAAGAATGATTCCGATGGAAGGATTCTCATGAGGTAGTTTCACATACTCGTCAAGTGCTGACAGATAGAAATTCAACTTCCCGGCATACTCTGGCTTGAACTCACCTCGCTTTAATTCGATCGCGATTAGTGCCTGAAGGCGGCGATTGAAGAACAACAAATCAATGAAATACTCTTTTTCGGATACAATAAGACGATACTGATTACCCATAAACGAGAAATCACTACCCAATGCCATGATGAAGTTCTTGATATTGTGAACAATCTGCTGCTCTATTACACGTTCATCCGTCTCGTCGGGATCCTCAATGTTCACAAAGTCGAGCAGATATTCGTCCTTGAACGAGCGTAATGCCTTACTGCGCAAATCCACATTTGCAATGGTTGTTGCAAAGTTATTAGGCATGTTGCCACGCTTTCCAAACAAATCGTCCTTCATATAATACTTCAACTTGTCGCCATTCCAAAATTCAGTGGCACAATTCACGATATAGAACAATCGTTGCTCTACGTCCTTCTTTTGGGCCAGTATCTCATAATGGTTCGTAAAACCTACGGCAAGAAAGGCTTCCAAGGTCTCTGGAGGTAATTCGTCCGTTGTCAATGGACGAATTTCGATATGTCCTTTGTCGCCTACAGGAATGATGCTGTTTTGTAAATCGTCCGCTGACAATGGACGATTCTCAAACATACTGCACCATGCCTCATAGAAGATACGCATACGTTTGATGCTGGTCTCAGAGAAACCCCTTAGTCCAGGCAGTTCCTGTTGCAGCAATTCTGAGATGGAACCAATAGCATTGCTGCCCCATCTTGCTGCTCTGCTTTGAACGGAAATATACCCACCAATAGCATAGTAAAGAGCCAACACTTCTTTGTTTACTAAGCGTGCTGCACGATAGCGACTTTCCAATATCGCCTCTTTGATAGCCTTTACAGCCTCAGCATATGCTGCTGTTATTTGTTTCTGTTCCATATCTCGTTTCGTTTGCAAAGTTAATAATTTTCTAAGACAATCAAAAATACTACTCCCTTAATTAAATTTGTTATTAGAAATATCCAAGTAATTGTGTTTCTGATTCTCCTATAGTTTGAGTATCAAGAATATTATTCAATTCTTTCTTAGAGAGTAAACATACGTTTCTAATACTTTCCATGGAAACACCTTTATATACTCTCTCAAACTCTCCTTTTACATAACCATGGAACTCTCCATCATCGATATCACCATCAATATCAAAATCTTCACCAATATCTCTCATTAATAATGTTTGTTCATAGTCCGTTTTTGTTATTACTATACATCCGCTGGGGAAAAGCTTAAGAGTATTGGCTTTAATTCTCCACTCTCTAAGCCACGTATAATCGCTAACTTTGGGCTTGTACTCTACGCAACGCCAATAAAGACATTGGGACAGTTTTCCAAAATCATCATTCGTCCCATAGATAACAGGTCTGCATCCTAAATCAAATAGAATGTCCTTTTTTATTCCTACTCCATATGGTGCAAACATCGGTTCTGGGTAACGATCAAAGATTTGAAACATGTTATATAAAGCAGTCAATGGCGCTTCTGTAAAACAAATATAACCATTCCTTTTTATATCTTTTAGCTCACCATCTGCAAGAATTCTCAATAAAGTCTCAAATGCTTTACTACCTCTTGTAAAATGAAAAAGATAATCAGAGATATCTTCCCTTGCTGCAAGTATGGCTTTCAATGTAGAGTTAACCATCTTATAATTCAAATAGTTTTGTCCATTATTCATAGCCTTGTACTCGTTTTGTCAAAACATAGCTATCATTATCTTTGTAGGGTTTATACTTTTCACATCGTACAGTTCCATTTATAAAAGGTCCTAATTCTTCTAAGCCACCAGCACTTATCACACACTCGCCCTGCTTGTTAATATAAAAATCTCCTCCAATACCTATTTCATGAACTAAAGCCAACCCTTCAGAAAAATCATTTGCCCAGTCAAATCGTGGTTTAATGATTAACTCCATTTTTTCATTTATATATCCATATTTTCCTCCAATACAGACACAAGCCATTCCTTCAGCAAATTGTCTGGCATGTCTTAACACAGGTGGACAAAGAATTTTTCCTTCAAGATCTTTATATCCAAACAATTTCCCTTCTTTAAAACATAATGGTGGCTCCAATTCTTTAATTTTCTTACAATAATCTATGTTATTACTATTTATTAATTTGATCTTGGCAATAGCTTTTTCCAATTCTATTTTATTGGGAAAAACACATGGAATTATTTCGTTCAAATATATATCGACACAGCCAAAACTTTGCCCCTTTTGGACTATTGCCACACCATTATCAAAATCGTAAGCCCAGTCATATTTTGAAGGTATTTCTATTTCTTTTAAACCATTTTTTACAAACACACACCCTTTAGTATTGATGTATCCAAAATCAACATCATATCGTACTTTTGCTCTTCCACATTCAAATTCATGGATTTCATTATATTTGCATTCTATTACTTCTACTCCATTTACATCGATAAAACCATATCCTCTGGATAAGTCATAGACAGGTAGTAGACCATCACGAAATGTATTTCCCATATGATTGTATTTCTTTCCATTTCTTGATAGTGAACTATCTAACCACCATCGATTATCCTTCATGCGAAAGCTATAAAATGTTCCATCAGCCTTCACTAATCCTATTGGAGAATCATCAGCATAATAGCTTTTTAAAACTCTAATCCATCCATTAACAATTTTTTTCATAAAATAATTACAATCCTCGTCATCCTCTTCCTTGTTTATTTCAAAAATGGAAAAAAGTTCTTTTTGGTTCCTTACGTCAATTAATTTGAGTCCATGATCCACTATGGCAATATTACCATCGCAATCATCTATATACATATAATGTGCAGGAATAAGTTCTTTTCCATCATAATCTAATAATCCACATTTGTGATTATCAATTACAAAAATATAATCTCCATCCATTTTTGCATCACAAATATATGTAAATTTTGGTTCATATAATATATTTCCATTTATATCACAGATGCCATACAGTTGATGTTTCCAATCTCCTCCATTAGAAACATGTTTGTAACATATAACAACATTACCAATCAAGCCACATAGTTGATATTGCGTCTCAATCACACTCCCGTCTTCCCAAATAATACTATTTGATTCTATTCTTATCTTTTTTTGTTCAGTTATTACATTGTCAAAATCATCATTGTTTTCAACAATAGGAATAGGAGGGAAAACGCTTGTGTTCACTTTTTCTGTTTTAAAATCCCTCTCATAGGGAAAAGCACTTTTCCTGATTTTAGCATCATAATCCATATCATAAGGGTATGTATGTCCTTCTGCATCAATCAATAATGTCTTTCCATTTTCTTTTGCAACAGCTAATTCACCTTGACTCCAAAGAAAAGCATCTAATTCCGGAATATATTTTGAAGTATATATCATTTCATAGTTTAGTATTTTCATAGAGCCTTTACCAGCATCATAAACAGCATAAGAGTTGACTCTTAAAGTTTCTCTCCACCTATATACTTCACGTATTTTGCTCAAAGTGAATATAAAAATATCTTTAGAATGACTAAAATTTAAAGAAACCATAGTTTTTGCGCTTTTAACTAACTATTATTATGTTTTTTCACCTTCTTATTTTGACGAAACCAATAACTCCCTCACATCCACATCAAGGTGGTGTGCAATCTCATAGAGTTCTTGCTCTGGCAAGCGGCAAAGCCGAGCGGTTTCACGGAGGGCTGCACCTTCTTGCTTTGGCAAGCGTCCCAGAGGGCCGAGCGGTTGGTCATCCAACGTGAAACAGTACTGATACTGTGGCTCATCTGCTCTGAGAGCCATGTGCCAGTCTTTTCTTTCTCAGCCAAAACAATCTTTAGCCTGTTATATTTGTGAATTCCCATTTGCTTTTAGTTATTCTTGCCCGACATTGAGTTTACTGTGCGCAAATATAATCAAAAATATTGTGTATACAATAATTCGTGAACTAAATTAAGAAAAAGAGCGGTCTTTTCTCTTGATATGGTATCATTTCGCATTAATTTCTGCTTGCAATTCCACAATGATGTTCTATAGAAGGGTGTAGCCTAATACGCACTTTTCTGTGGAGTGCCACACAAAGATGCTTGTCTGCTTTCTGATTGAGCAAGCTCGGCAGACATTAGGTTTTTGTTTCCTTGAATTGAGCGCAGTACCTACGAGGTAATCGGCTTGCCGCTTCGCTCGTCGAAGAACTGCTGACGAGCTTCAATAACTTTGTTACAAAGATGAAGGAGATGGCTAAATGAGGTTACGATTTGGCAACCTAACTCCTTCACCAATCCTCCCCAATTTGCGTTAAGTTCCAAATTGTACATCCTCATTCTTCCCCGTCTTGCCTTTTATTTACGAGCAATCTGCGTTAATCTTCCAAAATCCGTTGTTCTTTACAACCTTTTTTCGTAACTTTGCCACCAAATTATATAAATAGTCTGTAATTATGAGCAGAGTAACAATTAAGGACAAGACCTTCGAAACTTCAATGCCAGAGGCGCAGATTAAGTGGCGCGTAAAGCAATTGGCCCAGCAAATATCTTCTGAGTTAGAAGGAAAGAATCCCCTTTTTCTCGCAGTATTGAACGGCGCTTTTATTTTTGCAGCCGACTTAATGCGCGAGATGACTATCCCATGTGAAATATCGTTCGTGAAGTTGGCTTCCTATCAGGGAACAACCTCAACGGGAAAAATTAAGGAAGTGATGGGTATTAACGAGGACTTGTCTGGACGTACAGTTATCATTTTGGAGGATATCGTTGAAACAGGACTCACTATCAAGCAGATGATAGAGTCGCTGGGAACACGTAATCCTGCAGAAATCAAAGTGTGTACACTTTTCTTTAAGCCTGAGAAACTGAATGTGGATTTGAAGCTCGACTACGTGGCTTTTGAAATTCCCAATGACTTTATTCTCGGTTACGGTCTTGACTACGATCAGCAGGGTCGTGGACTGAAAGATCTTTACACACTCGTTTCAGAATAAATGAATAGAATACGGGATAACGTATAAATAGTAACAACCATATTAATAAAACAAAAACTAAAAGTACAATGAAGAATATTGTAATCTTCGGCGCTCCCGGCTCAGGAAAGGGCACACAGAGCGACAAACTCATTGAAAAGTACGGTTTGAATCATATCTCAACAGGCGATGTGCTTCGCGGTGAGATTAAAAAAGGAACAGAGCTGGGCAAGACAGCAGCTGCCTATATTGAAAAAGGTCAGCTGATTCCTGATGAACTGATGGTAAATATTCTCGCTTCTGTTTACGATAGCTTCGGACGTGAGAGCAAGGGAGTTATCTTTGACGGTTTCCCTCGCACTATTCCACAGGCAGAGGCCTTGAAGCAGATGCTCAACGAGCGTGGCGACAAGGTGGCCGCTATGATTGAACTTGACGTTCCCGAAGATGAACTGATGAAGCGCTTGATTCTGCGCGGACAGCAGAGCGGACGTGCCGATGACAATGAAGAGACCATTAAGAAGCGTCTCGTTGTCTATCACTCTCAGACCCTTCCCCTCATCGAGTGGTACAAGAAAGAAGGCGTGCACTTCCACATTGATGGCCTGGGTGAATTGGATAGAATCTTTGCTGATATTTGTAAAGTAGTTGATAATATCTAGTTCAACTAGTATTACTGGTAAATGTCGAATTAATGGAAAGTAACTTCGTAGACTACGTAAAAATTTATTGCCGCTCAGGTAAGGGCGGTAAGGGCAGTATGCATCTTCGCCATGTGAAATACAACCCGAATGGCGGTCCCGACGGTGGTGACGGCGGTAAGGGTGGTAGTATCATTCTACGTGGCAACCATAACTACTGGACATTGCTGCACCTGAAATACGAACGCCATATTTTTGCTGAACATGGTGGAAATGGCGGGCGCGACAAGTGTCATGGTACTGATGGAAAAGATGTGTATGTCGATGTACCGCCAGGCACTGTGGTGTATAATGCTGAAACGGGAAAGTTTGTCTGCGATGTTGCCTATGACGGACAAGAAGTTATGCTATTGAAAGGCGGTCGTGGCGGACTGGGTAATTTCCAGTTCCGCACGTCCACCAATCAGGCTCCACGCTATGCACAGCCGGGCGAGCCGATGCAGGAGATGACCATTATTCTGGAATTGAAACTCCTTGCCGATGTTGGTCTCGTGGGCTTCCCCAATGCTGGTAAGTCAACACTGGTGTCATCGCTGTCGAATGCCAAGCCAAAGATAGCCAACTATCCTTTTACCACAATGGAGCCTTCGTTGGGTATCGTAGGCTATCGTGACAATAAGTCTTTTGTGATGGCTGATATCCCCGGTATCATTGAAGGTGCTGCAGAGGGAAAAGGACTGGGGCTGCGCTTCCTGCGCCATATTGAACGCAACTCGTTGTTGCTCTTTATGGTGCCTGGTGATACGGATGATATCAAGCATGAGTATGAAGTCCTGTTGAATGAGTTGCGGCAGTTCAATCCTGAGATGCTTTCCAAACATCGTGTGCTGGCAGTTACGAAGTGTGACCTGCTCGACGAAGAGCTGATGGAAATGCTGAAGGAAACACTGCCCGATGACTTGCCTGTGGTGTTCATTTCGGCTGTTACCGGCTTTGGACTCGAGGAGTTGAAAGACGTACTATGGCGTGAGTTGAATGCTGAGAGCAACAAACTTCAGTCTATTACTGCTGAAGATACACTGGTTCACCGCGATAAGGATATGACCACTTTCGCTGCTGAGTTGGAAGACGAAGGCGAATTGGATGATATTGAATACCTCGACGACGATGAAATCGAGGATTTTGATGATGTTGAAGACCTCGAAGACTTTGAGTACGTTGAGGAATAGATGTCATCTGCTATATGGACTAAAAGTCCTTTTGGATGAAATTTAATTAGAAATTCTTAAAGATAAGATAACCGATGAGGCTGAAAGGAATACTGCTGTTTTGTGTCTGTGTTTACATAGCACTCGAAGCTTGCTCGCAAGGGAACTTCTCTACGAGCACGTATCCCTTTCCCATACCTGTAGAAGCGCCTCCTACAGTGACCATGCAGAAACTGGCTGAAGAACAGATAGACAGCTTGAAACGCATGAAAATGGATCCCTTTCATGGAGGGAAAAAACTTGTTGTTGACTTGTCGGAGATTTCTGATTCTGCCTGGTGCTATCCACTCTCGGGTGCAAAGGTGATTAGTCCGTATGGCGGACGAGGAAGGCGTGGTCACTCGGGCGTTGATATCAAAACGAAAGCCAACGATAAGATTTATGCTGTTTTTGATGGCTTGGTAACAATGTCACAGCCCTTTGCCGGCTATGGAAATTGTATTGTTCTCCGTCATGCAAACGGGATGGAAACCCTTTATAGCCATAATTCCAAGAACCTTGTCCGCGTTGGCGAACTGGTAAAGGCAGGACAAGTGATAGCTTTGACAGGCCGTACTGGTAGGGCTACCACTGAACATCTGCATTTTGAATTGCGTGTTGGCGGAAAACATTATAATCCGCAGTTGATTTTTGATCATCAGACCAAACAGCTGAAGCGTCATGTAATAACCTTTACTAAAGGTGGTGGCGCTAAGGTTGAATAGAAACGGGAAATTATAGCCTTTTTAAATTTAAAAAGTGTTTATTTGATACGATTATTTACCTTAAATAATGTCGTATCAGATTTTTTAATTAATTTTGCACCGTATTTTATAAACTAAACATTTTTTCTAAATCACTATGCAGAAAAGATTGCTTTTTCTGGTGTCCATGCTGTTAACGCTTTCGCTAACGGCAATGGCGCAAATCACAACTTCTAGTTTGGCAGGTAAGGTGACAATCGAGGAAACTTCCGAGGAAGTCATTGGTGCTACTGTGCAGGCAGTACATGAGCCATCAGGTACACGCTATGCTACAGTGACAAACTCTGCAGGACGTTTTACTATTCAAGGTATGCGTACTGGTGGCCCTTATGTGGTTACTATAAGCTACATTGGTTTCCAGTCGAAAACCTTCAAGAACATTGTGCTTCAGTTGGGTGAGACTTATCACCTTGATGCATGGCTGACTGAGGATGCTAATGAATTGGCAGAAATCGTTATCAGCGGAAAGGCAACAAAGTTCACCGGTGAAAAGACCGGTGCTTCAACCAACATCACTGCAGCACAGATTTCAGCTGTTCCTACAGTGACGAGGAGTCTTACCGACATTACCCGCCTTTCTCCTTATGGAGGCAATGGTATGAGCTTTGCTGGTTCTGACGGTCGTACAGCTAACTTCACGGTCGATGGAGCCAATTTTAATAACAACTTTGGTTTGAACGATAAGTTGCCTGGTGGTGGTAACCCTATCTCTCTTGATGCTATCGAGGAAGTACAGGTGGTTATCTCTCCCTATGATGTTCGTCAGACCAACTTCATTGGTGGTGGCGTTAACGCAATCACTAAGTCGGGTACCAACTTCTTCAAGGGAAGTGCCTATGTGTATCACCGCAATGAGAATATGCGTGGCGATGCTATTGAGCGCGAGCAGATCAGCGGTGCACGCGAGAAAGACCAGAATACCACTTATGGCTTTACTCTCGGCGGCCCGATTCTTAAGAACAAGCTGTTCTTCTTCGTGAATGGCGAAATGTCAAAGATTCCTACCATTGCCAACCGTTGGCGTGGTTCTGAGGACGGTAATGCTGATGCAGAAAATTATGTTTCTCGCACTAAGCTGAGCGACCTTCAGAAGGTTTCTGACTATATGGCTGCTCAATACGGTTACGACACAGGTAGCTATACCTCATTCCCTGCCGATGAAACCAACTATAAACTGTTGGCTCGTTTGGACTGGAATATCACCGATCAGCATCACTTGGCTTTGCGCTATAACTATACAAAGAACCGTTTGTGGAACTCTCCTAACGCCAGTTCAATGGATGGCGGTACTCGTATGAGTGGCGGTCGTACTTCACAGTACTCTATGTCGTTCGCCAATTCTATGTATGCTATGGACAACTTGGTTTACTCTTTCTCTGCCGACTTGAACAGCCGTTTCACTGAGAACCTGTCAAACCAGCTGCTGTTCACTTATTCAAAACTCGATGATATCCGTGATACTGACTCAAGCGAGTTCCCCTTCATCGATATCACCAAGGACGATAACAACTATATGGCATTGGGCTATGAGCTGTTTACCTACAACAACGCCGTTCACAACACTATTTGGAACGTGAAGGACGATGTGACCTACTACATGGGTAAGCACAAGATTATGGCTGGTGTAACTTACGAGCATCAGATGGCCGACAACCAGTACATGCGTAACGGTACCGGATACTATCGCTATGCTTGGAACGACGATCCCGCTACAATGTTCAATGCTGCTCCTGAAATTGTGTGTCTTACCTATGGTTATAACGGTGAGTCAAAACCCGCAGCACGTGTGCAGTTCAATAAGGCTGGTATCTATGCTCAAGACGATTGGAACATTACCGACAATCTGAAACTGACATTCGGTCTGCGTGTTGACGGTCTGTTCTTTGATAATGGTGACCTGATGACCAATCAGGCTATTTATGATCTTGACTATGACGGTCGTCATATCGACACTGGTAAATGGCCTTCAAACAGCTATACTTTCTCTCCTCGCGTTGGCTTTACCTACGATGTGTTTGGCGACAAGGTGCTGAAAGTACGTGGCGGTTCCGGCTTGTTCTCAGGTCGTCTGCCTCTGGTATTCTTTACCAACATGCCTACCAATGGCGGTATGGTACAATATCAGGCACAGATCAACGCTGCCAATGCAGCCAAGAAAGGATTTACTATGGATGAGTTCAGAGGTGGTCCTCTTGCAACAGCTGCTTTGAAGGAGAAACTCTTCTCTTTGGGCTATCCTACCACTATTGTTCCTGAAGATGGTACTGTTCCTTCTGCTGTGAATGGTGTTGATCCAGACTTCAAGATGCCTCAGGTGTGGAAGACCTCTTTGGCTATTGACTACCAGTTGCCTGTTAACTTCCCCATGTCTGTTACTGTTGAGGGAATCTTCAACAAGACTATTAATGATGTTTGCCTCTCTGACTGGAGCATTCCTTCTGTTGGCGGTTTCGCTCGTTTCAATGGCATTGACAATCGTCCTATCTATCCCGACGGCTATCGTACCGAGACAAAAGCCTTCATGCTTGAGAATACCAGCAAGGGCTATGGATGGTCAGCTAACGTAACTGTTACCGCACAGCCTGCTGAATGGATTTCACTGATGGCAGCCTATACTCACACCGTGAAAAAGGAAATCACTGGTATGCCCGGTTCAGCTGCTGAGTCTGCCTTTACCTATGTTCCTACCAGCGAAGGTCCTAACAACATCAAGTTGCACAACTCACAGTTCGTTACTCCCGACCGTCTGGTGGCTTCGGCTACATTCCACGATAAGAGCAACAACCACTATAGCCTTATTTATGAAGGCTGGCGCGGTGGCTACAACTACTCTTACATGATGGTTGACGATATGAACCACGATGGCTACAAGTATGATGCACTCTATATTCCTACCGATCAGGAGGTGGCAAACAACCAGTTCCGCTTCGTATCAGAGGATGATAAGACTCGCTTCATGGACTATGTTCATAATGATGACTACCTGAAGGATCATCAGGGTGAGTATGCTGAGGCTTACAGCGTTTACTCTCCTTGGGTTCACCGTCTGGACTTCAGCTACAAACACGACTTCAATCTGAAGGTGGGTAATACGCTGAACACCATCCAGTTGAGTTTCGATGTAAAGAATGTGCTCAATCTGTTCAACTCTGAATGGGGCGTGATGAAATTCCTGAATCCTGAGATTGGCACTGAGGCACGCATCCTTGAATGCAAAGGTACCGATAGCGAGGGATATCCCGTATTCGCTACTCCTGCCGCCATCAGCGGTGATACTGAGACATGGAAACTCAATCATGCTATTGGCCAGTGCTGGTATGCCAGCGTGGGTGTGAAGTACATGTTTGATGGTTCAAAATTGTTCAAATAATTAAAGAAAGGAGATAACAATGAAATTGAAATATATGTTCCTGTCGTTTGCAGCAGCTCTCACTCTGGTGAGCTGCTCTGACGACGATGATAAGACCTTCATGGATGAACTGCAAGTGTCACAGTCATATGTGACAATTGCTGCTGAAGGTGGTTCAACGAAGATTGTAATTGATGCCAATGCTGACTGGACCTTCGACTTCGATGTTGATGTTCAGACTGACTCGCTCAGTGACGAGAAGGGTGTTGTGAAATATAACGTACCCACTCCTCAGATGCAGACCAAGGATAATAACTGGGTGACGATTACTCCCAGCAGTGGTTCTGCCGGTAAGACCGAGGTGACTTTCAGTGCTGAAGCTGCTTCTGATTCTCGTGAAATTGCTATTCGTCTGAAGATTGGTAATAAATATCAGAACTTTATTGTTGCTCAGACTGCTTCGGCTTCAGAAACTCCTGTTGTTACTGTTAAGGATGTGTTGAATGGTGTGGACAGCAAGACCTATCGTGTGAAGGGTTCTGTATCTTCAATTGCCAGTACTGTATATGGTAACTGGTATCTGTCTGACGACGAGGGTAACAGTGTATATGTATATGGTACGCTCGATAAGAATGGCAACACCAAGAGCAATCCTCTCGACAATGCCACAAATGGATACAACATCGAATTGGGTGATGTGGTAACTATTGAAGGTCCTCGCACTACCTATGGTTCAACCATCGAGTTGGTTGATGTGAAGGTTATCAAGGTCGAGAAGGCACTGCTTAAGTCTGCATCAGCATCAAAGACTATTGAGAAAGCTGCTGGAACCTTCGACTTTGTTATTACCCAGAAAGGAGAGGGACTGCAATTCTCTACTGATTGCGACTGGCTTTCATTCGCTCATAATGGTTTCACCGTTGATGAGAAAGGTAATTATGTGTTCAGTGTCAAGGCTGAGGAAAACTCAACCGGAGCTACCCGTTCTGGCAATCTGATTTTTGAAAGCACCAAGGGCAGTGACAAAACACGTCTGATTATCCCTGTAAAGCAGTTGGATCTGGAACTTGACAATAGTGAGAACGCTTCTCTGAGTTCAATGGCTCAGAATATTGTCGGTGCCACTAAGAACGATCCTTATCGTTTCTACGTAGCTTTGAAGGATGCTAAGGTGACCTATAAGAGTGGTTCAAACACCTTTATCGAGGATGCTACCGGTGGCTTGTTAATCTATAATAGCTCTTTGAGCCTGAAGGTTGGCGATATTGTTAATGGTGGCGTTTATGGCAGCGGCTACGGATATAACGGTCTGCCTGAGGCTACCGAGTTCTTTACCGAGATGGCTACCGTGAAACATGGTGATGCTCCAGAGGCTACTGTCGTATCGCTGGCTGAGTTGGCTGCTAATTTCGATAAGTATGTAAGCCGTTTCATCCGTGTGAAGGACGTTACCGTTGAAGAGGATATCGATGTTATCTTTAGCAAGGTGAAGAATGCTGGTAAGGTGACAGACGGAACGAACACCTTCGCTTTGAACCATAAGTCAACTTCAAAATATGATGGTAAGAACATCTTCTTCTACCTGAATGTTAAGAAGGATGACAAGGTAAGCTTCGTTTGTGTTCCCTCAGTGAATAAGGACAAGAAACAGCTTGATATCTGGACTGCAGACTGGTTCAAATAATATGCAAATAATTAGCAGGTTTCAAAGGTTACTTTGGAGCCTGCTAACGATAATAATTTAGGCTCCAAACGATTGGTTTGGAGCCTAAATTGTTTTTACCCTGTAGATACTTGTTTTCTCGGTGGGTATATTGAAATGGAAAAAAGTCGTTGTTGAATTACTTCTTGTCGAACGTCAGTTGCATCTTAGCAATGAAGGCACCGTGCTTGCCGTTTTGGTTGACTGGAACAGGATGGCCGTCTAAATCGTTCACATATTCCAGCTTTTCTAAGTAGGTGTGTGAATGTCCGTCAAGCACCAAGTCAACACCGCGTGTCTCCTGAATCATTTTGTCGCAGGGAAATTCAGAGTTCTGCCAGCCTAAATGACTCAGGCAAATCACAAAATCGCATTTCTCTTTCTTTTTCAAAATGTCAATCATCTTCTGTGCACATTCACTGGGATTCAAATATTTTAGCGGTCCATAGTTCTTCGTACTTACCAGGCCTTCGAGGGGAGGGCAGAGAGCAAAGACTCCAATTTTGAGCCCTTGGCGTTTCAGAACAATGTATGGCTTTACAATCTTTGCCAGTTCAGTGTCTGCAAAATCGTAGTTTGAGCATACAATGGGAAAATTGGCCATGCGAAATAGTCGTACCATATTGTCCAGTCCGAAGTCGAACTCATGGTTGCCAATAGTGGCTGCATCATAGTGCATCTGGTTCATCAGTCCTACCTCGACATCGCCTTTGAACATTGTATAGTAGCTTGATCCCTGTGAGAAATCACCGCTGTCGAAGAGTAGCAAATCGGGTACTTTCTGCCGTTCTTCCTTTAGCATGGCAATACGGCGCAGATATCCGCCACGGTCAGCCAGGGTGGTATCAGCCAGATTGGCGTTCAAGGGCATGATGGTTGAGTGTGTGTCGTTAGAATGCAGAATGGTCAGTGTTTTCTGTGCCCAAAGTGTATTCGGGGTACCACACATCAGTCCCCACATAAGCGAAGAGTAGACAACTCCCCTTCTAAAACCTTTATGATATGCAAGTCTGAACATAATTCTCATTTTTCATTTTTCAATTTCAATTCTCAATACTTGACAACGATTCTTCCTTCTGTTTTCGAACTGACAGACTCGCCTTTAGCAGCCTTCATCTTGAAATAATTCATAAGGATGAATCGAGTGTTGTTCTTGCTTTCTTGCGGTGAAACCAGATTGGTGCCCTTTTTGAAAGCACTCATTCCGTCATTTCCCTGAGCCACATAGTCAATCGTAGCCACACGATATTCAGCTGTGGGGTCAATTTCTTTGCCGTTTAATTTGGCTGAAAGCAACTTTCCCTCTGTTGAAATCACCAGCTCGGTGCCGTGACTCACACCTTCGCCATAGCGTGCAGCTATCTGTCTGAATAGCTCAAGCAGATTCTCACCGGTCAGCGTAAGGAAGCATATCTTGTTCTCGAATGGAGCAATATTTACGATGTCACCATAGGTCACTTCTCCACGAATCAAGGCAGCACGGATTCCACCTATATTATATATACCTATGGCGGGATGTTCGTTATAATCCTTTGAAGCCCATATCAGAATGTCGGCCATCAGATTTGAAAGGTCACTTTCAGGGCGGTCGGCTTCCATGTTGTGGGCTGCTATACCCACAACCGGACCCATAACTGAATCTACTACATGTTTAAAGGGAGAAAGAAAAGCCGTAGCCTGCATATCGGGATTGGCATCAAAGCGCTTGTCTATTACGATGCGCTGATGACTTATGCTTGATAGTTGATAGTGTGAGCTACAAGCCGTTAGAAAAAATATAACTGTTACAGCAGCGCCTAGATAAGTATTTATTCTCATTTTGATTTGTATATTTCATGCAAAAGTACAAAAAAAATGTGTTTTAGGCAATATTTTTTGCTAATCACTTTTTGCTTTTCACTTTTTTTTGTACCTTTGCAGCCGCTTTCCGCGTAATCGCTGGCAGGAAGATAGGAGAGTTGCCTGTTATGTTGCGCTGGAACGATACAACAAATTTAATTACTTTAAGTACAATGAACTTAATTAAAGTTGCTGAAGAAGCATTTGCAACCGGCAAGCAGCACCCCAGTTTCAAAGCTGGTGACACTGTAACTGTCGCTTACAAAATTATCGAGGGTTCGAAAGAGCGTATCCAGCTCTATCGTGGCGTAGTTATCAAAATCGCTGGTCATGGCGAAAAGAAACGTTTCACCGTTCGTAAGATGTCAGGTACCGTGGGCGTAGAGCGTATCTTCCCCTTGGAGTCTCCCAACATCGATAGCATTGAGGTGAACAAGGTAGGTAAAGTTCGTCGCGCTAAGCTCTACTATCTGCGCAAGCTCACGGGTAAGGCTGCCCGTATCAAGGAGAAGCGTTCAGGTAATGTTGCTGCTGAATAATCCTCTGAGATTAAAGAATAGAAAAAAGGCGTTGTCCATGTGGCAACGCCTTTTTTCTGTTTCTTGATTTTGTTGCTTTAACAGAGGAAAATGATGCTTTATTCCCTGTAGTTCGTTCTCGCATCGGCATCGCCGTGGAGTGCTTCCTGAAATGTTTCCCAACTCTGGAATCCTGCCAGCATAGACAAACGGTCTAGTGTTTTCTTGTTGGGCTTGTGAAGTAATTCCTTCTCCACAGCTTCCATTAATTTCTTCAGTGCAAAATGTTTACGTTCCATTCCTGATTGTACTAAAACGAGTGCAAAGGTAATTAAAAAATATTTACTTAAAGCAGGAAGTCGATATTTTTATGTACCTTTGCAAGCGAAAAGATTTATCCCTTTATAGCACGATGAAAGAGTTAGCACTGAAGTACGGATGTAATCCGAATCAGAAACCTTCCCGAATCTTTATGAACGAGGGCGAGTTGCCCCTCGAAGTGTTGAACGGCCGTCCTGGCTACATTAATTTCCTGGATGCGCTGAATGCGTGGCAGTTGGTGCGCGAACTGAAGGAGGCTACGGGCCTGCCCGCAGCAGCATCGTTCAAACATGTAAGCCCTGCCGGTGCAGCTGTCGGTTTGCCTTTGAGCGACACATTGAAGCATATCTACTTTGTTGACGACATCAAAGGATTGGACGATTCACCTATCGCTTGTGCTTATGCTCGTGCCCGTGGTGCCGACCGTATGTCGAGCTATGGCGACTTTATCGCTCTGAGCGATACCTGTGATGAGACAACTGCATTGATCATCAAACGTGAGGTGAGCGATGGTGTCATTGCTCCTGACTATACTCCCGAGGCTCTTCAGATTTTGAAAGACAAGCGCAAGGGAACCTACAATGTAATCAAAATGAGTACCGATTATCGTCCTGAGCCTATCGAACGTAAGCAAGTGTATGGTATTACTTTCGAACAGGGCCGCAATGAAATTCGTTTGGACGATCCTGCACTCTTCGAGAATATCCCCACTCAAAACAAAACTTTCAGCGATGAGGCCCGCCGCGACCTGATGATTGCCTTGATCACACTGAAATACACACAGTCTAATTCTGTGTGCTATGTGAAGGATGGTCAAGCCATTGGTATTGGTGCCGGACAGCAGAGTCGTATTCACTGTACTCGCCTGGCTGGTCAGAAAGCCGATATCTGGTGGTTGCGTCAGCATCCGAAGGTAATGAATCTTCCATTTATTGACGGTATTCGCCGTGCTGACCGCGACAATACTATTGATGTTTACATCTCAGAGGATGAACATGATGATGTGTTGCGTGATGGCGCTTGGCAGCAGTTCTTTAAGACAAAGCCTGAAGTACTGACACGTGAGGAAAAGCTGGAGTGGATTGCCAAGAACACGAAAGTTTCTCTGGGCAGTGACGCTTTCTTCCCCTTTGGTGACAACATTGAGCGTGCCCATAAGAGTGGTGTTGAGTTCATTGCTCAGGCAGGTGGCTCTGTGCGTGATGATCATGTGATTATGACTTGCGACAAGTACGGCATTGCCATGACATTCACTGGCGTGCGCTTGTTCCATCATTAATAATAGAATTAAAAGACTCTCCCCCAACCCCTCCCTGTGAGGGAGGGGAGTGGTTAGTTTACTAATCATAAAAATAGATTATTATGGGTAGAGAGGACGATTTCCAGACAATTCTTGAGAATGGTATTAACTTCGGTCGCGGTGGGGAACGTAAGGACCCTAACGAAGGAAAAGTGAAAACCAAAGCCAAGAAAAAGAAATACATTACTGGTGCTCACGGCAGCGGTTCAGCCAAACAGAAGGCTAAGTATCGTGAACAGCGAGCCAATAGGCACAAATAATAAGAGAATTGAGAGTTGAGAATTGAGAGGTATGAATAGTTCTACTATGTGGACTTATCATTGTCATAAGTAATCATACCTCTCAGTTCTCAACTCTCAATTCTCAATTAATAATCAATAATCGAGGAATTAGCAAATGGGCAGTTGCAATATAAAGCGGCTGCCCGTTTTGTATGTCGGGTCGATACTGATATCACCTCCAAGCGACCTTGCCAGACGAATACTGATAGACAGGCCCAGTCCTACACCCTCTGAGAATTCGTCGAGTTTTACAAAATTGTCAAAAACACTCTTTTGCTTGTCTTCAGGTATGCCAATACCAGTGTCGGTAACACTAATTTCCAAAGTTGAATCGTGGCGCGAGGCATGAAGAATAACACTACCTTCTTTGGTAAACTTCTGCGCATTGTTGGTAATCTTGTTCAGAATCTGCAAAATCGTCTCTTCGTTGCTCTTAATAGTAAAGTCGTCACCAATCTCTGTAGTAAACACTATCTGCAGATTATTCTCATTATGCTCTTCGGCTTCTTTCTTGGCTTTTCTGCACACATCGTTGATGTTGACAGGGCTAAGATCGTTCAAATCGAGGGTGCCACTTTCACCGGCAGCCAGTTCCAGCAGTTCGTTGATGATGATAGTGATGGTTTCGGTATTCGAGGTGACACGTTTCTGCATATCGAGCTTCTCTTCGTCACTGAGTTCAAATTCTGGGTCGCAAAGTAATTGGGTAAAACCGTTGATCGCATTCAGGGGCGTTCTGATCTCATGACTCATGGAGCGTATGAAGTTTGTCTTCATCTGATTAGCGGAGTCAGCCTTTTCGAGAGCTATTCTCAGTTCGGCATTACGCTTCCATATTTTCTTCATCAGTCTGCGGCGCCCCATAATATATACAAAAATGTATAAAGCTGTAAGTCCAATAAACCAATTGGTAATTTTCTTGATGTAGCTGTCTTTTTCATAGCTTCCTTCCAAGCCGTGCAGACGGTAGATTACCAATTGCTTGTCAACATTCAGATGGCTGTTTTCGGTTAGTTTCAGCGCTGCGTCGAAATCACCGTTGAATCCTAATTTGGCTACTTCAATCAGTATGTCGTAACGAGTGTCCAACAGTTGCTGGCCAACCATTCTGTTCTCTTCAAGAACTTTGAATTCGTCTTTTACTCGCTTGTATTTCATAGCGGCAATGTCAAATTCATTCTTGTCGCCTATCATGAAATAAACATAAGCCATAATTCCCAAACTCATAGAGCGGTGTTCAAAACTGTTCAAACGCTCCGCCTCGTCAAGGGCACGCTTAGCCCATTCCAGAGATTTTGTGGGGTTTGAAAGGTGATTTACCTGGGCCAGACTCACATGAACGAGCATTGAGAACTTCGGATCGCGGTCGCCAGCCTCGGCCAGTGCTACTTGGTAAATGCTGTCGGCCTTCAAATTGCGCATAGACTTATAGATGTCGCCCATCAGTCCACTTACCAAATAGTGATATGTAGTGTCTCCCCTTGCGCTCATCATACTGTCCAAGTCCAGTGCAATTTTGTGAGCTCTGAATGTCAACAGATGGCTGGCATCATAGAAACCTTCGTTGGTCCTTATCTTATAATATAATGACATGGGCTGACTCTCAAGCAGATATTTCTCGTATTTCTCTGCATGTTCATGAAATTCGTCAGGAGCTCCATTCTCCATAAGGTAGAGGAAGGTGCGGAACATGTCTTTGTGCTCCCTGTCGAAACCCGACTTGGAGTAAGTACTTACCGATAGCAATAAAAGAATTGCTAATAGTAAGTTTTTAGTGATTAGGTTGTACTTAGTTTGCATTTCCGTTGCAAAATTATGAATTTTTTTTGATATAGAGCAAAAAAGTGATATAAAAACGTGTGATTGTATCAAAAATAGATTAACTTTGCCCTCAATTACTATTTGCTAAGACATAAATAATACTCATGGCTATGAAAAAATACCTCTTGACATTCATGTCCTTTTTTGTGGGGATGGCACTTTCGGCACAGTCGTTCTATATCTGTTCTGAAGGTAACACGCAGACCGCTTCCACCATGTCGTTTACCAACAATGGTCAGCTGATCAATGAGGTGTATTCGGTTTCTTCCATAGATAGCATTACGATGCATGTTCCCGATTTGCACTTTGTGGGTGGTGACATCTCTATGTTGACTCAATACGAGAAGCAGAAAGCAAAGTATAAGAATGCCTCGGGAGCCCAGATCACCGACCTTATCGCATTTCTGAAAGAGCAAGGGTGGAACTCATTGCGCCTTCGCCTGTTTGTTGACCCGTCGCAGGATGCCGACAAATGTGTTGTTCAGGACTTGGAGTATGTCAAGGCATTGGGACGTCGTATTAAGGAGGCAGGCATGCTGCTTGTTCTTGACTTCCACTATAGCGACACCTGGGCCGATCCTGCCAAGCAGTGGACGCCAGTTTCATGGCAGAGCTTGTCCAACGAACAGCTCTATACCAAAATCTATGAATATACTAAAGACTGTCTGGAACAAATGGTGGCAGCTGGTGCGGCACCTGACTTTATACAAACGGGAAATGAAATCTCTTATGGCATGCTTTGGGGAAAGAGCGGTTCAACGGGCTATCGCTGCTATTCAGGGAGTGAGTCCAACTGGCCACGCTTTACCACTCTGTTGAAAAATGCCGGAAAGGCCTGTCGCGAGGTGTGTCCGCAGGCAAAGATTATTCTTCATACAGAACGTGTACCCAAACCTGGCGTGTTGTTGAACTTCTATAATCAGATGAAGTCAAAAAAGGTGGATTATGATATCATCGGACTGTCCTACTATCCTTATTTCCACGGCAATATAGGCGTGCTTGAAACAGCAATCAGCCAATTGGAGGCTAATTTCAAGAACAAGCCCATTCAGATAGTTGAGTTTGGCTATACCTATAAATATGAGGTACCGGGTACCAGTTTCGACTATAGAGCAACCTATCCTTATTCCAATGAGGGACAACGCAAACTGACGGCCGATGTTATTACGATGCTGAAACGCCATAGTTCGGTCACCGGTTTGTATTGGTGGTACCCCGAGGCAAATGCTTATAACTGTACCGGCAATCTGAAAAACGATTGGTATAATGCCACCCTCTTTGATAATTCTACAGGAAAAGTATTGCCAGCTCTTTTCGAACTAAAGAATTTTAAGTAGAAATATCCAAAACAAATAGGAGCGACCAACCGGCCGCTCCTATTATTATTTATATGTAGATGATACTCTCTCGCGATTTATTGCACTAGTGTCTTTAACCTTATAGTCCACTTGAGGCATGCAGGCGTTCCATGTTTCCATCCCAAAGAGAACGCAAATCGTCAATTTCATCCTCCTGTGCATAATCAACTACATATAGACAGAGTTCGCCAGTCAGTTCACTCTGGCCGATACGCATCTCCCAGTATGCATCAGGATCTTCCTCTTCTACCCATTGAAAACGAATGCGTTTGTTCTTTTCGCATTCCAATATGTTTGCCTCTAATGTGTGATGATCAGCCCATGGTTGTCCCCATGTGAATGATATGATGCCATCTTCTTCAGTAACTTTGTCTGCCAGCCAACGTCCCAACCCGTGGTCGGTGCTGATGAGTTTCCATACAGTATCTAACTGCCCTGCTGACAGCGGATATTCTATGTCCAATCTTTGTTTTTTCATGTTGTCATGCTAAAAATATGATTAGTAGCTGCTGCAAAAGTACAAAAAAAACTTGATATTGGAAGAAAAATTGGAAAAATATTTTGCGGTTTCGAAACTAATTACTACCTTTGCACCCGCTTAACGGCCGCTGGACCATTTGTCGAATGCCGAATTAAGCAATGATGGCGGGATAGCTCAGCTGGTTAGAGCGCATGATTCATAATCATGAGGTCGCCGGTTCAATCCCGGCTCCCGCTACAAAGAGGCAACCAAATGGTTGCCTTTTTTGTTTTTCTCCGTTTACTTACTGGTTGAGTCTTGTCAAAGAAGAATAATACACTGGTTTCTTTCAGAACTTGATGACTTCGTTTTGCAAATCAATAGTTGTTTTTTTCTGATGGAATAGACGTTCTCTTCAATCTCTTTGGTAATGCCTTTAAAACAAATTATAGCTATAATTGCGAAAATTATAGCTAAAATTCGGGAAATTATAGCTATAATTCTTTTCAGCCGAATACCTGCTATTGTCTGATAGAAGTTCTATTCATGCGAAAATAAACGGCTATTGCAACGGTACTTATATTTAAATACCAAAAAAATAGGTGAAATAATCAAATAGTAATGTGGGCGAACCTCTGTTTTGTGTAATTTTGCAAGCATATTACTAATTTTATATAGCTAGAACCTAAAAGATGGAAAACAAGAATTGTTTTTTCGCTGTTGACCTTGGTGCCACAAGTGGCCGAACAATTATCGGTACCATAACAGACGGACACTTTGAACTGGAAGAGGTAACTCGCTTCCCCAATAATCTGATTGAACAGGGCGGACATTACTATTGGGATATTTACGCCCTCTATTTCGAAATAATCCGTGGACTGAAGGAAGTGGCCCATCGAGCTATCGAGATTACTTCTATAGGTATCGATACCTGGGGAGTGGACTTTGTGTTTGTTGGCGAAGATAATGCTATATTAAGGAACCCACGTGCATATCGCGATCCTATTACTTTCGATGCGATGGACGATTACCTGAAGCATGTTATCTCAAAGAAAGAGGTTTATGATGTGACAGGTATTCAGTTCATGAACTTCAACAGCATCTTCCAGCTCTACGCTATGAAGCGCGAGGGCAATTCGGCTTTCAAGGCTGCAAAGAAAATACTCTTCGTGCCCGATGCTCTTTCGTGGATGCTCACTGGCAATGAGGTGTGCGAATATACCATCGCTTCAACCTCACAGTTGCTCGACCCACGCACCAAGCAGCTGGACGAGCGCCTGTTGCAGTCGTTGGGACTTACCCGTTCTATGTTTGGAAAGATGGTTCAGCCAGGCACAATGATTGGCGTGCTCACCGACGAAGTCCAGCGACTCACCGGACTGGGCCCCGTGCCTGTGATAGCCGTTGCCGGTCATGATACAGGTTCTGCTGTGGCTGCTGTTCCGGCCAAGGACGAGAAGTTTGCCTATCTGTCGAGTGGTACATGGTCTCTCATGGGGATTGAAACGAACGATGCCATCATCAACGATCTTTCTTACGAGCGCAACTTCACCAATGAAGGCGGAATAGAGGGCACCACACGCTTCTTGAAAAATATCTGCGGCATGTGGCTTTATGAGCGTTGCCGCTTAGAGTGGCCCGAGGAAGTACGCAAACTTTCTCATCCCGAGCTGCAGGGACAAGCCATGAGCGTTGAGCCTTTCCGCTCGCTCATCAATCCCGACGATCCGATGTTTGCTGCTCCTGCTTCAATGATTGGAGCCATCAAGAAATACTGTCGCGATACCAACCAGTATGTGCCAGAGACCCCGGCAGAGATATGCCGCTGCATCTTCGACTCACTGGCTCTGCGCTATCGTCAGGTGTTCCAGTGGATGCAGGAGTTTGCTCCCTTCCGTCTCGACGTGCTGCATATCATTGGTGGCGGTTCGCTCAACAAATACCTGAACCAGTTCACTGCCAACTCTACCGGTGCCACCGTACTTGCCGGCCCGCAGGAAGGTACAGCCATCGGCAATATCCTGCTGCAAGCCAAGGCTGCCCGTCTGGTCAAGGATATCTGGGAAATGCGTGCCATCATTGCCAACAGCATTGAGCTCGTGAAGTATGAGCCACAGGACAAGGCTGTCTGGGATGCCGCTTTTGAACGCTACCTTAGCATCGTCAAATAATGTCCACCCGTTGCAGACAGTATGCGACCATCCTTTAACAAAAGAGAAATAACAACAAAAATAATATTCATCAATAATTAACGACTTAAAACGCATGAAAGCAAATTTGATTGAACAGGCATACGCCGTAGCTAAAGAGCGTTATGCAGCCATTGGTGTTGACACCGATGCAGTACTTGACCAGCTGCAGAAACAGCAGATTTCTCTGCACTGCTGGCAAACCGACGACGTGGTTGGTTTCGAGCGCAACGATGCATTGAGTGGTGGTATTCAGACCACTGGTAACTACCCCGGACGTGCACGCAACATTGACGAGGTTCGTCAGGACATTGAGTTCGTAAAGACTCTGCTGGGCGGTAACCACCGTTTGAACCTGCACGAAATCTATGGCGACTTCCAGGGCAAGTTCGTTGATCGCGACCAGGTAGAAGTAAAACACTTCCAGAGCTGGATTGACTGGGCTAAGGAGAACAACATGAAGCTCGACTTCAACTCAACCTCATTCTCACACCCCAAGAGTGGCGATCTGACACTGAGCAACCCCGACAAGTCTATCCGCGACTTCTGGATTGAACACACCAAGCGCTGCCGTCGCATTGCCGATGCTATGGGTAAGGCCCAGAATGATCCCTGTATCATGAACATCTGGGTGCATGACGGTTCAAAGGATATGCCCGTTCAGCGCAAGAAATACCGCGAAATTCTGGCTGCTTCACTCGATGAGATCATGGCCGAGAAGCTCGATGGCGTGAAGAACTGCTTTGAGGCTAAGCTGTTTGGCATTGGTCTGGAAAGCTACACCGTGGGCTCACACGACTTCTATACAGCCTACTGCGCTACCCGCAAGCAGATGTACACACTGGATACCGGTCACTACGAGCAGACCGAGAACGTTTCTGACTTCGTAAGCACCTTGCTGATGTACGTGCCCGAACTGATGCTGCACGTCAGCCGCCCCGTACGTTGGGACTCAGACCACGTAACCATCATGAACGACCAGACACTGGATCTGTTCAAGGAACTGGTACGCTGCGATGCCTTGGACCGCGCCCATGTCGGTCTCGACTACTTCGATGCTTCTATCAACCGCATTGGTGCCTACATCATTGGTACACGTGCCACACAGAAGTGCATCCTGCAGGCACTGCTCGAACCCAAAGAACAGTTGCGTAAGTACGAGGACAACGGTCAGTACTTTGAGCGTCTGGCTCTGATGGAAGAGGCCAAGTCTATGCCTTTCGGCGCTGTGTTCGACTATTTCAACCTGAAGAACAACGTGCCCGTAGGCGAGGAGTTCATCCAGTGCATCCAGCAGTATGAAAAGGATGTAACCAGCAAGCGATAAATAGTTATGAAATATTGATTGGGGAACGGCATTCTTCTGCTTTTGGGGGAATGCCGTTTTTTTACAATTCATAACAATTGTTTGGCAGTATGGTAAAAAGTCGCTACCTTTGCACATATACACAATACTTATGATAGACTTGATCAATCAACTGAACGATGCCCTATGGGGGTATGTGATTATTGCTGCATTGGTGGGATGTGGCTTGTGGTTTACAGTCCGCACTCGTTTCGTACAATTCCGCATGTTTGGCGAAATGTTGCGCTTGCTAACCGATTCGTCAGACCGACCAAAAGGGCATGAGAAGCACATATCTTCATTCCAGGCATTTGCAGTGTCACTCGCTTCACGCATTGGAACAGGCAATCTTGCCGGTGTGGCCACAGCAATAGCCGTTGGCGGACCTGGTGCTGTGTTCTGGATGTGGGTGATGGCTCTTGTGGGATCGGCCACAGCATTTGTCGAATCCATCTTAGGTCAGTTGTTCAAGCGTCATCATCAGGATTCGTTCATCGGTGGCCCGGCCTATTATATTCAGCAAGGTCTGCACAGCAAGTGGATGGCTTTCCTTTTTGCCGTGCTCATCACTGTGTCTTTTGGATTGGCCAACAACTCGGTTCAGGCAAATACTATCTGTGGAGCAATGCAGGGCGCCTTTGGTTTTGACCCAGTATTGGTGGGCTTGCTGTTGACTGCGCTGACACTGGTTATCGTGTTCGGCGGTATTCAGCGTATTGCCCGTGTCAGTTCGGTACTTGTGCCAGTGATGGCGGTGGGCTATTTCGTGTTGGCTCTGGTCGTCATCTTTATGAACCTTTCCTATATTCCCCATGTGTTCAAGGTGATTATTGAAAGCGCTTTCGGACTTAATCAGGCTATTGGCGGAACCGTCGGTGCCACTATTATGAATGGCGTGAAGCGCGGACTCTTCTCGAATGAGGCCGGCGAGGGCAGTGCGCCCAATGCTGCAGCCACAGCCGCAGTGAGCCATCCGGTGAAACAAGGACTGATTCAGGCACTTGGCGTTTTTACCGATACCTTGCTGGTATGTTCATGTACAGCGTTTATCATCCTGATTAGCGGTCTCTATGACCATCCGGAGCTGAATGGTATTGTTCTTACACAGAGGGCACTTCAGAGTGAGGTAGGGGCCTGGGGAGCCACCTTCGTTGCTGTGGCCATTTTCCTCTTTGCCTATAGTAGTATGATTGGCAATTACTACTATGGTGAGGCAAACATCCGCTTTATGACCAGCAATTCAAAGGCCGTTACGGTGTTCCGCATTTTCTCGGGCGGCGTGATGGTGATGTTTGGCGCTCTCGTTTCGCTCGATACCGTATGGAGCATCATAGACCTTTGCATGGCCTTGCTCACGGCTTGTAATCTCGTGGCTATTATACTTCTTGCCAAATATGTTTTCCGACTGTTGGACGATTACCGCCAACAGAAGCGTCAAGGCATCAAGGAACCTACGTTCCATCGATCACAACTGCCTGAACTTGACCTTGAGTGTTGGGACTGAAGTGGATAATTTTTTGTGCAAATATTTTGGTGGTAAATATATTTATTCGTATTTTTGTAATCAATAACTGAATCATTAAATCTATTATTATCCTTTTATATCATGGAAGTAATTATCGGACTTTTGATTATTGCTGTTGGCGCATTCTGCCAAAGCAGTTGCTATGTACCTATTAATAAAATAAAGAACTGGTCGTGGGAATCGTATTGGATTATCCAAGGTGTATTTGCCTGGTTGCTTCTGCCATTCCTTGGCGCACTGTTGGCTGTTCCTGATGGCGAGTCGTTGTTTGGATTATTCACTGAGGCTCCCTCGTTCAATGTGTTCATGACCATTCTCTTTGGTATCCTTTGGGGTGTGGGAGGTCTCACTTTCGGTCTTTCCATGCGCTATTTAGGTGTTGCCCTTGGTCAGTCGATTGCTTTGGGAACCTGTGCCGGACTTGGAACCATCATGGGCCCAGTGCTGTTGAATGTGTTTTTCCCTGAACTCAATGCACTCGATTCTCTTACCTTTGCTGTGATTACCGGCGTGGTTGTTACCTTGTTGGGTATTGCTATTATTGGTGTGGCAGGTGCCATGAAGTCGGCAGCCCTTTCTGAAGAGGAGAAACGTGAGGCGGTGAAGGACTTTAATTTCCCGAAAGGACTGGCAATTGCCTTGTTGGCCGGTTTCATGAGTGGTTGTTTCAATGTAGGTCTGGAATTTGGTAAGGATATCAATTTCGGTCAGCTTACCGATCCAATGTTCCGTACCCTGCCTGCTACACTGCTTGTTACTTTCGGTGGCTTCATGACCAATGCACTTTACTGCTTCTTTCAGAACGACAAGAACAATACCTGGGGTGACTACAAGAAAAAGTCGGTATGGTGCAACAACCTCCTGTTCTGTCTGCTTGCCGGTGCACTGTGGTACTCACAGTTCTTCGGATTGGCTCTTGGAAAGGGATTCCTGAAGGAAAGTCCTACACTCATAACCCTTTCGTTCTGTATCCTGATGGCGCTGAACGTTGTATTCTCCAATGTGTGGGGTATTATCCTTAAGGAGTGGAAAGGATGCTCGCCGAAGACCATTGCCGTGCTCATTCTTGGCATCATAGTCTTGGTTGTTTCGTGCTTCCTTCCACAGCTTATAGGATAGTGAGTGTGATAATTATTGTGTTTTAGTGATAAACCACCTTACGGTTGCCTGCAACGTAGATGGTGTGGGGAAGGGCAGAGTCGGGATCGACACGCTGCCCTTTCAAGTTGTACAGATATTCAACTGACGAAGTAGTCTGCTGACCGTCCTTGTAGGTGCGAGGAGCAGAAATGCCCGAAGGCTTCTCCATTGGGGTGACAGAGAAATTGTCGAATCGTATCACAGAGTTGTGGGTACGGAATCCTGCACGTCCGGTGATGAATGGTTTGGAATCCGTATAGACAATCACTGGTTTTTCCATATCGTCGAGATAGCATCGGATGGTAGCTCCCTCTACTTCGACTTTCATGTGATGAGGCTGGGTAGGCGACACATTCTTGTTGGCTGTAGCCAAGGTTTGCCATCCGTAATTGTGCTTGCCCAATGCTACCGATGTGGTACCGGCCATGAAGATGTAGCCCTGGAGGAAATCGGTGCCCAATACAGGATTGTCGTCAGCACCGCCAGTAGAAGCGTTCGTGGTGCGGAAAAGCAGTCCGCCATTCATGGATGTGCCTGTATAGATGACGTCACACTCTACAGTATAGTTCGTGAGGTGTATGTCATCGAACCCTCCCATCAGCATTTTACCATAGCCACCAGTTGACTCAAGTTGACCATCCGCAATGGTCCAGTAGCCTTCTTGGTATCCCCATTCGCTGTTGAATCCATTGTCAAAGTTGTCGGCCATGGCATGAGGACTGATCACGCCGCGTTTGAACAGGTATTCGCAGATGATGGGCTGTCCGTCAATCACTTCAAGTGTCAGTGTGTGCTTACCGCCAGGAAGTGTGATGTCGTAGATGGGCTCGCTGACTATTGACGAGTGTGTGGAGGGTAGTGTACGGCTTCCTGTTACGGCCTTTCCGTCTATGAATAGGCGAATATGGGCCTCGGTAGTCGATTTGTAGGTTAAACTGAGATGGTAGAGATTGTCTTTTTGAATGTTCACCTGATAATCCAGTTTGCTGCCGGCACCACATTTCATGCCATTGGTATTTCCCTTTCCAATAGAATAGGAAACGGCACGCACGTCGTCGCTCTTTTCTGTGCACATAGAGGCTGATATAATGCCAGGGATAGGAAGACTGACACCCAGTATGCCGCTGCCGTCAACGTAGGGGCTGATGGCAATATAGGAGAAGTCGGCTGTCGATGATTGGGTAGAATAACCCACTTTTCCTCCATGCATCTGTGTCGTAATCTGATATTTGCGCATGCCGTCAATGTACACTTTAGTAAACCGTCCGTTCTTCTCAATGCGGATGGCATGCCAGCACGATGGGTCGAAGTCTTTTGGAAGCGAAATGACACGATTGCTTTTCTCTGAACCATCTTCAACGACAACGACTTCCAATTTCTTTTCAGTAGTATTGATGCGAGCCTCAGCATAATTGTCGGCATCCAGATAGGAAAAGACAGCTCCGCAGTATCCGTTGCCGTCAGTTGCGCGTAAGGTAAATTCTGCAGTATATTCGTCGTAGGAATAGTCCCCGAAAATGGCTGTGCAGTGTCCGTTGCTATTGTCCTGACTCAGGTGATCATTGTCCATGATGTGCCAATTACCTCCGTTTGTCGTCCATTGGCTGCCCAACACGCTGCGTTCAAAATAGTCATTAAAAGCAACAAGAGGACGGTCTTGCTCCCAGTCGGTGGGACCCGTCATAATCAGTTTGTCGCCAGAGAAACCAATACGCTCAAAATTGAGCAGACGTCGGGCCTTGTTGTCCTGTAAGTTATGATAACAGAAGAAATAAGTGTCCAAGTCAGGACCGATGAAGGCTGTTCCGTGTCCCAGTGCTTTGTGGGTAGGCGTTTCCGTATCGATGAGAATGGGATTCTGGTCACTTTGAGGGCGGAATCCGCTAAGTGGGCCTCCATCGCTGATAGCATAGTCTATTCTGTAGCCATTGGTCCATACGTGGTTGCCTGTATAGAGGAGGTAATACAGATTATTGCGTTTGAACACACAAGGACCTTCTGTCCACTGTCCTGTGATGCAGCAGCCTAAGTCAACATCATTGCCAAAACTCAGATGTGTGGGCATGGTACATCCGCGAATACCTCCATTATTGGCATGGTAGAAATACCAGTTGCCATCATCATCAATAAACATAGATCCGTCAATGTCGCGTCCCAGGTTGCCAGTCTGATGAGTGAAAGGGCCAAGCGGACTGTCGCTGGTAAGAAGATAGTGGCCTCCACCGCGTGGTGAGGTACACATATAGAATTTCCCATTCCAATAAATTACCTCTGGGGCATAAGCCACAGCTGTTGTCTCGTCGGTGCAACAGATATAGGAAGAGGACCATTCCATCAAGTCTTTTGAACGCCAACAGTAGATGTTACGGTCGCCGGCACTCACATAGAGGTAGTAATAACCGCGATATTTCATGATGTAAGGATCGCCCAGGCTTCGGTCTTCCAATCCGGGAAGAACCATAGGGTTGATCCAACCTTCTGCTAGTGAAAAACAGACGTTATTGAACGTCAGAAGCAAGAACGCTATAATAAGTATTCTTTTCATTTTATTTATGGATTAAGGGGTTGTTGGCGTGTTTCTTATTTTTTGAGGTATTTCTTTCCGTCAGCAATGTAAATGCCTTTAACCTGTTTTGAATTGCTGAAGTTGCGGCCTGCCAGGTCATAGACTGTTTCGGCAGCGCCCAGACCCTCCACGGCGGAGGGTAGGGCGATAGCTGAAATCTTCAGATGGGTGGTAAAATGATAGGTACCAGAGCCCAGACGGAATATTTTGCAACCATCAGCATAGCCAATGTATTCTATGCCTTCAGACTCTTCAACAGCAATATTGTTCTCATAGACAGGAGTCTGTTCGTCGGCTACAGGCAACAGAAGCGTTGCAGTAGTGTTGGCAGGTATGGTACAGTCGTAAGTGAACTCGTCCTGTGATACAGACTGCCATGCAGAACGGATGTCACCATAATTGCTGTGGTGGTGGCCACGTGCACTGGTGATAAGTTGCTGTCCTTCGGGAAGGGTGGTACGACAGTCGGGCTTAGGCTGAAGAATGATGTGGTGGAAACCAGGATCCTGATCATCCCATTCAATACCGAGCATATAGCGATACATCCACTCGCCTACGGCACCATAGGCATAATGGTTGAACGAGTTCATGCCAGGATCGCCGAAACCGGTTTCGAGTGTATAGCTATTCCAACGCTCCCAGATAGTGGTAGCACCTTGGTCAATGCTATAGAGCCAAGAAGGACATTCGCGTTGGAGCAGCAGGTCGTAGGCCAGGTCAGTCATGCCGAAACGTGACAAGGTGGTGTTCAGAATCGCTGTTCCGGCAAATCCTGTGTTCAACTTATACTTGTTGCGAATGATAGCCTTGCTCAGACGGTCTTTGATGGTGTTAATCTCAGTATCGCCTTCCAGCATATTGTATTCAAGGGCCATGAGGAAAGCTGTCTGCGTGTTCTGGCGGATCGTAGGAGTGATATAGCGTGAACGGAACTCGCTCTTGATGTTTTGGTACAATTCCTCATACTGTTGAGCTTTCTGAGCATAGATGTCGTTAGGAGTCTGGCTTAATGCTTTCGACATTGTAGCCATGAGCTGCGCATCAAGACCGTAGTAGGCCACTGCAATGTAACGGGTGTCTGTATTTACAAACGACAGCCAGTCACCCCATGTGAGACCACCGCCATTGTACTTGTAGCCATCGAAAACCTGAGTAGAAAGATAATCCATGTAGCGGGTCATTGACTCGTAGTTTTCACGAAGTGCTTCAACGTTGCCAGTCATCATATAGATGTTGTACGGAACAAGGATACCGGCATCTGCCCATACGCACTGTCCGAAGGGAGTTCCCCAGTTTTCTGGTGCTACGCCAGGATATGCTCCTTCGTTGTTCTGACCATCGCGCATGTCTTGCATCCACTTGCGGTAGAATGATTCCATGTGAGCATTGAACATGCCTGTGCGTGAGAACACCTGAGTGTCGGCAGTCCATCCCAATCGCTCGTCGCGTTGAGGACAGTCGGTGGGAATACTGAGCAAGTTGCCTCGCTGTCCCCATGTGATGTTCGAGAACAGTTGGTTCACCATCTCATTGCTCGTCTCCAGCGATCCCAATTCATCGGTTGAAGAACTGATGGGTTGGGCTTCAATAGCCAGAATTTCAACATCATCGCCTGGAGTAATTTCGCAGTAGCGGAATCCGAAGAAAGTTGTTGATGGGTGGTACTGTTCGCCGTCTTCATCACCTCGCAGGGTGTAATAGAGAGATGCTTTGGCAGAGCGTAGGTTGGTAAGATAGGGCGTTCCACCAGGGCCGTCATTGCCACGACTGCGAGAACCATTGTCGTTAAGCATCTCTACAAAGCGCATCTTCAGTCGGTTGCCCGATTTTCCTTTAACCTTGAAGTTTACCCAGCCCACAATATTCTGTCCGAAGTCAAAGAGTACCGATTGGCCTTTCTTTACGGTGATAGGAGCAGGTCCCTGCTGAGTTGTGATGACATTGGCCATACCGAAGTCTGTTCCCGTTGGGGTGCTGCCTTCATAGATGGTAGCTGTCTTGACTTGTTTGAAATGCTCTGGCAGCAATAGTACATAACCGCCAGTGAAAGCGTTGATCTCGCCCTTGAAATCGGCGTTCTCGCTCACTGCATTCCAATGACTGTCATCATATTGGGCAGTGGTCCAAGGTTCTATAAGGCGTGCATCGTATATCTCGCCATCATAGATGTCGCCCAGTTTCATGGCACCATTCTTGGAAGAAAGCCATGAAAGGTCGCTCACTACCACATCCTGCGAACCGTCACTGTAAGTGATGAGTAGTTTTGCCAGGAATCCCAGTTCGGGCGAACCGTAGGCGCCATGCATCACAGCTCCTGCCCACCAACCGGTAGTGACGAGCGCGCAGAGCGCATTCTTGCCTTCACTCATCATAGAGGTGACGTCGTGAGTGCTGTAGAAAACACGTTTGCGGTAGTCGGTCCATCCTGGTTTCATCTCTTCATAAACAGTAGTTCCATCGGGCTGGAGGTGACCCACACGTTGGCCGTTCATAAAGAGATCATACACACCAAGTCCGCTGGTGAACAGAACGGCAGAAGCCACTTTCTTGTCGATATTGAATGTTTTGCGGAACATCGGCATTCCCTTTGTGCGTGTCTGCATCACTTTCCTTTCGGCATTGGGTGATTTTACATGACACATGCGACTACCTTCCAGTTCCTCAATGTTGGCGTCAAAGAAAAAGTCGGAAGAAAGGGCTTCGAAATCCTCAGAAAGAGTAATCGTAGGCTTTGCGTCCTTGTCATATTCGGTGACCACAATATTGTCGTAGTATGCTTCTTCGCCTGTATTGTTGTCAACACGCATGCCGATATCTCCTTTTACGGCAGAACCTGTGTTGTCGGTGTAGGTGTCAACCAGCATATCATCTATGTATGTATAGATTTGATTGCCTTCTACTTCAATTCGGTAGTGGCGTCTGTGGCCTACCAAATCCGACTTTTTAAACTGGGTGAACTGTGCATCGTTCCATGTCAGATTGCCATTGATATAGACGTGATGGCGTACGGCAGGATTGGCGTTGTCGTTGCAATTAATCTGCCACATGTGGTAAGTGTTAGCCGAAGTGTAGGCAAATATCATGGCAGCGGCCGATTTTACAAGATACATGTCGAAGTCAACAGCATAATGAATATTGCTGTCATCTGTCTGTTTCTGCCATACCAGTACATGGTTGTTCTTTGAACCTACGACACGTAGCTTTTCATTATTGGTAAGGGTACCGCCAGTGAAGCTGTTGCCTGATGAGAAATCTTCTGAGAAAAGTGGGGTGCCATCGGATTTGCTGACGCGGATGTCATCGTAAACACCAATCTCTTCTAGTCCGTCGCGTTCGCCATGGTCTTCGCGCATGCCTACACGACCAAACTTAAAGTTACCGGTTCGTTCATCGACTAATACATTATTTATATACGTACGTGCGCGTGAGGCACCTGTCACCTCTATTCGGAGGGTAAACTCGTCTGTATTGTTTAATGCCACCTTGCCACGAAGGTCAATATTGTCAAGGCAAGCAGGATTGCCATTTGCCCAAACATGTGGACGCAGACGCGGATAGTCGCCCTCAATGTTCAATTGCCAGAAGTAAAAGTTTGAGGCATCTTGCATGGCAAAACAAAGACCGGCAGCAGTATGCTCAATTTGAACTTTTCCTTCAACGATATAGTCGGTGATTTCTTCTGCAGCGTCTTGTGGACTGAGATCGGTGGCTTTTATCCATTTTGCTCCACTCCAGCCTGAAGCCAACAGACCGGTTTCAAAGAAGGCTGTCTCTGTAGAGGTGGCTTTCTGACCCTTGTTGTCATTTACTGTGACATGCCAATAATAACGGCTTGCAGGTTGTAATGAAAGAGCCGTTGTGACATTAGCCGACTGACTACTCTCAACAATTCCCGAGTCGTAGATGGGATTTGAACCATCGGCATCTTTAGAGACGACGAGCTGGTAGGATGTTTGTACTACTCCACGATCATCCGATTGAAGTTGCCAAGAAAACTGGGGTGTGAATGTGTCAATTCCGCTTGGATTGCGTAATGATTGAACACGAAGGTTATCGACAGTCAGTGCGAATGCTGAAAACCAGCAAACAGTTGCCAATAACAAAGAAATAAAGATTCTTTTGGTCATAATTGATAATTTTATAGTTAGGTAAATTTGTAATATTTGCCAGCAAAATTATGAATTTTACTTTTTGGAAAATGAAAATTTTGATTCAAGAAATAGCAAAATCTGGTAACAGGGGGATTATCCCCATTTTGTTACTATTCCATTTGATACGCGAACTTTGTTTTTTGAGAAATACTACCTATTTCTTGTTTGTTTGCGGGAAATTGGCTAATTTTGCAGGCAGAACGATTATGTCTTTTTCGTACTATGCCTACAAAGAGTTTTAGGTTTGCCATTTTCGGCAACGTTTATCAGCAACACAAGTCATTAGCCATTAAACAGCTTGTTGATTGTTTGCATCAGCACAATGCAGAGATTGTGATTGATGATGAGTATTATGACTTCTTATGTTGCAGTGAACTGATTTCATTGGATGAAGTTGAAACGTTTACTGGTTCAGACTTTGAAGCCGATTTTGCTGTTTCTATGGGCGGTGATGGAACATTACTGATGACTGCCAGTCGTGTGCGTGACAAACAGATTCCCATTGTAGGCGTCAATATGGGGCGACTCGGTTTCCTGGCAGATGTAAGTGCTGCCGATATAGAAGATACTGTGGATGCTCTCTATCGAGGCGACTATTCGGTTGAAGACCGTGCCCTGATTCATGTAGAAACAGATGGCGAACCCATTGAAGGTTACGATTGTGCATTGAATGATGTGTCGATTCTGAAACGTGACTCGGCATCGATGATTTCTATCCGTGCATCTATCGATGGTGAGTATCTGATCACTTATCAGGCTGATGGACTGATTGTTTCTACACCTACTGGTTCAACAGCCTATTCACTTTCCAATGGTGGCCCTATCACAGTTCCAGGAACGGGCGTACTGCTGCTTACAGCCGTTGCTCCCCATTCGCTGAATGTGCGTCCTATTGTATTGCCAGACTCAGCCGAGATTGAACTGACAGTGAGCAGTCGCAGCCATTCATTCCTGGTGGCCATAGACGGTCGTAGTGGTAAACTGCCTGAAGGCACAACACTTAGGTTGACGAAAGCACCTTACAAGGTGAAAGTGGTGAAAAGACGTGAAACAAGCTATTTCTCCATGTTGCGCGAAAAAATGATGTGGGGAGCTGATGTCAGATAGGTTGATTGTTGAATCATATAGTATTGAAAGTGAGCATACGTCATTATTTCCATATTCCAGAGAGTAAGTACTCGGCCATACAGATTTTGTGTTGGCTATGGCGAGTATGGAAAGGCAATCGCCTACAGGCTATACTCAATGCCACTATCGGACTGTTGGAAGTTGCTTTCAGTCTGGCTATGGTATGGGCCATGCAGCGGGCCATTGATCTGGCTTCCGCAGGTATTGGCCTTTCAGCAGGAGAAGAGAAAGCAAGCAGTGGCGAACTGATTGCTGCTGTAGGGCTGATGGCTGCCATTACGCTATGCGATTTTGCCTTGGGCATCTCTCGCGTATGGATTAAGAATATCTTAGGCATCAAGGCGCGTAACAATATGCAACAACTGATGCTGGCCAGACTGTTGCGCTCAGAATGGCGTGGGCGTGAGGCGATGCACTCAGGTGATGTTATCAACCGACTGGAAACTGATGTGAACCATGTGATTGATTTCCTCACCGAAACCTTACCTTCCACCCTTTCTACGCTGGCCATGTTTATTGGCGCTTTCTTCTATCTGATGCAGATGGACACCTGGTTGGCCATCATCACGGTTGGCATTCTGCCTGTGTTCGTCTTGGGAAGCAGGTTTTATGTTGCAAAGATGCGCCAGCTGAGTAGAAAGGTGCGCGAGAGTGATAGTTTTGTTCAGAGTCTGCTGACAGAAACCATGCAGCATCGTATGCTTGTCAAGACAATGGAGGCCGACGAACTGATGCTTGACAGACTTGAGGGAACCCAGTCGGTATTGAGAGAACGGGTAAAACAACGGACAATTTTCAGTGTTGCTTCTAATCTGTTTCTGAATACTGGCTTCTCTTTGGGTTATCTGATTGCTTTCCTTTGGGGATTGGTGCGCCTGAATAATGGTACCATAACCTTTGGTGCCATGACTGCCTTTCTGCAGTTAGTGTATCGTATTCAAGGCCCTGCACGCAATCTGACGAAATTGGCTCCCGCTTTTGTGAATGTCTTTACTTCTGCTGAACGTCTCATGGAGTTGGAAGAAATCCCAGAAGAGGAACAGGGAAAAGCAATCATGTTGCCATCGCCATGCGGTGTCCGTTTCCGAGATGTGAGCTACAGTTATATGCCTGGTAATAGGACCGTTGTTCAGCATGCCGATTATGATTTCAAACCAGGTTCGTGTACTGCTATTCTTGGTGAAACGGGATCGGGAAAAACAACACTCATCAGGTTACTGCTCAGTTTGATTCACCCTCAACAAGGCGCTATCAGTATTTATTCTGCCTCAGCCGTTGGCGAACAAATACTCTCACCCCTTCATCGGTGTAACTTTGTGTATGTGCCTCAAGGAAACACTTTGTTAAGTGGTACGCTGCGCGAAAACCTTTTGTTGGGTGCACCGCAGGCTACTGACGAACAAATGCGTGAAGCCCTGCAAATGGCCTGTGCTCAATTTGTTGACGAACTGCCTGATGGACTTGATACTGTGTTTGCTGAACAGGGTGGGGGACTCTCGGAAGGACAGGCTCAGCGTATTGCAATAGCCAGAGCACTGTTGCGTCCGGGAAGTATTATTCTGTTGGATGAGGCAACAAGTGCTCTCGACCCATTGACTGAACGACAGCTACTTGATAATATTCTGCGTGGACAAAAGAAAACCGTTATCTTTGTAACCCACCGTCATGCTGTGACCGAATATTGCGACCAAACCATCTTTGTGAAATAAATACTAAAACAAATTTTGGCCATTATTTTTTGAATTTTGGCCAAAATTCAAAAAATAATGGCCAAAATTTAAAATGATAGCTTTGCTGTAGATAAGCAAAAGCATAATTCTTGTCGTATAAAAAAAGCCCTGGCGCTTCACAGCGGCAGGACCTTTATTTATTAAATAGTAAGTAATAATGATTTTTTATATATGTGTATATAGTCAGTAGCTGTTTTTTAAAAAGATTTCCTATCTACGAGTGTCCGTATTATTATATATGTTTCAATTTGCTTTCAATTCTTTGACTTGCCTAAACCTTATCGAGGCAAGTTGAACGCACGTGTCATCTCTTTCATCTGTGCGTCACTCATACCTTCTGGTTCAAATCCCATGCACTTGGCATTGATATAGATCTTTGCACTCTTCGAAAGTACGTCAATTTGGTCGAAGGCATCCATCACATCCTTGCCCTTAGCAAAAACACCATGCTTCTCCCACATCACCACATCGTAGTCTTCCAACTCTTTGAGGGTTGCATTGGCTAATTCGTTTGAGCCTGGAAGGGTATAGGGAACAATGCCTAATCCTAACGGACAGAATGCTTTTGTTTCAGGAATCATTGACCAGAGTATCTTTGTCAGAACATCCTTGCCAAGGAACTCACGCTTGTGACTCATAGCAACCAACTCGATGGGATGGGTATGAACGGTAGCCTTATAGCCACTGCCTGTTTCAATCTGATGAGCATGTACTGTGAGGTGACTGGGAAGTTCGCTCGTAGGCATTACGGGATTGTCTGCAATCATTACATAACTTGCACAATCGTCAAGAATACGAATGATACTACCATTTTCCATTGGCCAGCGAGCTAAGTCGCGCATGCGTTTGCCTGTTCCCTTGCAATAGAAATAGCATCCCTTCAATGCGGGAAGCGTAACGCCAATCTGCTTTACTTCGCTGATAGCAGGCAATTTCCGAATCTCATCGTCAACGTACTCTGTAATGTTGACAGTGATATTGCCACCGTTACGCTCTGCCCAACCGTTTTGCCAAAGATAACCAGCTACTTCAGCTATTTTCTCTATCTCAGACTTTAGTGCGGGACGACCTTCTAAAATACTTTTCATTGTGTATTTCTATTTCTTTTTGCGCTGCAAAGTTAAACGTATTTTGGCATTCATATACGAATAATTTGATTTTTCGCCTCCAATTTATGATTTTTTAATTGATTTAAGTCAATTAGTTGAAAAAGCATTTATAATTATGTTTGCGTGGAGAAAATATATTGTAACTTTGCAGTCATGAATGAAGTAAAGTGGAGCGAAAATATTATTCTGGCCGATGCAGAATATATAGATAAGGTGGCTTTCGACCTGATAGTGAATTTTGAGCGCATGTTGGGACGACGCATCCCGCCGGCTGATATGGCCCGATGGTTAGATTGTGTTGCTTTAGATGGCGGAATGCGCGAACTTCCACAAGCTGATGGCTCCACAGAACGTGTAAATGAGGTTCTGGCCGTCTTTATTCATGACAAACGCCATAGCTGTTTACACAATTTCGCTCCGTCCAATTATTCGGAAGAGTTGAATGGTAAAGCTTTCAAGGATCATTTAGGCGAGTTTTCTATTAGCGCTTTGCCAGTAGAGGAAATGACCACGAAAGCTGATTTCTTTATTGATACCCTCCAATTGGTTTGTGCCCAGTCAGATGTGAAACGCGTGATGGTGGTCGTATCTGATGAGTTGTATGATCGTGTGCGTCAGGCATTGCGAAATGTTGATGACGAGAAACGAATCACGGTGTTTGGCATGCAGCCTCGTGAGGGCGGTAATTTCAGGCAGGAGATTCTGGGATATTCGTTGATGGCAGCTTTAGGCATCCGTTCAGAAGAAATATTGCAGAAGGCATAAAGTATGAAACCTGATAGATGATACGACCAAAATTATTCATTACATATATTAAAAATCTAAGGTAAAAAGAGAAAAAATGGCTACATTGACAATCTTTATTGTTGCGGTCTTCGTGATTGGCTATCTGTGTATAGCATTGGAGAGCGTTACCGAGATCAACAAGGCGGCAATAGCCCTGTTGATGTGTGTGGGGTGCTGGACACTTTTAATGGTGTCACCTGGTATGTATTATCCTGAGATAGCCTCAGGCGAGGTGGTTCATCATATCAGTGAAGTGATTGAACATCACCTGGGAGACGCTGCTGGTACGCTGTTCTTCTTGATGGGTGCGATGACCATTGTTGAGATTGTTGATTCTAATGGCGGCTTCAACTTCGTACGTGATACCTTAAAGACACGTTCAAAGCGGAAACTGCTGTGGCGTGTGGCTTTTATGACCTTCTTCCTTTCAGCCATTCTTGACAATCTGACCACTTCGATTGTGATGATTATGGTGCTTCGTAAATTGGTACAGAGCCGTGAGGAGCGTCTTATCTATGCTGCGCTGATTGTTATCTCTGCTAATTCTGGTGGTGCTTTCTCACCTATCGGTGATGTGACTACAATTATGCTATGGATTAAAGGCGTTATCACTACACAGGGCGTGTTAAGCGAGATTTTTGTTCCTTCACTTGTTTCAATGCTCGTTCCTGCCTTCATCCTTCAGTATTCGCTCAATGGAAAGTTCGATAAAGATCAGAATTTGCAGGTGGCTGAAGTAAGTGCTTTTACGAAGAAAGAGCGTAATATCATTTTCTGGTTGGGAGTAGGCGGTCTGATTTTTGTACCCATTTTCAAGACCATAACCCATTTACCTCCGTTTATGGGTATTCTTCTGGTTCTTGGTGTGCTATGGACAACTACCGAGATTTTCCATCATAATATTTCAGAAGAAGACACCATGGCCAAGCGCGTGAGCGACCTGCTGTCTAAAATAGACCTCTCAACCATTATGTTCTTCCTTGGCATCCTGATGGCTGTAGCCGTTCTGCAGGAAGTAGGAGTGTTGACAGCTATGGGTGAAGGACTGAATGAAGCGTTTGCCGGAAATTACTATTTGGTGAACGGCATTATCGGTATTCTTTCTTCTATCGTTGACAATGTGCCTTTGGTGGCAGGATGCATGGGCATGTATCCCGTGGCTGCTGAAGGAGCTATGGCTATTGATGGTATCTTCTGGCAGTTGTTGGCTTACTGTGCTGGTGTGGGTGGCTCAATGCTGATTATTGGCTCTGCTGCTGGTGTGGTTGTCATGGGATTGGAGAAGATTACCTTCGGCTGGTACATGAAGAAAATTACCTGGATTGCTTTCGTTGGCTATCTGGCAGGTATTGCCTGCTATTGGGTAGAGAGAGCAATTTTCTTCTAAATAAATTGAGAGGTGAGAATTGAGAGTTGAGAGGCTTTTTTAATTGAGAGTTGAGAGTTGAGAATTGAGAGGTATGATTAGTTTTGCTTCGAGTACTTACCATAGTCATAAGTAATCATACCTCTCAATTCTCACCTCTCAATTCTCACCTCTCAATTCTCAATTCTCAACTCTTACTGGTTCCTTAGTTCGCTTGGTCGTCGCCCGGTTTTAATTTTGAACTTAGCCGAGAAATAGTCTGGTGATTCAAAATTCAACTGGTAGGCAATTTCCTTAATACTCATATCAGTAGTGGTGAGCAGTTCCTTGGCACGCTGAAGGCGCAAGTCTTGCTGATAGACAGCAGGAGAGAATCCCGTATGTTCCTTGAATAGCTTGCGGAAGTTACTATAGCTAACGCCAAGTTCTTCAGCCACCTGTTGGATGGTGAGCGGACTCTCTAAGGCTTCGCGGATGCGCAAGCGGGCTCTGTTGATCATGTCCACATGTGCCTGGTTGCGTGACATTAGTTGAATGTTGCGTTCCAGTGAGTACATCATGCCAATCAGATGATTGACAATTCCCGCCATCAGTTGTTGAGAATAGGCGGCCTCTTGTAAAGCGGCCTCGTAAGCTTGTTTGTAGAGGGTAACAATACTATCGGAGAATCCAATATGGTAGATGGGCTTTTGTGGCGAAAGAAAGCCATGCGTCACACGGTCGTCCATGTTCTTGCCTTTAAATCCAATCCAATAACTCTTCCATCCCGTATTTTTTGATGGATGGTAAGTATGCCATTCGCCGGGGAAAAGAAGGTACATGTCTCCCTCATGGAGTTTGGTCTCTTTGGTCGATGCACTACGAAAAACACCTTCGCCTTCGGAAATGTAGAGTATTTGATACTCGTTTAGGCAACGGCCTTTTTCAATATCGAAGAAGTAACCATCTGCATGGCCTTTGGTGGGATAGGAATCACCAGGCTGAATCTCTTCATAGCCGATGGTAGTAACGGTTAGGCCCCAGAGCATGTCGCGCTCATTAGCCAACATATATTTACTTTTTTGAATAGACATGATGGTTTATTAATGGCTATTATGTTGTAATTATTCTATCATATATTACTTGTATCTTGGGCAACTAATTGGCTTGTTTCGCAGGGAATCCAAATCCAGAAAGTTGAACCATGACCTTCACCTTCACTAGTAACGCCAATGCGTCCGCCACAGCGGTCGGCAATACTCTTACAGATACTGAGCCCAAGACCAGTACCCTGTACGAAATCATTCAGTTTGACGAAACGGTCAAAGACTGCTTTTTGCTTGTCTTTGGGAATACCTGCTCCCGTGTCCTCACAGTACATGTAGATGCCTGTGGAGGTTTCTCCATTGTCGCTCCGCTTGTTCTCCTCGCAACGATAGCCCACCTTGATATGACCTTCGTGGGTATATTTCACTGCATTGGTGGTGAAATTGGTGATAACCTGTTGCAGGCGGCCTTTGTCCAGATGCGTGGGGAATGATTTATAGGGATTGTCAACGATGAACTCTACGCCTGGCTCTTGCACGCGTTGGGCAAGAGTCTGACAGATGTCATTGAAGGCAATGGCAAAGTCAACATCTTCGGCCTCAATAGACAGTGGCCCTTGATTCATGTTAGATGCCTCAATAATGTCATTAATCAGTCGGATGAGCATGTCGCAGTTGTTACGTATGATTCTCATGAATTCGCGACGTTCCTCAGTCGTGTCAATAACCTGCAGCAGGTCACTAAAACCTACGATGGCATTCAGAGGCGTACGTATTTCGTGAGTCATGTTGGCAAGGAACACACTCTTCAGCTTTCCGGAATCCTCCGCACGACTGGTTTCCTGACGCAATTTCTCCTGCGTCTCCATCAGTTCGGTGACGTCGCGGACTATTCCGAAATGTCCCGTTAATTGTCCTTTTTCATCGTGCATGGGAATACCGCTGATGGCAATCCATTGAGGGTCGGGGTTCACAGGCGATCTTCTGAAATGAAGGGTGATATTGAAGTTCTCATCAGTACCAACCATGTTTCCGAAAGTAGTCATTGCCAGTGCTCGCTGCTCTTCAAAGATATTATTGATAAACTCCTCGAAGGTCAGTGTGAACTCATTCTTCTGCAGCGTTCGCGAGAAGTGAAGTTTCTTTTCAGTGAGACTGGAATTCCATACCCACATATTACTGTTTTCCAACAGATATCTGAGCTCACGTTCATATTTTGTTCGCTTCTCATTGGAGACACGCAGTTCTTTTTCCTGATTGTATAGCTCCATATACATGGCACGTTCGGCAGTAATGTCGCGTGCAGTGACCACGTAATACAATAGCTCGCCATTTTCGTAGGTTGGAAGAATTCTAACCTCAATGTATCTGTCGATGCCAAGATCGGGATAATACATGTGTTGACAGGCATGCAGGTGGTGGGAACTTGACGGGTCGAAGTCGCCTTTGAAGAGTGGCGCGTCTTGAAGTCTTACGGTGTGGAAGAATGAGTCTTCGCTGGCCTCGTCATAGCCAGACAACTTTCGCATGTTGGCGTTCAGGGCAATGAGGCATCCATCCTTGTCGTAGAACGACATGGCTACGAGTGTCGTTTCGAAAATTTTCTGGAAACGGTTCGATAGCTCTCGTGCCTTTTCTTCCTCTTCATGCTCGTGAGTGACATCTTTCAGTGTGCTAACTATGTATCTTACTTGTCCAGAACTGTCTTTCTCGCTCAATAAGTGGCCGGTAATATATATCCAACGGGGTTCGTCGGGATTGTCCTGATAGAAAGACCTCCAGCGCATGTTCATTTCATAAGTCTTTAACTCTCCTTTCTTGATGAGGTTGATGTTTTTTAGAATCTCTTCTCTGTCGTCGGGATGGATATGATCTTTCAGCTGTTGGAAGTTGATACCTCCTTCTGGTAGCATGCTTCCATGTGTGTTTATAATCTTGTCATTTACCAAGTCGTATTCCATCACATCGTAGTCACTCTGCAACAGAGCCAGTTGCATCATGTGGTGCAATTCCTCCGTCTCTCTATTGGCATGATCTTCTTTTTTATGTAGCTTACGATTGATATAGACAAGACCAATCACGAAGAGTATAAGAAGGATGGTGCTGAACAATACGGTGTAGGGCAGATTGTTCTTGGCCTCTTCTGGATGAAACCATTTCTGCCTTAGTTGATACAGTTCACCATTCTGGTCCATACGAGCGTAGTAGTCATCAATGAGGTCGATAAGTTCTTTGTCATGGGCCACGAAATGAAATTCTCCAACAATGATGGATAGTGGACTGAGCACGATACTGTCTGTTAGTCCCAACTGATGAATACTCCATTTCAATGGCTCATCACCTCCTAACATATAGTATCGTTCACCGGAAGATACCATCCTGAATGCTTCTTTTGGCAAAACCGTCTCAAATGCACTGTCTGGTCTCAGTTCTTTCAATGTCTTGATACCCGCATGGTCATATTCTCCTACCACAAGCTTCTCGGCATTCTTCAGTTGACCTAATGTTTCAATAGGAGTAGCATTGATATTCGTTGCCACTTTCAAACGGTAATAGTCCAATATGGAGCGCGAGGTGTAGCAAGGCTGTTGATGAGGCACGAATACTGGGTCTATAATCAAGTCGGCTTCCCCTTTTTCAAACCAGTATGTGGCCTGATAGTTCTCTTTTGTCGTGAGGATGTACGGTATCTCCATCTTGTCAAGTATTGCTTTGATAAGCTCGTTCAGGAATCCGTCGGGTTCACCATCCTTGTTCAGAAACTCGTAAGGAGGGAAATCACGATTGGTCAGAACCACCAATGGCTTTTGCTCCGGATATCTGTCCCTTGGGTGTGCTTTCGTTTCAGTAGTTACCAAACATAGAAAACAGAGTAAGATGATACAGATATATATTCCTTGTACCTTGTTCTTTATAGGTGATAATTCTTTCATTCCGTTCTTACTGTTTAATAGTCATTTTTTCGATTGATGGCACTTGCTGTGGCAGGGATTGCAATCCATACCACAGTTCCTTTTCCTTCAGTCGAATTTATCTCTATAGTTCCTCCCATTTGTTCGGTAAGTTCCTTACAGATGGGCAGTCCTAATCCCGTACCTTTATGGTTGCCGCTTGTAAAACGTTCATATATTTGTGAGAGTAACTCCTCAGACATGCCTTTACCAGTATCCTCAATAGTGATAAAAAGCTTGCCGTTTATATAGTCATAACGAGCCAATACCATTCCCTGGTCTGTGTGTTGAACGGCATTTCTGACTATTTGTTCAATGACACGACCTATATTGGTATCGTCTATGTCAACAACCAGTTGATCGTATCGGTTTTCAACGATGTATTTTACTCCCTCTTTTTGATAGCCTGTCCATGCTGCCTCACAGTGATTGGCAAAAGAAAGTGAGAAATCCGTGGGCTGCTTGTTCATTTCAATCATGTGAGCATCCAGTCTTGACAGAAACAGAATGTCGTTGATGAGTTCAAGTAAGTGAGCTGAATTGTTTTTGATTTCTTCGATAAAGATGAGTTCGTCTTCAGGCGTGTGATCCTGTTCGAAAAGTTCTGAGAAACCTACAACAGCATTCAGTGGCGTGCGAATCTCATAGCTCATGTTGCGGAGGAAAGAGTTCTTCAGGTCTTCCACTTCTTGTGCGCGTACAGTCTCTTTCTGGAGCAAAACCTCGGTCGCTTTTATCTCGCTTAGATCACGGCACATGCCGAAATATCCGTTTACATTTCCTTCTGCATCGAATGTGGGCACAAAGCGGAACTGAAGGAACAGATTTTTGCCTTTTACCCGTAGTGTAGTCATGATGTCGGCGGTAATACTGTTCTTTGTGAGCTCATCCATACTGTTCAGTGCGCGCATGGCAGTTTTTTTTGACGTTTCATGAGCCAGTGTCATACAGCGCGATTGGGTCAATGTGTGTTGGATCACTTCCAGTCCTTTGAAAATGGTCAGTGTGTGGGTGCTTGGAGAATAGAATGCCATGCGCACACCGCCCACTCCCATCACATAGTTGATGTTTTGTGCATAGTCGGTCACTTTCTGTGTGGCCTGTTTTACTTCTGCAACACTCTTTTGAAGAGTACGGTAAGTACGGACGACCTCAGTCACATCCCTACCCGTACCGTAAGCGCATTGTAACGCTCCCTGCTCATCGTGTATGGGCACCAACTGGAGCTCGTAGAACATGGCATTTTCAGCTTTTGCAGTACACCCTGTTCCGTCAGGCTTCACGAATAAGGTAGAATAGAAGTAGTCAAATGAGTTATAGTCAAAATCCTTAATGTTCATAATCTGCTGCATGCTGATTTTGTTCTTGACCACTTCTTGCAGCGACATTCTGAAGGTTTTCTGTGCGCGCTCGTTCATGTCGGCGATATATCCGTCTTTATCGTAATATACCATATCGACTAATGCTGTATCGAATACAGAACGGTATCGGCTTAAACGCTCTAATGCTTCTTGCTGGCGTTTGCGCTCCTCGTAAACGTCTGAACAAACAGCAATTATAATGTGTGGTTTTCCGTGCTTTCTACGCAGAACAGACATGTTGATGACGTAGATACGGTCGCCTCCTTCGGGATTGCTTTCAGCAAAGGTGACGACTTCAAGTTGGAGGGTCTCTGCTTCTTCGTTTTCAAGCTTATCCAAACATTCCACTATGCGTCTCATGTTTTCTTCACCTACACGGTTGGTCATTGCACTGATAGGGTAACGCTGACTGGCAACACCGTCGTGGTCGAGCCAAGTGAATTTACGCGCTTTGATATCAAATAGCCAGATACTAAGTCCGCTGGTATGCATGATGAGGGCAAGTCTTCTCGTACGCTTTTTCCCTTCTTCAATAGCTCTCCGTTCCCTGTAAATGGCCCAAACAGCAAAGAAAACAAGCAGGATGACAAGGATGACGCTGATGTTCAGAATGTTCCATATCCATGATGGAATGTTCGTGTTCTGAGTTTCAGGATAGAACCATTTGTTTTGTAACGAAGACAACTCGTTTCTTGAGTCAATCTCGTTGTACACTGAGTCTATTTTGTTTAGCAGCCATCTGTCGTTTGACATAAAACGATATTCACCGTCTGTCATTTCTACAGGAGCTATGTTGAGATTCTCAATATGGTACATATGAAGCAAACTCTTCAGTGAGGCAGTGTTCCATAGAATCTGACCTTCTTCCGATTCCGATAGTTCAATGATAGCGTGCTTCATGTCGGTATGCGGAATGGCATTGTAGTGCCATCCGTTGCTTTCCATCAAATGATGACTGTAACTGCCTTCGTGTACGATGACCGTTTCATGACCTAAGTCGGAAAGTTTAAATATAGTTCGCTTTTCTTTTTTAGGCCATACTACGCTATGGGTAAACAAATGTACGAGAACTTTGCCGAATTTGGCATAAGGATTATGGAAATGCGCATCCATGCCAAGGCTGAGGTCTGCTTTGCCATCTTTTAGGTCGTTCAACACCTGACTGCGTTCTTTCAGTCTGATTACGTAAGGGATATTCAGCTTTTCCATGATAGCCCTAACCAAGTCAAGGTTGTAGCCCATCTCCTCGCCGTTGTCGTTGCGGAAAGCATAAGGCCACAAATCCAATGCGTCTTCAAATACCAGTGGATTTTCTTTGGTATATTCCCTTAGTGGATTTTCTTGATTTGTTGAGAAATCGTCTTGTGGTAGGGCAAATATTTGTACAGGCATGAATAACATGAACAGTACCGCAATTCCCATTGCATTTAATGATTGCCTCATTTCGTTTGTTATTGGTTAGTGCAGCAAAAGTACGAAAAAAGTATTAAATTGCAAAAGGATTCCTTTGTTTTTTGTTGTCGAACATTGTTTTTTGGTAAGAAATACTTAACTTTGCAGCAATTAACCCAACAATCATAAATTAAACATAACCCAAAACAATGAAGAAATTGTTCGTTTTAGCAGCATTCGCCTTGCTTGCTGTAGGCACTAATGCACAGGTGTATCAGAATCCGAACGCTCCCATCGAGGTACGCATTCAAGATGCACTCAGTAGGATGACTGTTCACGAGAAAGTGAATCTGTTGCATGGACAGAGTAAGTTCACCAGTGCCGGCGTGCCTCGTCTTGGTATTCGCCAGTTGAACATGGATGATGGCCCTCATGGTGTGCGTGAGGAGTTGGAATGGAATGCATGGAATGCCGCTCATTGGACCAATGACTCTATTGTGGCTTTCCCTTCTCTTACTTGCCTTGCAGCTACTTGGAACCGTGATTTGGCTACACTATACGGTCATTCTGTCAGTGAAGAGTTTGCCTATCGCGGAAAAGATCTTATGCTTGGCCCTGGTGTAAATATTCAGCGTACGCCTTTGAATGGACGTGCATTTGAATATATGGGTGAAGATCCTTATCTGGCTGGTGAAATGGTAGTACCTTTTATACAGGCCGTTCAGAAGAATGGTGTTGGTTGTTGCTTGAAACATTTCGTATTGAATGATCAAGAGACCGACCGCTTTAGCGTTAATGTAAATGTGTCGGAGCGAGCCATGCGCGAAATCTATCTCTATCCTTTCGAGCAAGCAGTAAAACGTGCTCGTGTATGGAGTATCATGGGTTCTTATAACCTCTGGCAGAATGTGCATTGTTGTCATAATGATGCTTTGTTGAATGGTATCCTGAAGAAAGAATGGCAGTGGGATGGTACATTAGTCAGTGATTGGGGAGGTACGCATAATACCATGCAGGCAGCTTTGGGCGGTCTTGATATTGAAATGGGTACAGACGGTGATGGCGTTACTCCTGCCAATGAGTTCGGATATGAAGATTTCTATTTAGCCGACAAATTTGAGAAGCTTGTAAAGGAAGGAAAAGTACCGATGTCAGTGCTTGATGAGAAGGCTTCGCGTGTGTTGCGTCTCATTTTCCGTACAGGAATGAATCCAAAGAAAGTAATTGGTAATCTATGTTCAGAAGAGCATTATGATGCCTGTCGCCAGATAGGCGAGGAGGGTATTGTGTTGCTGAAGAATGCTCCTGTTGGCAAGAAGAAAGAGTCTTCATTACTGCCTCTCAATCTGACTAAATATAAGACAATCCTTGTGGTGGGAGAGAATGCAACCCGTTCGTTGACAAAAGGTGGAGGCTCTTCAGAATTGAAGACACTGAAAGATGTTTCTCCTTTGGAAGGCTTACAGGCAAAAGCCAACGGTGTGAATATTCTTTACGCTCAAGGTTATGATTCAGGTCGTGCTCTATATGACAATGTGGATAAAGTAGAACTTTCAAAGAACGAACAGCTGAAGGCTGAGGCTATAGAGAAGGCCCGTCAGGCAGATCTGATTATCTTTGTGGGTGGCTTGAACAAGAATCATAAACAGGATTGTGAAAATGGCGACCGTGAAAGCTATGATCTCAGCTACGGCCAGAACGAGTTGATTGCTCAGTTGGCTCAGATTCAGAAAAATATTGTTGTTGTTACCTTTGGCGGAAATCCTTATGCCATGCCTTGGATTCAGCAGGTGCCCGCCCTTGTTCATTGCTGGTATTTAGGAAGTGAAGCAGGAAATGCACTCGCTGGCATACTGACTGGCGAAGTGAATCCCAGCGGAAAACTCCCTGTTACCTTCGCAAAGAACTATGAAGATTATCCTTATGTGAAGTTTGGTAAGGAAGCATATCCTGGAGTTAATCGTCAGGTCTATTACAAGGAAGACCTTTTTGTAGGCTATCGTGGTTTTGAGAAAGACAAGGTGCAACCTTTGTTCCCCTTCGGCTTCGGTCTTAGCTATACTACGTTCAAATATGGCAAGCCAACCGTTTCTCAAGAGGGAAAAGACTGGGTATTGACCGTTGATATAACCAATAATGGCAAGTGTGAAGGCAAGGAAACCGTTCAGTTGTATGTGGGTAATGAGAAATATGCCACATCAAAGAAAGAAATTACCCGTCCTGCCAAGGAACTGAAGGATTTCGTAAAACTCTCTCTGAAACCAGGCGAAACCAAACAGGCTGTTTTCAGAATCAATGCCAACAGTCTGCGTATTTGGGATGAGACTGCGCATGGATGGAAGACGGAATCAGGCAATTATAAACTCTATATCGGTTCGTCATCAGCTGATATAAAGGAAGTTGCCTCTCTGAAGATCTAATGCCGATTGGTTGAGATTCCTTAACTGGATGAATAAAAAAAACGAAGAGATTTCTTTTGATTCTCTTCGTTTTTTTGTTTTATTTGCTTGTGAATTTCTTCGTTTCTGTTCCTGCTTTTACGATGTAAGTTCCTTTTATCATGCCATCAAGTTTGATGCCTTTCTGAGCATCTTGCGCCTTGATGGAACGAATTACCTTACCACTTAAATCGTAAATGTTAATATAGTCACCCTTCAGATTGTCAACATAAAGTTTACCATCGCGTACTGTGAAGTTCGATTTCTCGTTATCCAATGTTGAGATGTTGGTAGGGTCGGCACTAAAAAACATCTTGGACAGAGTTTCTAGTGGCAACTTCTGTTCAGTACCGTTGGTCAGGTGAAGAATCATGTCGGTTTCATCAAAAGTAATCTTATTGATATTGCCGACTTCAAAGTGTGTTGCCTCGTTGGTTTGGACAATCGTCAGATATGCGTAGTCGTCTGCCAAAACCACGCTGCTAACCGTCAAGAGCAGACAAGTAATAAAGTTACGGAAAGTAATCATGTTTGTAGTCAATTTTATAAATAGTTTGTGCAAAGATAAAAAAGAGTAAGCTATTCCTGTCGCAATGACTTACTCTTTTTTGATTTTTTAATCTTTCTTGTGATGATTCCTTTTAATCTTTCTCATCGAATAATATTTGTCTTTTTCATCGAAAACTCTTTAATCCTTTTCGATACGTATTCGGGCATCAACGGCCACCACATTCTGACCGTCGGCCAACAGCGGGTTGATGTCCATTTCCTTTATTTCAGTGGCAAAGCGTAGTAGGGTAGAGAGGCGCACAATAATCTCGGCATATTTCTGCTCGTTGATTCCTTTCTGCCCGCGTGTGCCTTTCAGTATCTTATAGCCGCGGAGTGAGTGAATCATTGAATAGGCTTCGTTATAGCTAAGCGGTGCTAAGCCACTCGATACGTCCTTCAATACTTCTACAAAGATACCGCCCAGTCCGCATAGCACCACATGCCCGAAACGTTTCTCGTATTTAGCGCCAATGAAGAGCTCTGTACCACTGATCATTTTCTGAACCATGATGGCAGTTGCGTCAGGAATCTGCATCATTCGGTCGAACTCAAGTGCAAGGTGTTCAGCTGTGCGGATGTTCAGTGCCACACCGCCAACATCACTCTTGTGTACAGGTCCTACCACCTTGGCCACAACAGGATAGCCAACTTTTTGGGCAAAGGCTGTCAGTTCTTCTTTTGAGGTGCTTACAAGTTCCGGTACCATAGGAATGCCAGCACAGTCGAACAACTGACGCACCACTTCCGGACTAACGTATCCGTTCCTTTCTTCAAGAGAACTCGGAGATAGATTGCTGATAATTTCACGTATGCGAGGCACGTCAACTCCAAAGAGTTCTATCTCTGGCGGAGCAGGTGCCGGTGTCTTCATAATCTGTGTGAGGGCAGTTGCCAGTGTCACCTCATCACTGAAATTGACATGACCTTTCTTCAAGAATTCTTCTACCTCAGGACCAGCGGTATGCAAGCTTGGCAGAATAGGGAAAATAGGCTTCTTGCACTCCAGTATCTTCTTGTGCAATACGTCATAGGTTTCGTATAGCGTGACTAGTCCTGGCGTACCGAATATTACCATAATGGCATCAATCTCGTCGAATTTGTTTTCGCAATAATCAATTGCTATACCAAGCTGCTCGGGCGTTCCTGTAGCCAATATGTCGATAGGGTTGGCAACCGATGAACCAGGAAATAGTTGGGCTTTCAGCTCTTCGGCAGCAGGTCCTTCAATCTTAGGTACCAGAAGACCACCTTTCGACAATGCATCGGTGAGCATCACGCCCGGTCCGCCGGCATGGGTGACGATAGCAATTCTGAGTGAAGAGTGAAGAGTGAAAAGTGAAGAATTATTTGCAGAGCGAGTGGAAGCAGATTGTGTGGCTTCAGCTGTACGCTCCAAACTCTCAAAGATACAGCCTACAGTGGTCAACTCTTCACGCGAGAAACATCTTACGATGCCCGCTTTACGGAATAGGGCTTCTACTGCCGAATCGCTGCTGGCAATAGCACCTGTGTGACTCGAAGCTGCACGACTTCCACTCTCGCTCGACCCCGATTTGATGGCGGCAATCCTACAGCCCTTCCTTATTAGTGAACTGGCGTGGAATAGTAGTTTGTCGGGATTGGAGATGTTCTCAATATAGAGGAGCTTTATGTGCGAATCGTTTTCCGGGTCAAAGTGCTCGTCCATATATTGCAGCACGTCCTCAATGCCTATCTGCTTTCCATTACCAATAGACCACACGCTATTGAACTGCAAACCTTTGATAACCGCACTTTCCAGGATAAATACCGCCGTTGCACCCGAACCACTGATAAAATCTACACCTTTAGGATTCAGATGTGGAATCGGTTTCGTGAACACAGAATGATGGTGGCGTGTCAGCAGTCCGATGCAGTTCGGACCGATGAGCGAGGCTCCATATTGTTCGCAGATGTCCAGGATATTCTTCTCCAGTTTTCCACCGGCTTTCGTCTCTTCGCCAAATCCTGCTGAGATAATGATGAAAGCACGTGTTCCTTTCTGTGAGGCTAACGCTTTCACACTGTCAGGACACATCTTGGCCGGAATCACTAAAATGGCCAGTTCAGTAGGTGGCAGTTCCTCAATGGCATGAAACACTTTGATGCCCTGCACCTCGTCTTCTTTTGGGTTGACAATACGCAAGGTTCCATCGAAACCACCGTTTATCAGATTTCGCACAATAGCGCCTCCAGGCTTGTGCACATTGTTAGAGCCGCCTATGACGACAATGCTCTTCGGTTGTAATAGTTCTCGGTTAATCATGCGGCAAATATACAAAAAAACTTTTATACAATGACGAAAGAAAAAGAAAAAACACCGAATAACATGATTTTTTACAGAATAATTTACTGCGATAACGATTGATATAATCGTTAAACTTTCATATTTTCACCCCTATATACAGGCGAAATCAGAAAATATAACTATCTTTGCAAAAATAGGAAATTGTCGTATTTTTCTAAAAACCGAAACATCATGATGAAGAAAATCTTTTTAGCTTTGATTTTCCTGTCTGTATTTTCTACAGGAATAGTAAAAGCACAGTCATATAACTCTTTGTGGAATAAAGTTGAAGATGCCGAACGTCAGGATCTTCCCCAAACAGAACGTAAGGTGCTCGGCCAGTTGATTGCCAAGGCCGAACGTGAGGCTCAATATGGTCATCTGCTTAAAGCGTTGCTGAAAGACGGACAGGTTGCTGTGGCCGTGTCGCCCGACTCTCTGACTCCTTTCGTTGAGCGTCTTCAGCAGCGTGAACAAAAAGCAAAAACTATTCCCCTTCAGGCTGTCTATCAGGCTGTGTTGGGACATATCTATACCACACAGCCCACTTTAGGAGATAACAGTAAAAACATTGGCCGGTCCTATCAGCAAAAGGCAATGAGCCATCCGAAGGAACTTGCTGCTGTGAAAGCTGCCGACTATCAGCCGTTGTTAGTGAAAGGTTCCGATGGTTTCTATTATGGCGACAATCTGCTGAGTGCCATTGCTTACGAAACAGGACAGTTCAAGGCCCTTCATGCTTACTATCTTACCACCCCGAACCGTGTTGCGCAGTTGCTGTCGGGTATTGAATGGCTGAAGGCGGAAACTGATCGTTCTAAAATAATAATAACACATAAAAAAGATGTGGCTCGCTTCGACTCGCTGATGGTTCACTATGCTGATCTCCCCGAATGTGGTGAGGCTGCTATTGCGCGTTATAAAAAGTCAGAGGAATTGATTGGTATCACAGAGAAACAAATGATAGATTATATCGATGAGGCTTTGAAACGTTGGGGAACATGGAAACGTATGGATGTTCTTCGAAATGAAAAGGCCTTACTTACAATGCCTTTCTTTCATATAGCTTTCGACGAATTGTTGATGATACCCAGTCAAGAGAAGAAGATAGACCTTAAATTGCGCAATCTTCATTCTTTAACCATGAAGGTGTATCGTGTCAATGTCAGTGGCGATACATCACTTGACCCTTCAAACAAAAAAGACTATGAGCAATTGAAAAAGTTGCTTACGCCCATGCCTGAGGCTACCATTACCAAACAATTCTTACCCTATCTTCCTTATGAACAATTTAAGGATTCAATGTTCGTCAAAGGTCTGCCTGCAGGTGTCTATATGCTTGAGTTCAGTTCGCAACCTCAGACAGAAACGATACACACTCTTCTCTTTGTGAGTGATGTGCGCTTGCTACAGTACGACCTGCCCCGTGACAAGAAGCGCTTTGTTGTAGTTGATGCTACCACTGGTCAGCCCATGAAGGATGCTTCGATACGACTTTCTGTTCGCAAGAACGGCCTGAATGACAAGAAGGAGACCATCACACTGGCTACTGACAAAGAGGGTGAGTGTATTTTCGACTGTGGGAAAGATGTGATTACTTCTGTATATGCATTTACGGATACTGACGTGTATTCTCCTTCCACAGAGTCTCGCAGAACCTATCATTACTATAACAACAACCGCAATTTGAATCGCGTGTCTGTCTTTACCGATCGGGCTATCTATCGCCCAGGTCAGAAAGTACAAGTTGCAGCCATCCTCTATACTACCCGTCATGGAATTGAGCATGAGCCACAGACAGGGAAAAAAGTGGAAGTAAACTTGCGCGATGCCAATTATAAAGAAGTGGCTCATTGCGAACTGACCACTGATGAATACGGTTTGGTGAATACAGAATTTCTGTTACCCTCCAAAGGCCTTTCCGGAAGGTATTCTGTAACTGTTGATGGTCAGACTCACTATTTCAGCGTTGAAGAATATAAACGTCCTACCTTCCAGGTGGAGTTTCCAAAGATTGAACAGAACTATCGCGAAGGCGATACCCTTACTGTCCGAGCCTCAGCTATGAGCTATGCAGGAGTGCCTGTTCAAGGAGCCCGTGTGAAATACACCGTTGAACGGCGCGTGGCTTGGTGGTGGTTCAACTATTATCGTTACTGGGAACAGGCAGGAATAGGAGTTGGCTCCGATTCTGAGCAGTTGTTCCAAGGTGAGACTACGACCGACCGGAATGGCCATTTCGAAGTCTCTATGCCGATGGTAATGCCAAAGGGCGCTTCTCCTCAGTTCTACAATTTCGTGGTAACAGCCGATGTGACCGATGCTGCCGGCGAGAGTCACCAGGGTGAATTGTCGCTGCCTTTGGGAAATCGTCAGACGGTACTTACTGTTGATCTTGAAGAAAAGATTCTTATTGAAAAATCCGAGCCTATGAAATTCCATTGGCTCAATGCTGCCGGCAACGATGTGAATGCAGTGGTTCGCTATCAGATAGATGGCGGAAAATGGAAAGAAATTCAGAGCAATACATCAGTTGCCTTGCCACAGCTGAAGAGTGGACGCCACGAGCTGTTGGCTGTTTGTGGCACCGATTCGTTGAAACGTTCGTTTGTCGTGTTCTCGCTCGATGACACACGTCCGGCTGTTGAGACCGACAACTGGTTCTTCCTTTCAGCCAATCAGTTTGCTAATGATACCGATCCTGTCACCCTTCAGGTAGGCTCTTCTGCCGATATACATATTGTCTATACCATTCTGGCAGGCGATACCGTCATTGAACAAGGTTCCGTTAATCGTTCGGGTGAACTGCTGAATAGAAAGTTCGTCTATAAGGAAGAATATGGCAATGGCCTTACGCTAAGTTTTGCGTGGATACGCAATGGCAAGACTTATACATTCTCTGATGAGATACGTCGTCCTGTACCCAACAAGAATCTTTTATTGAAATGGGAGACTTTCCGCGACCGGCTCATCCCTGGTCAGCAGGAAGAGTGGACATTGACCATTCTTTCGCCCACAGGAGGCAAGATGGAGGGCGCTTCACTGATGGCAACCCTCTACGACAAGAGTCTCGATCAGTTGATGGGTCATCAATGGAAGTTTGATCCTCAAGTCTGGCTGCCATTAGCATACTCTTCGTGGATAAGTGGTCAGCGTTATGGTTTCTATAAATTTGCATCACGCCGTCTTGACCTGAAAGATGTTGAGCCTTTAAAGTTCTGGCAGTTCGACGCTGATGTGTTCCCCAATGTCCGTTCCAATGGTCGGATGAGATTGAGAGGTGCTAAGCCAATGATGATGAATGCACGCTCCAAGGCATCCGATGATATGTTAGAAGAAGTGGTAATAACAGGCTTTGGAGGGAAAAATACAGACGAACTGGCATCGTCAGATGCACCGATTGGATATTATAATGTTCAGGAAAACCTTAACACATCGAAGAAAGGAACTCAGCAGCTGCGCCAGAATTTGCAGGAAACAGCTTTCTTCTTCCCCAGTCTTATCTCTGATGCCGACGGTCGCGTATCGTTGAAGTTCACCCTGCCTGAGAGTCTTACCACTTGGCGCTTTATGGGACTTGCCCATACTAAGGACATGATGTATGGAATGCTTGATGGCGAGACCGTAGCTAAAAAGGATGTGATGATTCAGCCCAACGTGCCCCGTTTCCTGCGTCAGGGCGATGAGGCTGTGCTGACGGCACGTGTGTTTAACACCAGTGATGAGGTGATAGAAGGAACCGTTCGCCTCGAACTGCTGGATGCTGAACGCAATTTCGTTGTGTTCAGCAAACAAGTGAACTGTCTTCTCGAAGCCAACAATACGGTAGCTGTGAGCATTCCTGTTGAAGCGGATGTGCTGAACGGTCATACCCTTTTGATTTGCAAGATGATGGTGACAGGTGAAGATTTTAGTGATGGCGAACAACATTATCTTCCTGTATTGCCTAATCGTGAGCAGGTTACAGTTACCGTACCTTTCGTTCAGACAGAACCAGGTACAAAGACGATTACCCTTCCAGTCGTTCCTCAGCAAGAAAACGGAAAACTGACCGTTGAATACACCAACAATCCTGCTTGGCTGATGATTCAGTCGCTACCCTCACTGGCCCATCCTCACGACAACTGTGCCATCTGTCAGGCAGCCTCTCTCTATACCAACGGACTTGGCCGGTATATTGTTGACCAGAATCCTAGCATAAAGTCTGTCTTTGACACTTGGATGAATGAAGAGCAGCACTCACGGAGAAAGAATACTTCACTCTATTCTTCGCTCGAAAAGAATGACGAACTGAAAGACCTTTTGCTCAGTGAAACTCCTTGGGTGGCAGATGCCGACCGTGAGCGTGATCAGAAACAACGCCTCGTCGATTTCTTTGATGAGACCGTAATGAACGACCGCCTTGAGTCGGCTGTCAAACAATTGAAGGCTCTTCAGAATGCCGATGGCTCTTGGAGCTGGTGGAATGGTATGGAAGGTTCATACTATATGACCGTTGAGGTGAGTCAGATGCTGGTTCGCCTGCAGCAGATGACGGCCAGTCAGAATACTTCCGACTATCGGAAAGATGTGGCATTGATGCTCTCAAAAGCCTTCAATTATATGGACGGCAAAGTATATGAAATGGTGAAACAGATGAAGGAAGATGAGAAGAAAGGTCATAAGCAGGCCTTCCCCTCTCACAAGGCGCTTCAATACCTTTATATATATGCTATCGATGGACGGAAGCCTTCGGCCAATATGGCTTCTTCTCATTCCTATTTGAAGAACCTGCTGAAGAAAGAAGGGCGAAACCTCACCATCTACGACAAGGCCATGGCCAGCATCGTGCTCCAATCGCCGATGTTCCTCAAGAGTCTTCACGAGTGGAGTTCTTATAAGGAAGATGTGGGCCGATACTACGACACGCCACGTGCCCTCTATTCGTGGCGCGACTATCGTATTCCTACCCAAGTGGCAGTCATTGAGGCTTTCAAACGTCTGTTGCCCAGCGATACAAAATCCATTCGTCAGCTGCAGCAATGGCTGCTCCACGAGAAACGTGCCCAGGCTTGGGATACGCCCATCAATACTGTTGAGGCCATCTATGCTTTCTTTGATGGTCAGCAGGAAGTACTGGACAATCAGCCGCAGTCTGTATTGAAAATCGATGGAAAGCCTTTGGTGGGAAACCGCTCCAGTCAGTCGTCTTCGTCCATCGGCTATGTAAAGTCGTCAGTCCCTGTAGCAGCCGATGCTGAGGCCCCACAAGCACTTACCGTCGAGAAAACCTCTTCAGTAACCAGTTGGGGCGCTGTCTATATGCAGTACATGCAGGACGTGAAAGATATCGATGCTCAGGGTAGCGAACTCAGTGTGAACCGCCAACTGCTGGTAGAGAAAGACGGTCGCTTTGTACCACTGGAAGGTCGTGAGGCCGTACTCCGTGTGGGCAGTCGTATTCGTGTGCGCCTCACTATTGATGCTAAGCGCGACCTCGATTTTGTTGAGCTGATCGACAAGCGGGCTGCCTGTCTTGAACCCTTGAACCAACTCAGTGGTTATCACCACGGTGCCTATGTGTCGCCCAAGGACCATTCAACTCAGTATTTCTTCAATGTCATGGCCAAAGGACGCCGTGTCGTAGAGACAGAATACTATGTGGACCGTGTCGGCCGTTACGAAACAGGCGTGTGCACCGTTCAGTGTGCCTATGCGCCCGAATACCGTGCTACCACTCATTCAATGACCCTTATCGTGACTGAATAATATGCAGAAAAAGTTATTGTTTACCCTCTTACTCGCCCTTGGCATTTTAACAGCCCAGGCTCAGAAACTCGTTTGCGACCACCCCACGCTGAACTGTGGAAAGACCAGCTATATGGTGCCCATTACGGCCACCTTTGAACTGCAGAACAAGAGTTCCCGCCGTGTGTTTATTGAGGATGTGCACCCCGACTGCGGATGCACTAAAGTCAATGTATCGAAAGCCGAACTGGGAGGCGGCGAGAAATGTACCATCAAGCTGAGCTATGATGCCCGTATGCTGGGCCATTTTGAAAAAACGGCTGCCGTGACTTATCGTGGCAGGCAGGGCGAAGTGGCTGCTCCTGTCTTTCTGAAGATGAAAGGTGTGGTGCTCACCGAACTGACCGACTATAGCGGTACTTATCCCTATGCCATGGGCGACCTGCTGGCTGATAAGAACGTATTGGAGTTTGACGATGTGAACAAAGGCGACCATCCTCAGCAGATTATTAATGTGGTGAACAATGGCGACCGCCTTATGCAGCCCAACATCCAGCATCTGCCATCGTATTTGGAGGCTGAGTCGGTGCCCACTGAACTTCTGCCGGGAAAGAGCGGCAAAATCGTTCTTACCCTGAACTCAGAGTCAATCCACGATTTCGGTCTTACCCAGACTACGGTTCATCTGGCTAGTCAGTTGGGCGAGATAGTAAGCAGCGAGACCGAAGTGCCGGTATCGGTAGTGCTCTTACCCGACCTTACCAACTTTGAGGGTAAGAACAAGCAATATGCACCTAAGATGACCCTCTCGACCGATTCGCTGATATTAGGCCTTGTGGATGGAAAACTACGTAAGAAAGGCGAGTTGACAATTACTAATAGCGGTCGTATTGATCTCGATATCTCGTCTATCCAGATGTTTACCGGAGGCCTTCGGCTGACATTGGGTAAGCGCATCCTTCAGCCTGGTGAGCAGACCAAACTGAAGATCACGGCCAATCTTGCCCAATTGAAAAAGGCTCGCTCAAAACCCCGCGTGCTCATGATTACAAACGATCCCGATGCCTCGAAAGTGGTAATACCGATAATAGTGAAAAGTAAAAAGTGAAAAATTTCTTGCCGTGCAAGCGTCCAAAGGCCGAGCGGCTACCGCTTGACAGGTACTGAAGTGAAAAGTAAAAGCCTACGAATATGGAACATCCCGAGAATAGTGCAGAATTTGCAGGACTGCAAGTGAACAGCGGCGTTGAACAACAGTCCATCGTCAATCCCTACCTGCAGCGTAACCGTTTCAAACGTCGTGAACTGTCAGTGGGCGAAATGGTTGAAGGCATCCTCAAAGGCGATGTCACCATTCTCTCACAGGCTGTGACCCTCGTAGAGAGTGCCAATCCTGACCATTATCAGAAGGCACAGGAAGTGATAGACCGGTTGCTGCCTTATAGCGGAAACAGTATTCGTGTGGGTATCAGTGGCGTGCCTGGAGCAGGTAAGTCCACCAGTATCGATGAGTTTGGCATGCACATTCTGAAAGAGAAAGGCGGCAAGCTGGCTGTGCTTGCCATCGACCCTTCCAGTGAGCGTACCAAAGGCAGTATTTTAGGCGATAAGACACGCATGGAGAAACTTGCTCTTCACCCCGATTCCTTTATCCGTCCTAGTCCGTCTGCAGGTTCTTTGGGAGGTGTTGCCCGCAAAACCCGTGAGACCATTATCTTGTGTGAGGCTGCCGGTTACGACAAAATCTTTGTTGAAACCGTGGGCGTTGGTCAGAGTGAGACAGCCTGCCATTCTATGGTCGATTTCTTCTTGTTGATTCAGGTGGCAGGAACGGGCGATGAGCTGCAGGGCATCAAACGTGGCATCATGGAAATCAGCGATGGTATTGTCATCAACAAGTGCGATGGCGACAATGTGGACCGTTGCCACATGGCGGCTACCAATTTCCGTAATGCGCTCCATTTCTTCCCCAAACCCGAAAGCGGATGGCTGCCACGGGTGCTTTGCTATAGTGGTTTCTATGGCTTGGGAATCAAGGAAATTTGGGATATGATCTACGAGTATATTGGTTTTGTGAAGGACAATGGCTATTTCGACCTGCGCCGAAATGAACAGGCTAAGTATTGGATGTACGAGAGTATTAATGAACACCTGCGACTGAATTTCTACAACAATCCACTTATTCAGCAGCAACTCACCGAAGCAGAACGTACCGTTCTTTCCGGACAAAAAACCAGTTTCGTTGCCGCGCAGGACTTGCTTGACATGTACTTCAAGAACCTCTAATTCTGCATAAATATACTGTTCTCTTTTCGAAAATTAAGACAAATAAAAATTGCAAACTAGAACGGAGAGACAACGAAAATTTACCTTTTTTGTACTTGAACGGCCTTTATACCGCAATTTACTGCATCTTATACCGCAATCCTTTAAGTTTTATACCGCAACTTAATGGTAGTTGCAGTATAACTTAATGGTAGTTGCAGTATAGCTTTTATTCAGTTGAGGTATAACTACCGTTCAATTGCAGCCTTTATTCGGGGGGTATAAAGGAAAAATAAACGCCCTTTTTGAGTGATATAATCGTAAACAATTGGTGTTCAGTAAGTTGCGAATAATTCGCAACTTACACTACAATTGCTCATATTTCGCACAGAGAAGTCCAAAGTAGGAGTTGGTGAATTCCACGCGATTCTCACGCGTTTTAATGGAATAAATATACATCATAAAAATGTATGTATATTCTTTTTTGGGGGGCAGTCAGTTTTGTTGGGTGTTCTCTATCAGAAACCACTTCCCATCATGACAAGTGTAGAGCCGTTCACCTTTTTGCACCCGTCCAGTTGAACGGCGTAAATAGCCGCAGGCAGTGATGGAAGAGCTACGCTATAGTGAGTGTCACCTTGCGGTAGTTGGGTAGAGAACACTTCGTGACCATTAAGTGCGAACATTCGAACCTTGACAGGCTGTTCAGTTGGTTGCGACAGACTTATGAGTAGCTGCTTGTTGCGAAGAGCCACTTTGGCAGGAGTATGATAGTCGGCCACTTCATTGATACGGTCCACATGGAGAATGCTTAGTAGTCCGCTATATACGTCTATCTCGCCATAACCATACTCGTTGTTGGGGTAGGAAAGAGAAGGGTCTGGCTGGCGACATGTGCGGCTCAGCAGTTCTATTACATCCTCGGGAGTAAGATCCGGTTTGGCTTGCAGCCACAGCGCGATGGCTCCTGCTACGGCAGGACACGACATAGAGGTGCCCGAATTTGAGTTCCATGCATAGGTGCGCCCGTTGAAAGGAAACTCTGCTACATCCCATTTTATGTCGCCGGCATTAGGATGATTCTCTAAGTAGAAGCTGCTATAGGAGGAGATGATGTTATTGCCGGGAGCCACTACGTCGGGTTTTATTCGCCCGTCTGCCGTAGGACCTACCGACGAGAAGCCAATACGTCGTCCGTGTGGGCCCAGATGATAGGATTTCCATTGTCCATTAACATTCAGAATGCTGTCGCGATAGGAGGTGGCGCCAACGGAAATCACACGTGGAGCACTTGAAGGCGAATGAACGTTTCGTATCGTCTCACCGGCACAAAGCTGAGGATTCCTGTCGTTGGTTGTCAATACTACCGACCCGCGCCATAGTTCCACATCGGCATCGTTGCCCAACAGTTCGATGGAAAGAGGTGCATCGTAGCCTATTTTCTTGTTGGCATAGAACATGAGGTCGTAGCACACCTCCTTCGGATTATAGCACGATGGATAGGCTTGCACCTGCAGCGAGTCAAATGCGGAGAAGGATGGAAGCGATAGCAGCGAGTCTTTTGCTGCCCACACCTCAGTTGCGGGAACCGTCAGTGTGTCGTTTCGTTCTGCTCCATAAGCCACAAGGCGTATCTCAAAGGCATCGGCCGATTTTAATGTACAGTACATCCTTGACGAACCTAAAAGGAACGAACCCATCGATGCGGTGCCGCGTTCTTTTCTGAACCATGACTTCACATTTCCCTGATTGCCGGCGGCAGCCACAAGAATACGCCCTGGACCTACTAAACTGTCAAGCATCTCATAGTAGAGTTGGTCGTAGCCCCAGAAATCCTGACTGCTTCCTTCGCTGAACGATACCACACATGGCTTGTTGACACGCTTGGCGTAGTCGAAAAGGTATTTAAAGCCGAGGGCATCGGTGGCGAAAGTGAAACGGTCGTATAGGGCTGAGTCGATGAGTGCCGCATTGTCGCTCACAGCATTGGCAACAAGACAGATGTCGGCATTGGGAGCTAATCCCTGATAGGGGGAATCATAGCCGCTGCCGGCAGCAATGCCGACGGTATGAGTGCCATGCGCCTGGTCGAGTCCGTCGCGTGAATGGCCCAGCTCCAGCAAGGTTTCCTTTCCCACATAGTCGCGGCCTACCGGAAAACTGCTGCCTATGGTGTCGTTTGAGAGCATGTCCCAAAGACATTTGATGCGATAGTTGGACATACTGCGGTCGTAGAACGTAGGGTGGGTGAGGTCGAAACCGATATCCATCACTCCCACTACAACACCTTCGCCGGTGTAGGCTTGCGGAATGTTGTGCCCCTGATGAACAGGAACTGCGTTGATGCAATGAGAGACCGTGTCAAGTAGTATGTTTCCCATGGGGCGAGCTTCCATGCGCAACACACGCTTGTCGGCAGCCATTGCCGAAAGACTGTTGACAGGAATATTTGCCACATGGATATTGCCCACTTTGGCCAAACTGCGAGCACCATATTCCCCAAGCGTCGCATCGTCGGTGAGTCGGATGAATGCACAGACCATTCGCTGATTGGCCTGCCGGGCAAACTGTGGTGCCAACGCTTCTCTTGCTGGTTGTTCAGTTCTTGTCCGGTTGTCGGCAGCCATTTGGCGGAGCCACGGCGACAACTTACTCAAACCTGTTGTTTGGCCAGATGCACCAAGTGTACAGACGACCAATAATAATAAGGTGTATAGAACCCGCATCATAGGCATGGGTGAATATGGTGAAAAAAAAGAGAATAGAATCCTTTTAGTAGCTATAGTTCAAGAATGGCATCCCTGCACTGCTCCATCAGCCATTTTGGCGTAGAGGTGGCTCCGCAGATACCGACAGTTGATATGTTCTTGAGCCATTCGGGGTGAATTTCCTCAGGACCTTCAATCAGATGACTGTTCGGATTCACCCGCAAGCACTCGTTGAACAATACCTTTCCGTTTGAGCTCTTACGACCGCACACGAAAAGTATAAGGTCGTGACGAGCGGCAAACTGCGAGATGTTGGGCATACGATTGGCCACCTGTCGGCAAATGGTGTCGAAAGAACGGAACGTGGCCGTTGGGGCAATATGACTCTTTATGTAGTCGATAATACGGTGAAAACCGTCGAGCGACTTGGTTGTTTGCGAATACAGGTAGATATCGCGCGTGAAGTCGAGCGCTTTGACATCCTCAAACTCCTCCACAACAATAGCTTCGCCCTGCGTCTGTCCCACCAGTCCCAATACTTCGGCATGACCGTTCTTGCCGAAAATCACAATCTGGGTAGAACCTGCTGAGTGCTGTTCTGATTCCTGCTCGAACTGCATCTTAATGCGTTTCTGTAGTTGCAGTACCACCGGACAGGTTGCATCAATAATTTCGATATTGTTTTTCCGGGCCAGTTCATAAGTGGTAGGAGGTTCTCCATGGGCACGTAACAGCACTTTTGCGTCGTGCAACTGGGCCAGCTCGTCGTGATTAATGGTGATCAGTCCCATCTTGCGCAGTCGCTCGCACTCCATCCCGTTGTGCACAATATCGCCCAGGCAATAGAGTGTAGAGCCTTTTGCCAGTTCCTCTTCGGCCTTTTTGATGGCAGTGGTCACACCAAAGCAGAAACCACTGCCATTGTCTATTTCTATTTGCAGGTTGTTCATGTGCTCAAAGAGTAGTTGTGGCTTTCTTGAACTGTTCCATCAGCCATTGCTTCTGTTCAGCGATGGTCATGTGACTGTTGTCCAGTTCAAGTGCATCATCGGCTTTGCGCAGTGGCGATACCTCACGATGAGAGTCGATGTAGTCGCGTTCCTGAACATTCTTCAGAATATCATCGAAGTCAGCAGGCATACCCTTCTGCTGCAATTCGTCGAAACGGCGCTGTGCACGCACTTCGGCCGAGGCAGTAACGAATATTTTCAATTCTGCATCGGGAAAAACCACCGTGCCTATGTCGCGTCCATCCATTACCACGCCTTTGTCGCATCCCATCTTCTGTTGTTGGGCCACCAATGCCTGGCGAACAAAAGGAAGGGCGGCAATAGGACTTACATGATTTGAAACCTCAAGGGTGCGTATCTCTTTCTCCACACACTCACCGTTCAAATATGTATCGGGACGTCCGGTCTCGGCATTGAGCTTAAAAGAAATGTTGATTTGAGGCATATGCTGCTCCAGCAGGTCCACCTTGATGCTCCCGTCTTCATTAAATAACTGATGGCGCAAGGCATAGAGGGTCACACTGCGATACATGGCTCCGGTGTCAACATATATATAACCGACCTCACGGGCCAAATCCTTAGCCATTGTACTCTTTCCACACGATGAGAAGCCATCTATGGCAATTGTAATCTTTTTCATAGTGTATAACTGATATTTATTAAAAGCGATGAGGCGCTGACATGATACTTCGCATAGGCCACATGAAGTTTGAGACGTTCAAGCATCATTCCTCCGCCAAAAGAAAGACCGGCACCGTGGGCGCTTTCACCCTCACCATCGCTAATCTTCATTTCGGCAGCTCGCATGGCATTATAGCCGGCACCTACATAGAATTGTTGTCCAAGCATCAGTTCGCCACCTATCACAATATGGCGACCTATTCCGTATTCCCAGTCATTCAGACGTACTAAAGTAGCACTCAGGCGTAAAGGCGATCCGATAAGACGTTTGGTAATACCGAACTGCAGATCGAGAGGCATACGCTCAAATTCGTCATCATAGGCTTTCAGCTGTCCACCCAGGTTGCGGGCTACGGCCGAAAGGCTCCATTCGCTGTCGGCATCGTAATAGTTCAATCCGAGATCGACAAGTGCGGCCAGTGAATTATAGTTTCCCATATAGGAAGCTGCCAGACGTGCAGTAACACCACCGCTGAAACGGTCGGAAAGTCCATAACTGAATGTTCCCGCAACAGCCACATCACGGGCTTTGAAGGTTCCGGTCTGTTCGCCTACAGCATTCATCTCCTTCATTTCGCCATAGTCCATAAAGCGGCCACTCAATCCCCATGTGCCGCGGTCGCCTACTGCTTGAATATAGGCAGCACTCGCCGTTACCGTTCCCTGCATATAACTCATCATATTGAGATTTAATGTGCGATGGGAGGCAAACTGAATCAGTGCGGGGTTGTGGAAAATAAAGGAAGCATCGTCGTCGGTCAATGAAATATTGTCGCCACCCAGAGCCGCCACATGAGCACTCACGGGCAGACGCAAGAAATTGTAAGCCGTCTGTGTTTCCTGTGCATGAGCAAAGAAAACCATGAAACTTGCAAGAAGGGTATATACGACTTTTTTCATTTAAAAAACAAAAAACTGCGCAAAGTTAAAAAATAATTATGAATTAATTTGTACTTTTGTAGCCTGATTTCGTTATATTAACGGAAGATTCTCTATTTTATTATGGAAATCAAAAAGAGTGCGAACGCCGATTTGGAGAGAAAATGGTGGCTGCGGTTCCTGATAGGACTCGTCGTTTCGCTATTACTGTTCATCGTAGCACTCGAGTATCCTTTCTCGCTCGATGACCCGTTGGAAGATTTCGAAACTATGGATGAAATCACCGTTGAAGAGGAACTGGCCCCTTTGATGCGGCAAGAGAACGAAATTTCGCTGGCACCGAAAGCCGAGCCAGAGCCGTCGCAGAAACTGACCGTTGTTGACGAGGAAGAAAGTAAGGAAGAGATGATTGAACGACAGCCCGAGCAAACCATTGAAGGTGATTTGGCCGATGAACTGCCCGAGCCTGAGACAAACGATAAGAAAGGCGAAGATGTGCTAAGCTTCCGTGTGGTCGAAGACCTCCCGCAGCCTCCTGGCGGTTATCTGGAGTTCATGAAATGGCTCACTCGAAACCTCCGCTATCCGGTGGCTGCTGAAGAAAGAAAACTGCAAGGAAAGGTAGTGGCCGAGTTTATTGTAAACAAAGACGGTTCGGTGACCGATATAAATATTATTCAATCGCTCAATTCCTTTTGTGACCGCGAAGCCTTGCGAGTACTGCGCATGATGCCCCGTTGGACACCAGGCATACAGAACGATCAGCCCTGCCGTACCAAAGTGTGTATTCCCATCGTGTTTAAACTATAAAATGTTGCTTTATGTATTCATCAGAAGAAATATTGAAAAAGGTCAATGAGACCCTTGATAGTCTTTCCTACGAACGTCAGCCCAAGTCGCTCTATGAGCCTATACGCTATGTACTTGCATTGGGTGGAAAACGTATTCGACCGGTACTGATGTTGCTTGGCTATAACCTGTTTAAGGAGAATCCAGAGCAGATTATGATGCAGGCATTAGGACTGGAAACCTATCATAACTATACGCTTCTGCACGACGATTTAATGGATAATGCCGACTTGCGCCGTGGACATGAGACCGTGCACAAGCGATGGGATGCCAACAAGGCCATCCTTTCTGGCGATTCCATGCTGGTGTTGGCCTATCAGCGAGTGGCACAGTGTGATGCCAAATACCTGCCCGAGGTATTGAACCTATTTACTGAGACAGCTCTCGAAATAGGTGAAGGACAGGAGTATGATATGACCTTCGAAACTCGTAATGATGTGACTGAGGAAGAGTATATAGAGATGATACGCCTGAAGACCAGCGTACTGCTGGCATGCGCCATGAAAATGGGCGCTATATTGGCTGACGCTTCAGAAGAAGATGCCAAGAACCTCTATAAGTGCGGCGAACAGATGGGACTCGCTTTCCAACTTCAGGACGACTTGCTGGATGTCTATGGTGATTCGAAAGTGTTCGGAAAGGCTATAGGAGGCGATATCACCTCAAACAAGAAAACCTATATGCTCATTAATGCTGTGAATCGCGCTAACGAAACGCAGCGCAGTGAACTGATGCACTGGATTGAGGCACAGGAATTTGATCGTCAGGAGAAGATAACTGCTGTTACACGGCTGTATGATGAGATAGGTATCAAACAACTCTGTGAAGAAAAAATCAATTACTATTTCGCAGAGGCCCGCAAGTATTTGGACAAGGTGAATGTAGCCGATGAGCGTAAGGAAAACCTGCGCCGCTATATGAACCAGATGATGAATCGTGAAAAATAATCGGTAGAGAGTGGCATTTTTCGTTGATACCCACGCACATTTAGACGGCGAAGAGTTTAATAGCGACCTTATCGCAGTAATGACTCGTGCTCAGGAAGCTGGGGTAGGGGCCGTGTTCCTGCCGGCTATTGATGTGGCAACATCACTCAATATCCTTTCGCTCAGTAAAGCCCATCCCGACTATCTGTACCCCATGGCTGGTCTTCATCCGGAAGAGGTGAAAGCCGACTACAAAGAAGCATTGGCACAGATAAAAACCATAGTGTTCGATTCCCCTCAAAAGGATAAACTCATTGCCATTGGTGAGGTGGGATTAGACTATTATTGGAGTCGTGAGTTTGAGCACGAACAGTTGGCAGCTTTCGAGGAGCAGGTGAAATGGTCGGTTGAAACCCGTCTGCCCCTGATGATTCACTGTAGGAAAGCACAGAACGAAATGGTTCATCTGTTGAAACACTATGAGAAAGAACTGCCTGGTGGCGTGTTTCATTGCTTCACAGGTAATGAGAAGGAGGCCAAAGAACTGTTGCAGTTCGATAGATTTGTGCTTGGAGTTGGTGGTGTGCTGACTTTCAAAAAGTCGCATCTGCCTGAAGTGCTACCTGCTGCCGTACCTCTTGATCGAATAGTATTGGAGACAGATTCGCCCTATATGGCACCAGTGCCTCATCGTGGTGAACGCAACGAACCAGCTTTCGTGGCCCATGTGTTAGAGAAAATGGCCGAGAGCTATGGTATCACTACCGATGAGTTGGCAAGTAGAACCACCGCAAACGTAAACCGTGTGTTTGGTACTGCTTTAGGCATTTCTTTATGAAATATTTACAGCTATTTATTTGGCAACTTGATAGAAAAACATTACTTTTGCACTCGCTAATGCAAAACAATATCTAAGGAGAGGTGCTCGAGTGGTTGAAGAGGCACGCCTGGAAAGCGTGTAACCGGCAAAACCGGTTCGCAGGTTCGAATCCTGTTCTCTCCGCGAAAATGACTTAAAGGGAATCAATCAGGTTCCCTTTTTCTGTACCTGATTATCAATTATGTTAGGATTATGACAGCAATACAGTTGAATGCGGAATTGTACCGTGCTATGGGCGAAATCGCCGATGATAAGGTACTTTTGAAGAAGGTGCTTGATTTTGTGAGGTCGCTGACACCTGCTAAGAATGAGGCTGACGACGCCAAGACTGCCAAGCAGAAGGCATATGTAAAGGAATCGCTGACCCGTGCACTCAACGAGGTGGAGGCTGCTAAGCGTGAAGGGCGCAAGTTGAAGACTCTGGACGAGTTGATTGTGGAACTGGAAGAGGAAGAAGCTGCAGTATGAAAGTAACTATTTCCACAATCGACGAGTTTGACAAGTGTGTTCGCCGACTGTACTGGTAAGTGAAAGTAGCCCCTTCTCACTCATCATCCACACCATCAATCCCCCGCCCGGCTCCGTGCCGTGCGGGGGATTGATGTGTCTGTAGGGTTCTGGTCGCGGTCATTCTAGTCGAAGTCGTAGGGATTATCCGGATCGTTACCGCCCCATCTGTCGGGGGCACCGTCGGGACTGCCGCAGAGGATGTGGGTCTGCTGGATCTTGATGACCTTTATCGAAGGCTTCTCGTATATTTTCTTTTTCATTGCTTCGTGATGTTTTTAGGGTTCTACGGTGTATGTCTGCTGGCTGTTGGCCTTCAGGGTGACGGTCTGGCCGCCGAGGGTGAAGGTCATGGTCTCTGCCGATGGCATGAAGAGGTAGGGCGTGTGGGCCTGCAGGGTGCCGCCGATGCGGTTCACCTCCTGCATGACGACATCCCACTGCGCACCGCTCTTATCCACGCCGATGAAGCTGTAGAAGGTGCCGCCGCCGACTTTCGACACAGCAATGTCGAAGGGCAGCATGACGGTGGAGGCCTTGCCCGGGGTGAAGGTGCGCTGCATGGTGATGCTGTTTACGTCGATGTCGGCCGGGATGGTGATGTCGTGGGCCGCTGTGCCGTCACTCTCGCCGATGGTAAGACTGACATCGGTGGCTGGGGTGACGGTCACGGCGAGGCATCCGTAGTTGACGGTGGCGGCATTGATGGTGGCCGTGCCTGCCAAGGTGGAGGCGATGCCCGTGTGGTTCTGGTCGGCATCCACGCGGTAATAGACGTTGTAGGTGCCTACGGCGGTGGCGGTGGGCACGTCAGCACTCCACGTCGAGCCGCCGTCGATGGAGTACATCAGCGTGCCGCCCGTGGCCGAGCCTCCGCTGCAGAGGGGCTGCGCCGTGCCGTTGTAGTCGACGGTGGCCGGTGTCGGCGCGGTAGCGGTGGCAGCCACCTTGTTGATGGTGAAGTCGCGGCTGCACGTGCCGGTGTAGTATCCCTGTCCGGTCAGCGTCACGGTGGCGATGCCTGCATTGGTGTTGTTCTCGTAACTGACGGTGTAGTCGGTGTCTGCGGTCAGCGTCAGCGGAGTTATCGTGCCCGTGTTGAGCGTCACGCCGCTGATGGCAGGCTCGATGGCACTGCCCGTGTAGTCGTAACTGCCGGCAATGCCGCTGACGTCGGCTCCGCTGATGTCGAGCACGGGCTTCGTGTCGCTCAGCGTCACGTCAATCCTATAGACATACCAACTCTGGTTGCAACGCACGGAGCATGACGTCGTGTTGTTGGTGGCATCCTGTTCCCAGTTTTCGCCTGGATTAGTGCAATACACCTTGACATGGCTGATGTACTTGCCGGCGCTGAACGACAGGGTGAAGGGGTTCATGGGATAGAGCACGTATCTGTACCCGTCAGCGTATGCTTTTTCGTTGCTGGGCATCTCAACAACAGCGCCATAGCTCGAGGGGCTGTAGTCTATCGTCACCGCGATGCCGCCCGCCGTGGTGGTGGCGGTGGTGAACCAATCATTATTGTCAGCGTTCAGCTTGTAGTTCGTGCTGTTATAGACGAGATAGGAATTGTAATAATTGTTTTCGTATGCCTCACGGAACGTAAACGTGACGGTCTCGTCGGCCCATGCCGTGGCGTTGCCCACGAGCATGAGGGCCAGGATGATGATTTGTTTGATATGCTGTTTCATTGCTGTGTCCTCCTGTTATTTGATGATGACCTTTTTACCTTTATTGATATATATGCCGCGCTGCGTCGGCTCGCCCTGCAGTCGGCTTCCGTCGAGACTATACCATGCGTCGGTCGATTGTTCCATGTTCAATGTTCCATGTTCCATGTTGATGATTCCCGTTGTCTCGCCGTTGCTGCCCAGCAGTCTGACGCGCAGCGTCGCGGGCAGTTCTTCGCCGTCAGCGGCGCGGGTCGTCCGCCGTGCCGCAGCCTTCGGCGTACCGCCGGGAGCCACGAGATAGGCCCTCATCGGTTTTACGCGCACATAGCCACCCACCTGTACGAAGGTGCCCAGTTCGGTGCCTGTACCCGCCGTGCCCACGAAGCCGTAGTAGTAGGTATCGTCGGCCGTGAAGTTCTGCGTTTTATAGGTGCCTGCCAGCGTCCAGCCCGGCTCGATGACGCCCGCGAAGGCCACCACGTTGACAGCAGAGGCCGGCATGGTGAAGGTGTAGGTGCCGTTGCCCCCGTCGGTCAGGCTGACGGTCTGGCTGTTGGCGTCGGTGGCGGTGATGCTGCCCGTCAGCGTGTAGCCGCTCTTCAGTGTCAGCGTCACCGTCTGGCCCATCGTGGCGGTGGTGGCTGCGCTGCCGCCCACCGTTGCCTCAAGGCTTTCGGGCAGGTTGATGGCAAACGGTGTCAGCGTCCACTTGGCGTAGAGCGTCAGGTTTGCGGTCACTGCCGTTGCGAAGTCGTAGGCGTTGCCGTCCGTACAGTCAGCATCGGTGTACCATCCGCCGAAGGTGTAGCCCGTACGGGTGGGTTCCGTCGGCTCGGTGGCCGTGGCGTTGTTGTCGATGCTCTGTTGTGCCACTGCGCTGCCGCCCTGCGAGTTGAACGCGACGAACCATTCGCTGCCCTGCGGCACGATGCGCCTGTTGCTGTTGACGTTGCCGGTGGTGACCACCTGCTGGCGGTTGTCGTCGAACACGAAGTTGCCCAGCAGGTTCACCGTGCCGCCGAAGCTCATGGCGTAGATATTATCCGACGAGCGGCACCAGCTGAGGTTGACAGTGGCGCCATCGCCGCCGATGGCGTAGCCGTTCAGGTCGTACCAGGCGCTCACCCGTCCGCCATAGATGGTAACGGTGCTGTTGGGGCCGCCGATGACCCGCGATGCATCCCCATGACTGGTGGCATTGATTTCGCCACCGTGGATGGTGATGGTGCCGCCGCTGGCATACATTCCTGCACCTCCGATGGCCGAACCGTACTGGTCGGCAGAGTAGGCCGTGAGTGCGCCCGTGTTGCCGCTCTGCGAGTAGATGGTCAGCGAGTTGCCGCTGCGCACCTCGATGCCTCGGTTGGCAGTGAGCGTCACGCCGTCGCACAGCACCAGGCTGACGTCGCCGGTCACCGTGATGCGGCTGCCGACGGTCACGTCTTCCGTCACCACATACCAGCTGCCGTTCATGCTCGTAGTCGAAGCAGTGACGATGCTACCGTTGTCGTCGGTGGTGGTGGCGGTCTCAAGACTGCCGCTGTTGGTGTTGTACTTCTCAAACGTCAGCACTATGAAGTCGTGAGTCAGCGTGCCGCAGGCGGCATACGCTCCGCTGCCAGTCACGGTCATGGTATATAGACCCGGTGCGTTCACGACGGAGGCTGCTGCACCGTTGCAGGTGTAGGATACGCTGTAGTCCGTACCCGCTGTCAGTGTCTGGTTCATCGTCAGTCCGGTGATGGTGACGGTGGGGACTATCGCCCTTTCGCTGCCCGTATGCTGATACACCTCGCCGACTCCGCTCAGTGTGGCGCTGGTGAAGTTGAGCACGCGGAAGGCCTTGCTCTTGCTGCCTGTGTAGGCAGTGCCGCTGTGGGGACTGATGGTCACCACATAATCGCCCGCAGCCTGCACCTGGTCAACGGGCGTTCCGTTCAGCGTGTAGGCGATGTCGTAGTCGGTGCCGGCGGTCAGCGCACTGCCCATTAGCGCCACGGCGAGTGTGCTGAGACTGATGGGCGAACCCGTATAGATGTAGTCGTCGCTGACACCCGTGATTTCGGCATTGGCAAGGTCGTTAGACATCTGCGCAAAGGTGGCGCTGACGGTGACGTTCTTGGCGGGCATCGTGAAGGTGTAGGTGCCGTTACCCGTATTCGTGACGGTCACCACTCCGTTGTCAGCATCCCTTACGCTGACGCTCTCCACGCCATAGCCGGCAATGGGCGTGGCAGTGATGGTCACGGTCTTGTTGGCAGCTGAATTTCTCTTGTCCGTTGTCACACTGCCGTTCTCCGTTTCAGAAATATCTATTGCCCTGCTGCCTGCGGGAACGATGGTCTTGCCTGCCAGATTGCCTGTGGTGGCCTCGGTCTCCGTACCACGGATCCAGAAACTCTTTCCGAGAGTGACGGTCCCCCTGGTCTTATTGGTATAGAATTCGTCGGCATCGCTTGTCCAGCTGATATTGATGCTGCCGCTCTTTGTATCTACTCCATAATAAGAATTGCTGCCACTAAATCTTCCTACGCCGCCCTTAAAGGTGAAGCTGCCATCAGTTGAGCGGAAACCGTCTCCAGTGTTGCTATCGCCTTTGGCATTGACTATACCGCCGTACATGTAGAAATGCTTGCACCAGATAGCACGTTTAAAACTTCCAGAAGCGGAAATGTTGAGAGTGCCGCTGCCCTGCTCCTGCCCGTAGATGTATAAGCTCTGGTTAGGATCGTAGATGGCATGGTCATTATGTGTGACCGTCATCGTCGCGCCGTCGGCAAGAATCAGGTGTGTTTCGCCCGTAAGTGAAATTCGCCCGTTGTAGCTGACATCCCCGGTCACGACATACCAGCCGGAGAGCGAGGTGGGCTTGTTCCCGCTGTTGATGACGGTGACGTCGGCATAGGGCTTGCTCTTTAGCACACCCTCCTCGTAGTACTTCCACCCGTCGCTCACGGTGAAGGTGAACGACTGCGAGCCGCTGTAGTCGCCCGTGCCAGTGATGGTCAGTGTGTAGTCGCCCTCCTGCTGCACGGTGCCGGGGGTGATGGTCTCGGTATAGTGCGTCCCTTTCGTTAGCACCGTTCCGTCCGCTGCCGTCACGGTGTAATCGATGGCGATTTCATAGCCGGTGTAGGGGTAGTAGTTATTGATGCCGCTGACGGTGGCATTAGAGAGGCTTTTTGCATCCATGTCAGGAACAACGTTTTCGTCGCTGACCTTCCAGCCGGAGCCGAGCAGGGCCTGGAGGGCGATGCCCGTGGCGGTAGTTGCAGTACCCTGCTTGGCTATTGAGCCGTAACTCTTGCTGCCATCGTAGTAGCAGTTGGTCAATGTCGAACTGCCGTTGCGGTTGAACAGGGCACTGCCATCGGTCTGGCTGATGGCCATTGTTCCCGCCATCAGGCAGTTGGTGAACGTCAGCGAACCGTTGCGCCAGCCTACGAAGCCGCCGCAGTTGTTGGTACTCCCGCCCGAGATGCTGCCGTCGAACAGGCAGTTGGTGACGGTGAGCGTACACCCGCTTTCTTCAACAGCCACAAATCCGGCGTGTGTGCCGTCGCCGCTGATGCTGGTATTGATGACCACGCTGCTCTGGCAGCTCTGGATGGTGCAGTTGCCATAGCTGTGGGCAGCGATACCGGCAGCGTACTTATAGCCGGTGCTGATGGTTCCCGCCACTTTCAGGCACTTGAACGTCGCTCCGTCGATGTAGCCGAACGGGGCGCAACCGTCAGCTGTTGCTGTGGCATTGAACGTCAGCGTATGTCCGCCGCCGTAGAACGTCCCGCTGAACTTGTTCGTACTTGTGCCCGCTATCGTCGAAACGGTGATGTCTGCGCCGAGCGTCACGGTCTGTCCGCTGTACGACGTGCCGCTGTTGACGGCATTTGCGAACGAATCCCAGTCAGCTGCCGAGCTGATGGTGACGTCCTCTGCCCACGCCGTCGAGACGGTGAGCACGGCGAGGAGCAGCGTGGTGGCTGCCCTCGCGGAGTGGTTGATGATGTGAATGAAGTGTTTCATTGTTGTGATTTTGATATTTGTTGTTATACTTTGTTTTATTTCTTATCTTTTTAAGCCGCTTCGTCCTTGTCGAGGTGGAAGCCGTATTCGTAGATGTTGTAGAAGATGGCGATGAGCACGCCCAGGCCTGCCATCATCAGAAGGGTGAAGGGCCATACAGGCAGAAATCCGAAATGCCAGTGGAGCAGACAGCCGGCTCCTACGACAGCCAGGCCGAGGGCCACGAGCAGGCGGCAGCGGCGGTAACGGGGATAGAAGGCGTAGTAGCTGAAGCCGCGCAACAGGACGAGACCCATGGCGAGACAGAGGATGCCGCTCACGAGGAGGGCGGTCTGGTAGATTTGTTGTTCCATACTGTTTTATAGTTTGGTTTATGGGTACAAAAATATATATTCTGCTCGACCAAAGGAGTGTCAATTGCGCGAATGGTGTGTCAATTTCGGTAGGAAGGTGTGTCAATTTCGCGAATTGACACACTTTTTTGTCCGTATTTGTAGAAAAATGCGTAACTTTGCTGCGTATTTCCTTAACCAGTAATATTTCCAGACGAGATATGAATCTGATGCAGTTTACAGCCGTTGTGCTGATGATAGGATTGACGTTTAAGCTTCTGGTGCTGCCCCGACGGGTGGAGGAGAACAGCGTGACGGGCGCGAGCCGCTGGCTGATGCTCGGCGGTACGGTGTTATTAGGCCTTCAGTTCTTCCTACAGTTGGTGCTGGGTCTGCGTGAGAAAGGCGTGACGCAGGCCGTGATGCTCAATCTCGGGGTGTTTACGCTGGTGTCGTGGCTGCTGTCGCTGGCCGTGCTCCGACTGCTGACGCAGGGACGCTTGAACCTGCTGGACAAGTGGCTGGGCGGCGGTGTATGGCTGACAGAGCTGGTGCTGATATTCGCCACGGCCATGACTGGCGGGCAGACGCTGCTGAGCGACACGCCGAGGCTGCAACTGGCCGAGCAGGCGGGCAGCGTGCTCTACTTCGCCATGCAGTGCTACTACGGCTGTAGGAACGTCGTGTTGCTGCGCCGCCTGCGCCAGAGCTTAGACGACTACTACGACAACGACCTGAGCCTGCGGCTCGCATGGATGCAGGTGAGCATCACCGTGCTGGCCGCGCTGGCGCTGTTCGTGCCCGCCATGATCTTCGTGCCCGGCCGGTGGCTGATGGCATTCGCCGTGGTGTTCCTCTACGGCACGTGGTATTTCGTGGACAGTTTCTGTGACTATGTGAAGAGCAGCATGCCACGAAAGGTGCAGGAAGCGGAGAAAAAATCCACCCCCCCCACCGATCCCTCTCCTAAGGAGAGAGAAGTAGATAGTTCTTCTGAGGCTACTGCTACGGCCGTCGCCCGATGGACCCGGCAGGGCGGCTACAGGAAGAACGGACTGAAGAAATCTGTCGTGGCAGAGCAGATGGGTGTGTCGGAGAACCAGCTGACGCTCTGGCTGCGCCTGCACGACACGAAGTTTGCCGACTGGCTGTCAGACCTTCGTGTGGAGGAGGCCAAGCGCATCATCAGGCTGCACCCCGACTGGACCAACGAGGCCATCGCCGCCCACTGCGGCTTTGCCGACCGCCCCGACCTGCAGAAGAAGTTCAAGAAATATACCGGCATGACCCCCATGCAGTATGCCGAGCAGTAAATATGTTTTGGGTTTAACGATTTTAGTTGCCAAACAGTTTGAGGACGAGCCATGTGCCAAAGACTTGTAGCAACAGGCCGGGCCAGCCGATGGTGTATGGTGTCAATACTGAACGGAATAAACCTTATTGAAATAAAGGAATACTATATATGAGTAAGGATTTGACAACAACAAGAAAAGGGCTTGTACAAACCGAGGATTCGGAATATGTGAGACTCGTCTCACTTATTTCGGGTGTGTGGGATAAGGCCAGAGAAAAGGCTGCTCTTGCCGTGAACACAGAGCTGCTTGATGCAAGCTGGGAAACAGGAAGATACATCGTGGAATACGAACAGCATGGTAATGTAAAAGCAGAATACGGAAAACAGCTTCTGACAAACCTGTCAAAAGACCTGACCAAACTTCGCGGAAAGGGCTATTCCAGATCCAATCTATTCAACATGAGGCTCTTCTATGTGCGATTCCCAAAAATCCAGACAGTGTCTGGACAATTGACATGGAGCCATTATTTAGAGTTGTTGAAGTGTGACCAACTCGTCACTATTCCAGCGCCTTGCATTGAGTACGGACAAAGAGGGTGTTTTGGCTCTCGCAAACGAGGGACATCAAGTGCAAATAGCCTCGGATATTATTCGCGACCCGTTTGTGCTGGAGTTTACTGGTCTTCCCCGACAGAAACGCTACAAGGAAAAGGATCTGGAAGATAGGCTGTTAGAACTACAGTGATGGGTGTTCGCAGACTACCCCCATACTCTAAGCCGCTTCTAGGCTTACTCGTGAATATGCTTGCAGTATGGGAAGAGCGAGGGAGAAGCGATGTAAGATGGATGATGTAGGAAATGTATCACATTATAGACAGTTTGGATATGGCTGATGTCGTATTGCTGTGCAATAGTCCTAACATGGGGCGGTTGATGACTATCTGCAGCTGTGTGAAGAGAAAGGCATAGCACCGAGGAAACCCTACACGGGCGTTCTTAATGTGCGTTTGCCCCCAGAGATTCACAGTGGTGTAGCCATGGCAGCCAGCAAGGAGGGCATTACCATCAATGCTTTCATCAAGAATGCTGTTGCCAGAGCATTGGGCATAGTGCTCTGAAGATATCTGCAGAAAAGTTTGGCGATATCATAATTATTGCTTACTTTTGCAGACGGATTTGATTAGATAATCGTTAGAGTTGATGAACAATACGACGTAAGATAATTCTTTCAGAGTGTTGGTTCTCAACAAGTTAAGCGGATAGAAAGAGAAATGGAACGAGATTCTGTTCTCTCCGCATTTTTTTATTACTACCTTCTTAAAATAGTAAGTATTATTACAATTTTCTAAAACTTATGAATACAACTGTTTCTAATTACCAATCAATTAAGCTTCTTTTAGGTGTTGTTAATACCAAAAGAATTGCTGTCTCAGTTCTTTCACTCCTTTTCGCTCTCTCAGGCTCTGCCCAGCTCTATTTAAGGGGAAATATAGCTCCTCAGGGTGGTGTGGAGATTACAAATTTGGAAGGAAATATCTATTCGGGCGAAGTAACGCTTGATGATAAGAACGTGTTTCTGTTCAGTGATAAGTACGTTTATTTCGAAATTCCAAGCGAGAACTATCGTTCCGGAAATATCCGTATCAATGGAGGCACCTATTCAGTAACCTTTAATAAGCAGACCAAAGCCTGGACATTCTCGGCTCCTGTTGATGAATATCGTATTTCAGCATTCGGCTCGTCAGTATGCAACGGGCAGGGCGCTACCGGCAACAAAGGTTATGCCTATCTCTATGGAGAGTTGATGAAAGAACGTTATGCAAATGAGGTTTCTGTCAACCCTTTCTATACATCAGGCATTGCTATCGGCGGTAATACCACTAACGACCTGCTGAACAGATATGATGAAATGACACGCAATTATTCGCGCTATGTCATTATTGGGCTGTCGATGGGTAATGAGGGAATCCATGAGTCAACCAACAAACAGAATGTGCTGAACCAGTTCTCTACCAATATGCAGACCATCATCCGCAAAATCAAGAATGATGGCAAGATACCCGTGGTGATGAACAATTACACACGTGCTGACTTTACCCTTGAGGATTATGACTATATCAAGAAAATGAACCTGCAGATTCACGGATGGGATGTGGCATCCGTGAACACCCTTGGAGCCATTGACGATGGAACCGGTAAGTGGGCGTCAGGCTATCAGGCCGATAATGGACACCCCACCACTGGCGGTCATAAGGAATTTTTCTATGCTATGACTCCTTCGCTTTTTGATGCACTGGCCAGCGGTAAGGCTCAGCCTGTGCGCAATACTGCGAAGAGTATGACTTTGGAAAACGGCTCTCAGATAAAGTTCCGTGGCGAAGACGTTGTACATCCTTTTACTATTAGCGTTAGGGTGAAAGGTGCTGCTGCCGGCCGACTGTTCACCTATATGATGACTTCAGGAACTCGTGAGGGTAAGGTGACTGTTGATGCCGAAGGACATGTTGTCTATACGACTCCTACCAACAAAACGCTCACTACAACAGGAACCCTTGATGACAATAAGTGGCACATTGTTACCTTGACTCATTATTATGCTCAGGGACGCACCCTGCTCTATCTGGATAATGAGTCTGCTGGTGAACTCCGTGAGCGTGTCAGCTCAATTGCCGATGTGCTGATAGGCGATGAAGAGAAATCCGTAACTCGCCAGTTGAGCGAGCTGTTCTTCTGGCGTGCTGCAATCTCTCCTGATGAGGTGGCTGCAATGGTAAACGGCAAATTGTTGAAGTCGAGTCTGGAAATCTATGTGCCAACAGAGTCTGCAGAAGCATTGGATAACTTAGCAATGAGCACCAATACCGTTCAGTATGTTGATGCTACTACTTCGGTTTCATTGCCTAAAGCGGTAAAACCACTTCAATCGTCCAATACCTATGACCTTCAAGGAAGACTCGCATTGGCAGGTCAGAAAGGAATCCTAATAGAGAATGGCCGCAAGGTGATGAGATAAATGGAATTCAATAAAGAACAACTGGAAGTAATACAATCGGATGGGGGCTATCACTTAGTGTTAGCCCCTCCTGGTTGTGGTAAGACAGCTGTTCTGGCTGAACGCATTGTGTGGGCCTATCGGCAGGGTGTTCCTTTCAGTTCGATGGCATGTCTCACTTTCACTAACAGAGCCTCCCGTGGCATGCGTGACCGTATCTGGCAGCGCTTGCCAAATGCTGAAGGTCTTGATCTCCTTTTCGTAGGCAATGTTCATCGTTTCTGTTCACAGTTCCTCTACCGTAACGGTGTGGTGGCAGAGCAGACCACGGTAATTGATACGGATACCGTTTTTAGTATCATAGCCGATATCCTTGGAGAAGATGAACTGGTGGTGCTGGGTGACAATAAGCATCGGCAGCGCTACTCTCAACTGATGAACCTTCAGCATCTGATGCATCAGTGTGAGCATCATTATGAAGGGACATTGATGGTTCATCGTGATGCCTTGCCTCCTTTGCAGTTGAAAGAACTCTGTGTGGCTTTCAAATTGGAATACAATCAGCAGTCGGCCATAGAACTGTATCGCCATGCTGATTTCTATCTGAGTCAGGATGTAATTCTCAGTCGTGAGGCACGAGAGATACTGAAAGCCCTTGAAACCGCACGTCAGTATGAGCAGTATAAGAAGAAAAACGACCTGCTCGACTTTGAGGATCTGTTGCTTAATACCTATGAGTTCCTATGTGACAGCGCTCCGGATTCTCCCTATCGTAACAGCTACACTTGGCTGCAGATAGATGAAGTGCAGGATTTGAATCCCCTGCAGTTGGCCATCATCGATTTGTTCACTGCCCCCCATGCAACGGTGGTCTATCTGGGTGATGCCCAACAGGCAATCTTCTCATTCATGGGCGCGAAAACCAACACGCTGGAAATGCTGCGTGAGCGTTGTGGCGAAGGACAGTTTCATAATTTCTTTCAGAACTATCGTTCGCCGAAGTATCTCCTTGATGTATTTAATGAATACGGACAGAAACAACTGAACATCAGCGCCGACTTGTTGCCAACTACAACCAATCTTCAGGAGAAACACCGTGGTGACCTGGTGCTTGCCGATAGCGACACCAATATTGACGAGGTGAACCTTGTGGCACGTATGGTACGCAGACTGTATGAGGCCTATTCTGAGGAAACGACAGCCGTTGTGGTGACTTTCAATAGTGATGCCGATGAGGTGAGCGCAGCATTACCCGATATACCGCATTTCAAAGTTTCGGGTACCGATCTTTTCTCCACTCCCGATGTTCGATTGTTGTTGGCACATCTCTCCGTGGTGGCTATGGAACAGAACTTTATTGCCTGGTCTATCCTGTTCCGCGGACTTCGTGTGTATAGCTCGCAGTCGGCCGCCCGACAGTTTGCACGCGCCTTAATGGATAAAGCTATCTCGCCGGTTGATTTGCTTACCTATGATGATTCTACCTATGTGGCCGAATTTGTAAAGGCCTATGGGCAGAGCGACTTTGTGGTGTTCGATACGGAGACCACGGGTCTTAGTGTGTTCGATGATGATGTGGTGCAGATAGCGGCTGTAAGAGTGAGGGACGGTAAGGTGGTTGATGAGTTGAATCTCTTCATAGAGACATCACGCCCTATCCCTGAAATGCTGGGCGAGGTACCCAATCCGCTTATTGAGGAGTATGCCCATCAACCGCATCTGGCACCCGATGAGGCTTTCAGACAGTTTGTGGAGTTTGCCCGTGATGCTGAGATATTGGGGCATAATGCCACCTACGACTATCAGATAATGGAGCATAATATGCAGCGCTATGCTCCGTCACTCTCCATGAAACGACTGTGGTCCCGCTATTTTGATTCACTGAAACTGATACGTTTGCTTAAACCCCGTTTGCGGAGCTATAAGTTGAAGTCATTGTTGGAAACACTTGGACTTGAGGGACAGAACTCTCATCTGGCCAATGATGATATTATGGCAACGCTCAGTCTGGTGAACTTCTGCTATGATGAGGCATGCCCCTTGATTGACGAGCAGTTGAAGTTTCTTGGCAGTCATCGTCATCCAATTGATAATTTCCGCAGAGTCTATCAACATCTTTATCTTTCAACGGTTGAACAACTCTATCAGCAACAGGAAGGTCCTCTGCTTTCGATGGCCTTACAACAGGCATACCATGTACTCCGGGAAGAACAAAGGGTAGGGGATATCCCCAAGTTGAACTATATATTAAGGTATATTGAGATAGATATGCTGACCCCACAGAGCGGACACTCTCTGGCTGAGCAGTTGTCAGCCCATATGGCCGACCTTAGTACGCTGAAAGAGGCCGACCTGTGTGGTTCTTCCAGTATCACCGACCGTGTGTTTATCTCTACTGTCCATAAAGCCAAAGGTCTTGAGTTTGACAATGTGATAGTGTTTGATGCCGTTGATGGCAAATATCCCAGTACCTATGGGGATGAAAATGAAGAGGCACGCAAGTTCTATGTAGCGATCTCGCGTGCCCGTCAACGTTTGGTGATTACTTTTTGTCACAATGCCGTTACGCCATGGGGACGGTGGTACACCAAGCAACTCACTCCCTTTATGGACTCCATTAAAAAGTTCTTTTAGTGGTTTGTTGGCATTATCTCAAAAATTCTTTTAGTGGACTGTTGACATTACCTCAAAGCCCTCATAGCGTTGAGAACAGCCAACAGCATAACACCTACATCGGCAAAAACTGCCATCCACATAGTACTTAAACCTATGGCTGCAAGGATGAGCACAGCTACCTTGATACCAATGGCCAACCACACATTCTGACGGGCAATGGTCAGCGTGCGCCGGGCAATGCTGATAGCCAAAGCAATCTTTGAGGGATGGTCATCCATCAGAACAACATCGGCAGCCTCGATAGCAGCATCACTGCCCAGTCCACCCATGGCAATGCCAACATCGGCACGAGCCAGCACAGGAGCATCGTTGATGCCATCGCCCACAAATGCCAGTCGGGTGCGACTGATGCTGGATCTCGTTTCTTCCAACAGACGCTCTACATGAGTCACCTTGTCGGCAGGCAGCAGTTCGGCATGCCATTCACTGAGTTCCAGTTTTGATGCTACATCGGCCCCCACTTCGCGGCGGTCTCCGGTGAGCATCACCGTGCGGCTGATGCCCAAAGCCTTCAATTGGCGGATGGCCTCGGCACTGTCATCCTTCAGCTTGTCGTTGATGACGATGTGACCGGCATACACACCGTTGATAGCTACATGGATGATGGTTCCTGTGTGGTGGCAATCGTGCCATTTCGCACCAATGGCATCCATCATCTTAATATTTCCCACGCACACCAGCTTGTCGCCCACCTGTGCACGAATGCCCTGTCCGGCTATTTCCTCAATGTTCTCGATACGGCAACCATCGGTAGCCTCGTCAGGGAAGGCATCGCGAAGGGCAGCGCCAATAGGGTGGGTAGAGAAATGCTCCACATGAGCAGCAAGGTGAAGCAGTTGATGCTCGTCGCAGGCATCAGGATGAACGGCCGTCACGCTGAACTGACCGTGGGTAAGCGTACCGGTCTTGTCGAAGACCACAGTGCCCACCTCTGCCAATACGTCCATATAGCTGGCACCTTTGATGAGGATGCCCTTGCGAGAGGCTCCGCCGATGCCGCCAAAGAAGGTGAGTGGAATACTGATCACCAGTGCACAAGGACAGCTGACCACCAAGAAGGTGAGGGCACGGTAGAGCCAGGTGGTGAATGATGTGCCAAAGGGTAAGCCGTAGAACAGGGTACTTACTGCAGGTGGTACCAATGCCAATACTACGGCAGCCAACACTACGATAGGAGTATAGATGCGGGCAAAGCGACTGATGAAGGCCTCGCTCTTTGATTTGCTTTCGGTGGCATTCTCTACAAGATTGATAATCTTTGAAACGGTGCTCTCGCCAAAGTCTTTTGTTGTGCGAACATATAGAACCCCGGAAAGATTCACACACCCAGAGATTACCTCGTCTTCCTCGGCCACTTCGCGAGGAAGAGACTCGCCTGTCAGTGCTACTGTGTTCAAGGCGGACTGCCCTTTCGTGATGACACCGTCAAGAGGAATCTTCTCGCCTGGACGAACCATGATTGTAGAACCGACGACCACCGTTTCAGGAGCCTTGTCAGTAATGCTCTCGCAGTTGGATTCATCCACCACGTGTGCCACGTCGGGGCGAATGTTCATCAGGTGGGCGATGCTTGCCCGGCTCTTTCCTTCGGCATAACCTTCGAACAGTTCGCCCACTTGAAAAAACAGCATGACGAAGACTGCCTCGGGGAATTCCGTCTCGGCGCCAGGCAGAAAACCTATGCAGAGTGCGCCCAGTGTGGCGATAGTCATGAGAAAATGCTCGTTGAAAGCATCGCCCTCCATAATACCTTCGAAAGCTTCTTTCAGCGTTTCATGGCCAACGGTCAGATAAGGAATAAGGTAGATGAGCAATAGTTGCCATGTAGGCAGTGCCCAATTCTTTTCGATGAGCACAGCGCTAATCAGTAATGCGCTACCTAAGAGAATCTGAAAGAGTTTTCCCCTTCCGCCTTCCTCATGTTCATGGTGATGTACATGCTCGTGGTGATGCTCATGTTCGTGGTGATGCTCATGTTCGTGGTGATGTACATGCTCGTGGTGATGTTCATGTTCGTGGCAGTTACAATGATGATGTCCCATAGTTCTTTTTCTTATGCTAAATTTATTTTTCTGGGTGCAAAATTAGCATAAAAAGAATGCAACCAAGTTGCAAATGCCAATAAATGTGCATTATTTGCAACCTGGTTGCATAAAAAAGGCAATCAACGTTTAACTGTCTTATTTCTTACAGCAATCACTTTTCTGTTTCTCGCAACAACTGCTTTCCTTCTTCTCGCAGCATTTACTCTGTTTCTTTTCGCAGCAATTGCTTTTCTGCTTTTCGCAGCAACCGAGAGCTTTCTGAATGTCTGCCTCGATGTCGCTCATCTTGGCAGTGGGCTCATAGCGTTTGAGAACCTTCCCGTCGCGTGCCACAAGGAATTTGGTGAAGTTCCACTTGATGCTGGGCGACTGGTCATAGTTGGGATCCTGTTTGCGGAAGTTATCGTCGAGCAGTTTTCCCAGCGGATCGTTAAGGTCGAAACCTGCAAACCCTTTCTGTGACTTCAGGTAAGTGAACAGTGGTGACTCAGCATTGCCGTTCACGTCGATCTTGTCGAACTGACGGAACTGAATGTTGAAGTTGGCAGTGCAGAACTCGTGAATTTCCTCTATTGATCCAGGAGCCTGTTGGCCAAACTGGTTGCAGGGGAAGTCCAGAATCTCAAAGCCCTTTGCCGAGAATTTCTCGTAGATAGACTCCAGTTCCTTGTACTGAGGTGTAAAACCGCACTTTGTGGCCGTGTTTACAATCAGCAGAACCTTGCCTTTGTACTCGTTGAGTTGAACGTTGTTGCCACCATCGTCCTTCACCGTGATGTTGTAAATGTCTTGCGCTGAGGCTGTCAGCAAGCTCATGATGCTCATGAGTCCTATCAATAATCGTTTCATGTTGGTTTTGTTTTTTTTATTTTCGTTTTTGTTTCCGTCTTTATTTTCGTTTTGTCTTCGTTTTTTCTTATTTCTTTAGACTGTCAATTAAAGTGTCTAGTTCTTTTGAAAGATTCTCGTAGTCGCTAAGCATCAGTGGACACGATTTGAGTTGTTCGCCCATGCCGGCAGGAATCTTCTCATAGGCCTTCTCTTCCATCGCCTTTCCAGCCTTGGTGAGCGATACTATCTGTTGGCGCTTGTCCTTCTCGCCTCTGCAGCGTGCCACCAGTCCCTGTTTCTCCATTCGCTGCAGCAGTGGGGTCACGGTGTTGGTTTCCAGCAGCAGTCGGTGGGCTATGTCATTCACCGGCTGTTGGTCTTTTTCCCAAAGAACCATCAATACGAGGTATTGCGGATAGGTGAGTCCCAGTTCGCTGAACATTGGTGTATAGGCTTGAGTGATGAGTCGAGCTGCTGTGTACAGACGAAAGCAGACCTGACGGTCGAGTCTTAATTCTTCGTGCATTTCTTTTCTTTTATATTATATAATGTGTGTGATAATAGAATACTTGCCAGTTTTCTATTTTTTATAGCATTTCTTGAATATACTTCTCTATCTTTGCCGGAGTTGTGGTAGGCGAGAATCGCTTGATGGTCTCGCCATCTCTGGAAATGAGGAACTTGGTGAAGTTCCACTTGATTCTCGAGCCGAAGAAACCCCTTGTGCGGCTCTTCAGGTATTTGAAGATTGGGTCGGCATCGTCGCCATTCACGTTGATTTTGCTCATGATCTGGAAGGTGACGCCATAGTTGCGCTTGCAGAATCCTTCAATCTCGCTGATAGTGCCGGGGTCTTGCGACAGGAACTGGTTGCAGGGAAAACCTATGACCACCAGCCCCTGGTCTTTGTATTTCTGGTTCAGGGCTTCAAGACCTTCAAACTGAGGAGTGAAGCCACACTTGCTGGCTGTGTTGACAATCAGAAGCACCTTTCCCTCAAACTGGGCAAAGTCCAATACCTCATTTTTAGCTGTCAGTGCTTTGAAATCATAAATCTTTTCCATCATAGTCTTGTCCTTTAGAGATTGCAAAGTTATGGAAAATATTTTGTATCGCAAGCGATTGAAGTAGAATATTAAGGTTGTTTAACTTTGAATCGCAAGCGATACATCCCCTTTTCTTAGTATGCTGTATGTGTATTATTTGCTTAGTTGCTGTATGAAGAATCATTGTTTTAAGGTATTGCGCAAGTTGGCCATTGTCAGTACCTTTGCACCGTTTTTCAGGAAATACAATCAATTAAGCATAATGGAAATAAACAGATTAATTTGTTTTTGTGTTCTCGGCAGCAGTCTGACTGGCTATGCACAGAACATGGACTCACTTTCTTACGGCAATCAGCAACTGCATGAAGTCCAGGTGGTGGCCAAGTCCAAGGCCCGCCAACTGCAGCAGCAGGCCTATGCCCTTTCAGTGGTTGACCTGGCAAAGGTCCATACCACCAATCCTACCCTCAGCAAGGTATTGAACCAAGTTACTAGTGTCCGCGTGCGTGAGGATGGTGGCATGGGCAGCAACTACAGTTTCTCAATGAACGGTTTCTCGGGCAATCAAGTGAAGTTTTTTCTTGACGGCATGCCCATGGACCATTTCGGCTCCAGTTTCAGTCTGGCCAGCATCTCGGCCAGTCTTGCCGATCGCATTGAGGTGTATAAGGGAGTGCTGCCCGTGTCGTTGGGTACCGATGCGCTGGGAGGAGCCGTCAACATCGTGTCGCGTGTGAATGCCAACTATCTCGATGCCTCTTACAGCATGGGCTCGTTTGGCACCCATCGTGTCAGTCTCGATGGTGCCTACACCGATTGCGCCAGCGGTTTCACGGTGCGCACAAATGCCTTCTTCAATTATTCGGACAACGACTATAAGGTAGATGCCCCCATTGTAGACCTTTCCACTGGCCTTACCATTGGTCAGCAACGAGTCAGACGGTTCAATGATCGTTACCATTCCATGGGTCTTCGGTTTGAGACGGGCTTGGTCAATAAAAGTTGGGCCGACTATCTTCTATTTGGCGTTATTGCCTCCGAGAACCGGAAGCAGATTCAGACAGGTGCCACGATGGATGCCGTTTATGGAGATGTGAAACAGCATAGCTATTCGCTGATTCCAAGTCTGCGCTATAAGAAGACCGACCTGTTTACACCTGGCATGGACCTTTCTCTCTTTGCCACTTATAATATGGTGAATGACTACAACACCGATACTGCTCAAGTTCGATACAACTGGTCGGGCGAACAGGCAGTGTCTAACAGTCGGGGTGAGGGCTATCTGACCGATGCCACTATCCACAATCGTGAGTGGCAGGCCATGGCCAATCTCAACTATGTCATTGACCGCTATCAAAGTCTGACGCTGAACCATGTGTTTACCACCCTTCGTCACAGGCAGGACGATGCCGAACATCCTGAGTATCCATTGAACAATGTGGCACAGAAACTGACAAAAAATATTACAGGCTTGGGATATCAGGTACGAGTGGGCCGTTGGACGGCAAATGTCTTTGGTAAGTACTATCAGATGCATTCCTCAACTCATAAGCTGTTAGACCAGTTCCTTGCCACAGAGCGATATGAGCAAGTGAGTGCCGACAAACGCCAGTTGGGCTATGGTGCTGCTACCACCTACTTCCTGTTGCCAGGATTGCAGGCCAAACTGAGTTTTGAGCAGACCTATCGCATGCCAGAAGCCCTTGAACTCTTTGGCGACGGTTTCCTCCAGAAAAGTAACACCGATTTGAGGCCCGAGAGTTCAAAGAATCTGAATGCAGGCCTGTTGTTTGACCATCGTTTCGGTCTCCACCATGTCATGGCTGAGGCTAATTATATCTACCGATACACCAAAGATTTTATCTACAAGGGAATCAGTCTGACGAACAATCCTACTACAGCTTACGAGAATATTGGCAAGGCTATTACCCATGGCATCGAGACCAGCGTTCAGTACGACTACAGCAAAACGGCCCATGCCGGTTTTAACCTGACCTGGCAGGACATTAAAGACCGTCAGAAAACAGACGAAGCCACCAACTCCTACGTGAGCAACGGCATTACTGAAAACCTGACCTATGGCCAGCGCATGCCTAACATTCCATACTTCTTCGTGAACGGCGACCTGAGTTGGAACTTCCACAATCTTCTGGCCAGAGGAAACACCCTCACATTGGCCTACGATTGCCACTATGTGTATAAGTACTATCTGAGTTTCCCCGGACTAGGACGCCCCGACAGTAAGAAATATATTCCTACACAGTTTTCACACAATGCCTCAATCACCTATTTGATGGCAGGAGGAAAATACAGCATAGGCATGGAATGCAACAATCTTTCCAACGAAGCCCTCTACGACAACTACCGACTGCAGAAGCCCGGACGTTCTGTAGCTATGAAATTCCGCTTGTATCTCTCTAAAATGTAGGAAGTTAAATTAATTCAAGAAAAATGAAACACTTTATTTATATATGCATAGTCATAGCTGCGCTCGGCCCCCTGTTGGCATCTTGCGACAGCGATATGGGCAGCACCGAAGTTCCCTATCAGCCCTATGTGATGGCACTGGGCATAACAGCCAACAATACCACTACCTATTATGTAGTGAACACCGCCGACCTCATGCGCACCGAAGGCACCATCAATGCCTTGGGCAACGGCATCGAACAGACCGGTTATCGTGACTATCAGCAAGCCGGACAAACAGTATTCTCTATTGGAGGCATGGGCGTTACCAGCGCTACAGGCGTTCAGCGCGATGCCGACGGCTTTATTCAGGAACGGGGACGTTTCGTGTTTAATGACACCCCCATTGGATTCTGCCAGGTAGATGACCATCACATGGCAGCCCTCGAACTGCCCACATCAACGAGCAAGGGTGGACGGCTGACTTTCTATACCGTTGACATCAACACCCTCGAACTCACCAACAAAGTGACCACCACCCCCGTGGCCCCCATGGACACCCACGACTGGCCCTACGTTACGGGCATGGAGTATGCCGGCGGGCATCTCTATGTGAGCTACGAGCCCATGAATCCCAACACCTTTGCCTCCGATTATGCTGATACTGCCTTTGTGGCCGTCTATTCTTATCCCGACTGCCAGTTCCGGGGCCTTATCAAGGATGTGCGCTTTGGCAATATAGGCTCGTGGAATGCCTTCAACGGACTACAGAAAGACGAGCATGGCGACCTCTATGCCATGTCCAACACCTCCATGGCCAACGGCTTTTCCCAGTCGCCCACTCACTGCGGCTTTCTCCGCATCAAGGCCGGGCAACTGCAGTTCGATCCCACCTACGCCTTCGACTTTGAGGCTCTCACCGGTCAGAAGGTGGCCCATTGGCTCTATCTGGGCGGTGGCAAGGCCTTTGCCGAGGTGACCACCCGTTTGGATGCGCCCGCTTGGAGCGATGCCGACTTGAAATGTTGTATCATCGATTTGGTAAATAAAACCTCCACCGATGTGGCCGGAATACCCGTTCACAATGGCAACGGCGGTCGCCGTTTTGCCTGCTTTTCCGAGAACGGCTTTGTCTATACCCCTATAGCCACCGCCGATGGCGTTTATATTTATCGAACAGATATAGCAACAGCCAAGGCCCAGCGTGGAGCCAGAGTAGAAGCCAGTTTCGTGGCAGGAGTATTCAGGGTGGAATAGAACTAATTAACGTTACCATAGATAATGCCCTTCGAGAGTTTATATTGCTCTTGGAGGGCTTTAAATGTTTATAGGCTTTTATTATATATGTACGCACGTAAAGGCTAAATGTTGAAATAATGTTAATTGTTATACGATTCTTTTCTTCAAATTTGCTTTGAGTATATAATATTTCTACTTTTGCAGTGTACTATTTTGGTGGTACACGTAAAACCGCCTATATCAACCTATTATAAACTATTATTCTATGATTGAGGTAAATAACATTTTCTTTAAGTACCCTGGCGCTAAGCAGCCAGTTTTCGATGATTTTAGCCTAAAACTGGAATCCAACCAAATCTATGGCCTATTGGGCAAGAATGGTACAGGCAAGTCCACTCTGCTCTATCTGATTGCCGGTTTGTTGCGTGCCCAAAAGGGTAGTGTGCGTATGGATGGCATTGAAACTTGGCGCCGAGATGCCGACGTGTTGAAAGATGTGTTCCTTGTTCCTGAAGAGTTCGACTTACCCTCTATGTCGCTCAGCAAGTATCTTGAGTATAACGCACCATTCTATCCCAACTTTAGCAGGCAGATTCTTGAAGCTTGTTTGCGTGACTTTGAACTGGATACTGAGCTGAACCTGAAAGTTCTCTCCATGGGACAGAAGAAAAAAGTATTCATGTCCTTCGCCTTGGCCACTAATACAAAGTATTTGCTGATGGACGAACCAACCAACGGCCTCGATATCCCTTCAAAGTCGCAATTCCGTAAGGTAGTTGCCCAGAACATGAGCGATGAGCGTACCATTATTATTTCTACCCATCAGGTGCACGATATTGAATCACTTCTTGATCACATTCTGATGCTAAACCAGCACGAGCTGTTGCTCAACGATTCGGTAACCGGTATTATGGAGAAATATGTGTTTGAGTATCGCCGTCAAGATCAGATGGAGGGTGTCATCTATGCTGAACCTACCCTGCAGGGCAATGCGGTGATTGCCCGTCGTCAGGTAGGTGACGATGAGACACAAGTGAATCTGGAACTATTGTTTAATGCTGTAACGAAAGGATTAGTAAAATGAAGAATTTTAATATGAAACGTTTCGGCTATGTGCTGAAACTCGACTTTGCTCAGGGTTATAAGTCTATATTATGGGGCTCGCTCCGCATGTTATTACTCTACCTGTTCCTTTTCTGGTTTGCCCACAAGACAAGTGGTGGCACCTACGATTATTACAATCTTGAAGGGTTTCTGAGGAGAGTTATTCAAACAGCCGCAGGTTTTTGTGATTTTTCCTTGTCCATCTTTTTCTTGGTTGTTGTAAGCATGATGTTTCGTGCTGAACAGAAGAAAGAAAACCGTGTTGTTTTGCTGATGCTTCCGGCTTCAAATCTTGAAAAATTTGTTTCGCGTTGGCTTTACGTGTTGGCCTACTCTGTCATAGGTGGTGTGGGTATGTTCTTTGTGGCCGATGCTCTCCACATGCTATATCTTTGGGCCACCGATTCAATTGTAATGTCGGCATCGCCAGTATTTTTAGACTATATCGTACCCGATCGCAAGACATTAACAGTCATCAACGTATATGTTGCCACAATCAGCGTATATACATTCTTCCTGCTGGGAGGAATATTCTTCAAGCGCAACAATTTCCTTATTTGTGCCACTTTGTTTGTGGTATTTATAACTGTTTTGGTGTTTAACACAATCAATATGCCCGTTTATCAGTCATCCCAACATTTTGGCACCACCTATATACACACCATTATTCATCTGTGCCTTATAGCCCTATTCACTTGGCTGAGCTATAGGCTATTCTGCCGTTGGCAAGTAGTAACCCATAAATATGCAAACATATGATTTTTACAAACGATAAAGCAATCTACTTACAAATGGCCGACCGACTGTGCGACGAGATACTTTCCGGCACCTATCAGGACGACGAACGCATCCCCTCGGTCCGTGAGTATGCCGTACTCTTAGAGGTGAACACCAATACGGCGGTAAAGGCCTACGACGAGTTGGCTCGCGCAAATATCATCTACAACAAGCGTGGTCTCGGCTATTTTGTTATGAAAGGGGCAAAGAAGCAAATTCTGAAAGAGCGCAAAAAAGAGTTCGTGAAAGAGCGACTTCCTGAACTCTTCCGGCAGATGCAGTTGCTTGACATCACTATTGATGATGTTGTTGAGGCTTACAACAATCAGTAGCGTTATTGCCAAAAAACAGAAATAAAGCGGGTAGCTATACCGAACTCTCTCGGATTTAGCTACCCGCTTTTTCAGGTTGTCAAGAACGATTATTTAGTATTTCATCTTTCTCGTGGTTCCATCTGACATTCTTACAATATAGATACGTCCTACTGATGGAGTGTTGGTACAACGGCCGTCGAGTGTATAATAGGAAACGGGGCTGACAGACTTCTGAATATCTTCTACGTTGGTAATATCAACATCAGCTATTCTTGCAGAAGCGTAGTTGCCCACATAGTAGATGCGGAAATTATCGAATATAGCCCAGTCGGCCGATTTCGATATGCTCTTTCGAACACCAAAGCGCAAAGTTCCATCAGCTACATAAACACGGAGAATATTCTCATAGAGGCCTGCCACGAAAGCCGTTTCGGCATCGTGCATGTTGTTGGGATAGGCAGTCAGTCCCGTTGCTGCCAGCAAATCGTTCAATCCAATACTACTGCGAAGACGTACAGCCTGAGTCGCATCGTTGGCATAGAATGTAGCCAACTTGTTGGTCTCGTTGTCGTTTACGCCATTACGATAGAAACCGTTGACGGTCAGAATATACCAGCCGTTCTGCATGCCGGTAAGTGTCTGATAGGTGTCAAAGGTCTTGTTGTAGTGCTCGGCATCGGTGTATGACTGGAAAGCAAATGCTGTTCCGCTCCAGCCGCTATTGTTGTTATTGTTGAAACCACCGTTGTTCACTGTTATCTCGTAGGCATTTTCTATGCGACAGTTCAGTCTGATATTGTCAAACTGCATCTGTCCGGCATAACGGTTGGTGTTATAAACAATGCTTCCCACCTTTACAAACGATGAGCCGATATTGATGCGTGTACCGTCAATATAGAGTGATGTGCCAGCTTGTGACGAACGCAACGAAACATGATGATTGATGGTAGGAGCAGTCTCTGACTTGAAGTAAGTGCCCTTCGTAACGCTGTAGTTGCCCACAACGTTTCCATTCACAACAATCTCGCCGTTGGTAGCTCCGGTGAAAGCGCGGAAAGTAGCTATTGCACCATTGTTCTCATCACGAAGCACAAAGTCGCCGGCACGGTCGGCATTGCTGCCAATAATAGATGTCTGGGCAAAGTCGAAATCAAACTGATAGACTGTGGTATTCTCATATTCTGCGATTTCGGGAAGTGTGAAGGTGGCTGATGTTCCGTTGTTGGCATCAAGCACACTCTTCAGCCAGATACATTTCGAACCGCTGGCACCATTGGTCTGCTGAACGGCAGTAAGGCGACTGCCCATTGCGATTGTCCAGTTGTCGAACCAGTCGGCATCTTCAAAGTTCTGAGTAAACACATCGAGGTAAATACCGTTGTCTATCTGATATGAGGCATCGATAGCGCCACCTACATGCAGGTAGTAGCTCTTATTGGAAGTGTTGAAGAATACGGTACCGAAGTGTCCGCCTACTTGGGCTGAGCATTCCACTCTTACGTCAAGCAGACTTGCCGATCCGGCAGCCATGCCCTGAAGTGTGCCCAACAAGTAGTCGCCGTCGGCAAGTGAACCATTTGAACGGATATCTATTACGGGCATCAGGTACTGAGGACCATACTGCCAGTTCTGGGTGCGTACAAACAGGGAACCTATGTTGAGGCGGTCACCATTGGCATTGCCGGCTCCATTGATGTCAAATACCAGTCGCGAACCTTCCTTAATGGTCAGGTTGCCAACTGTCATGTGGGCATAGCCGTTGTCGTTCACATAAGGAGTGGTCTTCAGGTTGCTGGTGATGTAAAGGGCTGAGCCATATTCCATTGAAACCGACTTGTACTGACTCTCGGCAGCATTCAGGTCTGAACCTAAGAACAACTCTGTAAAGCGGTTGGCCCAGATATCGCTGTTGGTGATGCTTCCGTTGCAAATCAACGCACCCTGCCATACATCTGTCTTACCAGAATGCGTATGAGTCTGATAGGGCAGATGAGCGGCTGAAGAACCTTGTTTGCAGAGATTCGTGGTACCGGAAAGACCGTTGCCAGTCAGACGGATACGATCCCATGTATGCTTGGTTTCGAGATACTGCACACGGTCGCCGCCTTCAATAGTGGTGCGCGAGTTCAAGAAGAGTGTTGAAGGTTTGGCTCCTGCGTTGATGTTTACTGAGTACTGTGAACCGTTGCCGTCGGGCCATACAAATACGTCTCTGCCGTTCAGCGAAGTGGTGATAGAACCATTGTTGCCAATGCCTGTGCGCCCTGTCCAAGTAAGTACAGGAGGCGCTTGGGTGAGTCCTTCCAGTTCGCCCACGAAGAAACTGGGGTGAGGAGGCTGGTTATAGCCTTCTGTCTGCCAGACCATTGCCTGACGATACTGGTGGTCGTACCAGAGAGACTGCATGCGGTGCTCGGTTGGCGTAACAGTAGTATAAACACGAATAAAACGGTTGTCGGATGAACGCATCACCAACTCTTCGCGCCAGTCGCCCAGGATATCGCCTGTGGCACAAGGATTCTTCTTGGTACCGTTGATGCAGGCAGTGGCATACGAGCCATGATTGGTGTCAAAGATGCGCTGTCCCAGTTTGTCAATATAAAGATAGCTCTCGTTCGAACCAGGACCATTGATAGTTTCCGACAGCAGGTCGCCATCCCAGTAGATACGGAAGTTCAAGGCCATGGGATAGGGCGTCTGCGCATTCCAGTTGTTGGCCATCCCGTTAATATATACAGGAGAGGTAGGATTAGGCTGTACATAGCTAAGCGGAATGATGCCCGATGCTGTCGATGCACCGATACCGCCAGGATACTGGTTGGTGAAGTTTCCGGCCATGGCACGTCCGTCGTCACCGCTGCCTGATGTGCGGGCATAGATCTCGCAGGTGGTGGCATTGCGGAAGTTGTTGCAAGGACGGTCCTCGTTGCAGGCAAAGGTCTCAAGACCGCGGCGGAACGGGTCCAGATCGCCCGTGTGTGAGGCATCGCCATGTCCCAGTCCTGTTGATGAGCATCCGTGCAGGGAGGTATCGCCGGTATGGAAGTCGAGCACCATTGAGCCATAAATGATTTCATCACTTCCGTCCTCATCAACATCAGCGATAGAGAAGTTATGGTTGCCCTGACCGTACCATCCGCTGTTGTTGTAACTGTGCCAGGTGTTGCCCACCTTATATAATTTATTAGTGCTCTTGTTCACACGATAGGTGCATGCATCAATCTTCGTATAGATGCCTCTGCCCAGGAAGATATAAGGATTCACACCGTCCAGATAGGGTGCCCCCATGAAATACTTACTGGAACGGTGACCGTAGGAGTCGCCCCAGTCGGACGCATTGCCTCGGGGTAATGGATAAGAGATGACGTCGTAAGTATATCCAGTACGTCCGTTGATATACATGAGCCATTCTTCACCAGCATTCGAGAAAGTCATATTGGCAGTGTGGGTGATACCGTTCCTGATGTTCTCGTTTACATTGCCGATGGTCTGAGTGGTACCATCTGAATGGTGAATCACCGTATTTGCACCGCCTCGGTATAGCACCTCACAGGCCCCGTCCTCGTTCCAGTCGAAGGCTACGGCATCCCATTGCTCGTCGGCACCATAACAGATATTCGGACCGCAATCTATCCACCACAAACGGCCATAGTTAATACTTGATGCATAGACTTCTATCTGGCAGTACATCTGATAGTTGTTGGCTGGGAAAAGATTGTCCTGGTCGGTCTGGTTTTTGCGCTTTACAATGAAGTCGATCTTGCCGTCACCATCCACATCGCCCAGCGATATATCGTTAATCACATAGTTGGCCATGGCTGTCGATGGATTGTTCTGCTTCCATACTGTGACACCATTTCGTGCCTGAACATTGGAAACAGGGATTTCCAAATACTGATTCTGCCAAGGTGTTACGGCTGCACATTGCTGTCCTTCCACACCATTTCTCACTGCGGCAACGGTGTACTGGCTGGAAGTGCTGCCACCAGCATCAGCATAGTTAGAGGCATACAGGTTTTGGGCAATCAGAGAACCGTTTCGGTAAAGTTTATAGGTCACATCGTAATACTCATCGGCCTGTACACGCCAACTGACATATACACCCGAAGAAACTTTTACGGCTACCAGACCACGGTCTAACTGGTCTGTCTTTCGCTGAGCATTGGCATTGCTCACGAATACTGATGAAAGCATGGCAAGTACTGCCACACGTCCATACCTTCTGAGAAAGTTATACAATCTTCCCATTTTTGATAAGTAATTAGGTTAATTAAAAAGAAATTATTGGTTAGTAAAAAAAAGTAGTAATTGCGTTTAGGTACTGCAAAAATAGATGATTGTTGTCGTAATGACAATTATTTCCCTTAAAAAGTGTGAGAATGAATCAAAAATAAAAGTTTTTGTGTCAATAATTACATCCTGTTGCTGTAAAAGCACTACCTTTGCAACTTTAAAAACCAAAAACAACGTTATTAGTGACTAAAAAGAGCTTATTGGCAGTGATGCTGGGAGGCATGCTGCTCCATGCCTCGGCCCAGGTGAGGCTGGCTGAGAACAAAGGAGAAAATTTCCCCTTGTTGAATGGAAAAGAGAAGGCAGTGATTTGCTATGACAAAGAGGATGCCTTGGTGGTGGAACGCAGTGCCAGGATGCTGGCCGAGGATGTGGCCGGTGTGACGGGCACACCGTTGAGGGTGCAGCAAGGCACCGCCGATGCCCGCTATGCCGTCATTGCCGGCACAATGGGGCATAGCCCTACCATAGACCGATTGATTGAGGCCGGCAGGATAGACACCACGGGGCTTACGGGCGCTTGGGAACGCTATCATGTGGCTATGCTCAAGGCACCGGTAAAAGGGGTAAAGAGGGCCCTCGTGGTGGTAGGCAGTGATCGCCGCGGCACTGCTTATGGACTGCTGTCTGTAAGCAGGGCTATAGGGGTGAGCCCCTGGCGCTGGTGGATGGATGCACCGGCCGAAAAACGCAAATCCTGTGTGCTGCAAGTGAGGCCTTTCACATCGCGTACACCCAGCGTGCGCTATCGAGGCGTGTTTATCAACGATGAAGACTGGGGACTGCTCAGGTGGGCACGTCATAACTTCGAGAAGAACCTTGGCAACATCGGTCCGCGCACCTATGCGGCGGTTTGCGAACTGCTGCTCCGCCTCAATGCCAACTATCTGTGCCCGGCCATGCACGAGGCCTCGCTGGCATTCCATCGTCTGCCCGAGAACAGGCTGGTAGCCGATTCGTTTGCCATCGTCATGGGGTCGAGCCATTGCGAGCCATTGTTGCTGAACACCGCCAGTGAGTGGGACCGTGGCAAGTATGGCGCATGGGACTACAACAACAACCGCAGGGTGGTGGACAGTGTGCTGAATGCACGTGCGCTGGAGCTGGCACCCTTTGAGAATGTCTATACCCTGGCGCTGCGCGGCCTGCACGATGTGGCCATGACGGGGGGCAACAACATGACGGAGCGAAAAAACACCATGCAAGCTGCCCTGACTGCTCAGCGGCGGATGGTGGCACAGGCCACAGGACTGCCTGCCGAGAGTGTTCCGCAGGCTTTCACACCCTATAAGGAGGTGCTGGATGTTTACGACAAGGGATTGCGGTTGCCCGACGATGTGACCATCATTTGGCCCGACGACAACTATGGCTATATGAAGCGACTGTCAAGTCCCGACGAGCAGAAACGCTCAGGACGCAGCGGTGTCTATTATCATGCTTCCTATCTGGGACGTCCGCACGACCATCTGTGGATGAACACGCAGTCGCCCTGTCACATGTACGAGGAACTGAAGAAGGCCTACGACCTAACGGCCGATCGCATCTGGCTGCTGAATGCCGGAGATATCAAATCGTGCGAGTTTGCCACCGATCTCTTTCTGGCCATGGCCTACGACTTGGATGCCTTCAACTATGAACGCTGTGCCGACTACCGCACTGAATGGACCTGTGGACTTTTGGGCAATGAGTACAAACCTGTGTATCAGGACATCTTCCGCACATTCTATCGCCTGGCCTTCCAGCGCCGCCCCGAAGGCATGGGGTGGGGACAGGAGTGGGCCACCGACGACCGTCCCATAGAGCAGACCACCGATACGGAGTTTTCGCTCACCAACTATCGTGAGGCCGAACAGCGCCTTGCTGACTATCGTCGTATTGCTGCTATGGCTGAGGACTTGCTCGGCATGATGCCTGCCGAGAAACGCAGTTGTTTCTACGAAGCCGTTTACTATCCTGTGAAGGGCTGCGAGCTGATGAACCGTATGGCCATCGGCGCACAGAAAAACCGATGGTATGCCCAGCAGCATCGTGCAGCTACGGCCAGTGTAAAGGCTGAGGTGCAGCAGTGCTATGACTCTCTGCAAGTGATCACCCGCGACTATAACGCTTTGGAAAATGGCAAGTGGGAGCATATCATGAGCATGGCTCAGGGCGTCACCGCTTCCTATTTCAACTTGCCCGAGCTTAGGGATGCCGAGCTGGCTGGTGAGCCTACGCTTGGCATAATGGCTGAAGGGGAGTATGGGATGCAGGGCCCTCACAGCATACAGACGCTGCCAGCATTTTCAAAATACCGCCCCGATTGTCGCTATTATATAGATGTGTACAATCAGGGAAAGGGAACGCTGGCTTGGCAGGCCACAGCCAGCAGGGAATGGATATGCCTGAGCGAGACAGCCGGCACCACCGACCTGCAACAGCGCATCATGGTTTCGTTGGATTGGGAAAAGGTGCCGCAGGAGGCAGAGGCTACGGGTTTTGTCACCTTCAAGGCAAATGACGGGGCAGAGAAGACCGTTGTGGTAAGTGCCTTTAATCCGGCACGGCCTTCTGTAGATGAACTTAAAGGTATGTACGTGGAGGACAATGGTGTGGTGGTGATTCCTGCCAAGGGCTATGCACGCAAAAAGGAGAATGAAACGGTAAAGATGATTGAGGTGCCCAATCTGGGTTGTGAGGACACCATCATCATGATGGGTGACCCCACACTACCTCGTCAGAACAGTCGTTCGGCCAATGCACCCTGCTTGGAATACGATTTCTACACTTGGGAACAGGGAATGGTGGATGTATATACCTATGTGATGCCAACGTTTACCACCAGTGTGGACCGTGGCTTTGCAGGGCACGAACGCACCAATATTGAGAATCAGTATGGGGTGCGCATAGATGATGGAGTGCAGATGCATCCCGCCACCAACTCGTGGGAGTATGCCCAGCAGTGGTACGAGAGTGTGCAGCGCAATGCCCGTATCAACAAGTGCACGCTCTATGTGAAAGAGCCCGGAAGGCACACACTCCGCATTGTCTGTCAGGACCCCGGAACCATGCTTCAGAAAATTGTTATAGACTTCGGAGGCATGAAACGCTCATACATGGGGCCCTCGGCTTTTAAGCCAGTGGGAAAGTAGTTTGAAGAGTTAAAAAGAATTAATATTTAAGCACGATTGCAAAAAAGATGTATTTTTGCATATCGTGCTTAAGCATTTTTGTATAATAATTTGCTTCCTGCTCATGTCGGTCTCGGCACTCGCAGAAGGTGGGCTGCCCATCGTAGAGATGAGGGGCGACAGGCTAATGATCTACCCCCAGCGAATGGAACTGACGGGCGAGGAGTCGCTGATGGAGGTGCTGCAGATGGTGCCAGACCTGACGGTATTAGGCTACGAAGATGTGATAGGCAACTACAACCTGCGCATAGACAACTGTCCGATGAATGGCGACACAAGGTTGATTCTCAGTCAGATGAAAGCCAGGGATATTGCTACTATTCAGGTTTGCGATAATACTGGTGTGGCCAAGGGTACCATAGGCATGGGGAGGGTGTTGGACATCAACATGAAAATGCCTGAGGGGGCCAGAGGTTTTGTGGAAGGACAGGGCGAGGGCGGAAAGGAAATGACCGGGAATGGTACTGTGAATACGCTGTACGGCAGCCGTCACACCGACCTCTATGCCAATGCCTCCTATCGCCGACAAGAAGGGGACAGGGAATTCCTAACCCTGCACATGACGAATCGATTTGATCGTAGAAACAGACTATTAACCTATTTCACTCAGCAATATTTTGATACTCCTGCAGGCTCGTCACAGAAAGTGATGGGCAGGGCCCGATACTTCCACACGTTCAACGACCAGGGTACTGAACTGCTCGTGGTGGGCAGCTATCAGTATGCGGAAACGCCCGGCTTATCCCACAAGTTGCCATTGTATAATTTTGAGTTGAACACGCCGTTGTTCATCCCACGGCTATCCATGATGCTGGGCACGGAGGGCGATTTCCTGATGACCACTCAGAAGGCTGCCAACAGGGAGTGGGAGGTGTTCAACTATGATGTGTATCTTCAGTTCGTTTATTCTTTGCCCAAGTGGAGGTTCACGGTGGGCCGTCGTGTCATGTGCTATGACTACAAGCTCTATGGACAGCAAAGTGAGCAGACGTCACTGCAGAATACCGAGACCACTCAGAGGTATTCTGACACCCGCCACAATGCAAATGCCAGCGTCATCTTTCTGCCCGACAGCCGTCATCAGGTTCAGTTGGGCTTTTATCGCAAATACTATAATCCGTCCTATGAGCCTCTCTTTGAAAATGCAGCTACGCTTTCTGACGAAGTATGGGCTGTGACTAAGGGACAGTTGGCCGAACGGACTATCAATCAAATGAAGTTGGCGTATGCCTATAGTCAGCAGAAGCTGACCGTGCAGACAGAAGCAAGTTATTATAACATAGAAGGTGATGAGAATTTTACAAAACTGAGTGCATCGGCTTATTGGAAAACGGGATGGCTCAGCATGTCAGGAGGCCCCCACCTCTATGTGGCTGGGAGTGGTGCCTATGCTTCATTCCGATTGGCTCCCACGGTATGTCTGCCACAGGCATGGCGGGTGGGCGTGCAGTTGGTGGCCCACACCGAGAAATCCCCTGAACGGGAGAAGACGGGAGTCCCTGTATATGGATGTTTATCTGTCAGCAAGCAGTTTGGGCAGCACTGGCATTTGGGCGTTGACTGGCACGACATGTTTGATGCCTTCTGCAGCGGGGCAAAAGTAAACAGGCATGCAGCCAATATGAAGTTGCACTATAGGTTCTGACAAAAAAGGAGGTTTGTATGACGAGTATTCAACTGGACATGATTCAGACGGCTGGCATCGGTGCCCTGGCACTCATCGCCGGTATGGTTTTAACACGAAAGGTGGCTTTCCTTCAGAAATTCTGCGTGCCATCGCCAGTAAGCGGGGGCATCATCTTTTCATTGCTCACACTGGCATTGTATGGCTGGTTCGATGTGGAGGTGTCGTTCGACGACACACTGAAGGATGTCTTCATGTTGGCCTTCTTCACTAGTGTGGGCTTCCAGAGCGACCTGAAAGTGATTAAGAAAGGTGGCCGACTGCTGGCCATTATGCTGGGCCTGCTGGTGGTCATCATCGCCATGCAGAACCTGATGCCCATGGGAATCACCCGACTGATGGGTGTTGACCCTCTGATAGGCATGGCCGCAGGAAGCATTTCCATGACTGGCGGACACGGTACGGCAGGCGGATTTGCAGGCGTGCTGGAAACGATGGGACTGCATGGGGCTGGAACTATAGGCATGGCTGCCGCTACTTTCGGACTGATAGCGGGGTCGACGATAGGTGGACCTTTGGCAGAAAAGATTATCCGCACCAAACTCACTCAGGAACAGGTGCAACAGGATGAGGAGATAGACCCGGCCATGGCTGGTATAGAGAGCGACGAGGCATCGCCAACCGGTCGTGCCAAGCGTGTCAGCACCAACGAGCTGGAGTTCCAGCAGTATGCCAAAGCCACTTACTGCCTACTCCTGGTGATGGGAGGCGGCACCCTACTGAGCTGGCTATTGGACAAGACGGGTGTTACGTTCCCCACCTATTTCGGAGCCTTGATACTGGCAGCTATAGCTCGGAACACGCTGGGATTCGTCAGATACAGGAAAGAAGGAGAAATGGTGAAAGCCGACAGGTTGCTCGATATGGAGCGAATCATCAGTGTGGGAAACATCTGTCTGTCCATGTTCCTCGGCATGGCCATGATATCCCTGAAGCTATGGGAACTTCAGAGTCTGGCACTTCCCTTGATCGTCATCCTGGTGTCACAGGTGCTGCTGATGGCCCTCTTTGCATATTTCGCTGCCTTCCCCCTGTTAGGCAGCAATTATGATGCTGCCGTACTGTGTGCTGGCATGTGTGGCTTCGGCCTTGGCGCAACTCCCAATGCAATGGCCAATATGAGTGCTGTGTGCTATAAATACCGCTACACAGTCAAGCCTTTCCTCATTGTCCCCATCATAGGAGCCATGTTTGCCGACCTCATCAACACAGGCATCATCACTCTTTTCCTGAATATTCTATAGGTTCAAGTGAGGTATAACCTATGTGTTAAAAATGTACATTTTATTTGTTCAAATATTCGATTATTTTGACAAATGAAAATCGTAAACTAGAACGGAAAATGCCTCTTTCGCCGCCTCAAAAGGTACTTCTGGACCACTCCCTGCACTCTTTTTGATGAAAAAGTGGTCGTTTAATGTGCTTTTTGGTGTCTATTTCATCTGTTTTGCTCTATTTGCATAAGTGTTGTAATGCACCTGAATAGAAGCTAAATCGCAGTAGAACGTTGATTGCAGTGCAATTTAACGGGATTTGCAGTTCAAATCAATGGTAATTGCAGTGTAATTTAATGGTGATTGTAGCTAAAAAATGGCATTTTTCGGCATAATTTGACGGTGGTTTCTTCCTGTTTTTACCCCTAAATAGTGGCGTTTTGGGGAATTTGACAATTTTTGAAGTGTTTTCCATCTCCATAACTTGCAAATTTTCGACCTGGAATGCACTCGGTGATTTCCGTGCGAGTTATGAGCGTGTTCAAATGTTAAAATGCTAATAGTGTAATGATGGAAAAAAGGAACAAAAATTATCGCTGGGAAGATTGTACTTCAATCGAAAACAAGCAAACGTTTTTATCATGCTCGTTGCAGGGAAAAAGTGAAGGGAAAAGTCTATTATTAATCGTGTTTTGCGGAAAAATGGATTTCTTTTCTTTATTTCGTGGAAATTAATTAATTTTGTACGCATATTGTTCGTGGAGAGTTACAAAAATTAAAAGTAATACGAAAGAAACATGGCTGCAATAGATCAATATATAGAACGCATAGCTGACGAGAATCTGAGAGGAGAAATACAGATGGAGTTACCTCCTCGTGAGGTGCTGCAACGCCCGATTCAGAAGTCCCTGGAGATTGCTAAGGCCCGTTTCGAATACTTGATTGAAGAAGAATAAAAACGACAAAATTATGGACATTCAAAAGATACAACAGTATAAGACAGCATTTGACCAAATAGCAAAGACGGTCAAGGACGACGATGACAATGCTATAGAGGTATGGTACGCCCGTGAACTCCAAGAGGTGCTTGGATACGTGCGATGGGAGAATTTCATTGGCGCCATAGGTCGTGCTATGGAATCGTGTAAAACGTTGGGAATCAATGTTGATGATCATTTTCGTGAGGTCACGAAAATGATAGCTTTGGCCAAAGGCGCACAACGTGAAGTGCAGGACTTTATGCTCACCCGATATGCCTGCTATCTGATTGCTCAGAATGGTGATCCTAAGAAGGAAGAGATTGCTTTTGCCCAAAGCTATTTTGCCGTGCAAACCCGCAAGGCCGAACTCATAGAAGAACGTCTGAACGAGATTGCCCGCTTGAGCACCCGCGAGCGACTGCGCACATCAGAGAAACAGCTGAGCCGAAACATTTTCCAGCGTGGAGTTGATGACCGTGGTTTTGGACGCATCCGTTCCAAAGGTGATCAAGCCCTGTTTGGCGGTTTGACTACAGAACAGATGAAGAAGCGGCTCGGCATCAAGAGTGGAGCCCTTGCTGACCGCCTGCCAACCTTGACCATTGCCGCCAAGAACCTGGCGACGGAGATGACCAACTACAACGTAGAGCAGAAGGATCTCTATGGCGAGACAGATATCACGGCAGAGCATGTACAGAACAACCGTAGTGTTCGTGGCATGTTGGGACAACGGGGCATCAGGCCTGAGTCGCTGCCTCCAGCAGAGGATATCAAGAAGGTGGAGCGTCGTGTGGCGAAGGACGAGAAGGAAATGCAGAAGGAAACTCAGAAACTGCCAAAGAAATAAAACAAGAAAAGATACATGACAGATTTACAAAAAAAATACAGTCAGGCAGACGAGAACAACCGAATACTATCTGCTTATCGTCCGCTGCCACCAGAGACACTAAAGTCGCTGCGTGAATACTATCGTGTGGGGCTGACCTATACCAGTAATGCCCTGGAGGGCAACAGCCTGACTGAATCTGAAACCAAAGTGGTTATTCCTGCTATCTTTCGTCACGAATATATCTATTCGCTCGAAACAGCTCATACCCGCCCAGAGGTGTTCACCGACTTCATTGCCGACCGTGTGATAGCCACCCAACTCGACCTGCTAAGGCTGATGAGAGACGATGGTACGATAAATGGTACGATAAATGATACGATAAATGATACAATAAATGCCAAAGTGTTATCTGAAGCTTTAGGCACAAGTGTCATAACCATCAAACGAGACCTCTATGTCCTTCGTGACATGAATCTCATTCGGTATGTGGGCAGTAATAAAACAGGTCATTGGGAGGTGATTAACGAAGTTATACGTGAATCTTGAAACCAAAAGTAGGCTTATACCTTCGGAGATGGCTCGAAGATGGAAGATAGATTGAAATGAAAAGTGTGTAGAAATACGGAATTAAAAGACAAAGATAAATAACAAATAATATGAAACCAAACGAAGAGCAATTTGAGAAATTCGTGAAGGTTCTCCGCGAAATGTTCATGATTGACGATGCTGCAGATTTGGACTTCGGCATCTATAAAGTGATGCATCAGAAACAGGAGGACATTGAAAAATATCTGAAAGTAGACCTGCAGAAGAGCGTTCAGGACGAAATAGCCCAAAATGTAGGCGGACGGCGTGTTTTTGTTAAAGAAGAGCTAGAGAAAGCAAAACAGAATGCTTTGAATCTTGGTATGTCTATGAGCGACATCATGAACGTGCCTAAGATAAAGGCGCTTGCTGAAGAATTAAAAGGGCTCACTCCAACAGATGAATTGGAGAATATGACCTACGACCACCTGGCAAGGTTCTTCAGTCGCTATTATGATGATGGTGACTTTATTAGCAAACGCAGGTATAGTAGCGTCCACGATGACAGCAAGTATGCTATTCCCTACGGCGGTGAAGAGGTGATGATGTATTGGGCCAATCAAGACCAGTATTATATTAAGTCGAGTGAGTATCTGAAAAATTACTCTTTCAAGCTTGATGGCGACAAAAAGGTGGTGTTCCGTTTGGTGAATGCCACACCAGAGGATATTGGAAACAACAAGACGGATGAAGACCTGATTCGTTGTTTTGCTTTGGCTGATAGCGATGACGAAGATTTCATTTTCGCCGACGGAAGTGAACTCACTATTCGCTTCACATACGAACTGATGAAAAAGGAGCGTGACATTCAAGAAAAGCTAATCAATTCTGCAAGCACAAAGATTGTTGAACGTGTAAATACCGACTTCTCAGCTTTCAATGCATTGATGTATCATTCAAAGGCTGGTATTGATGATTCTCCGTCTATTCTTCAAAAACATTTAAAGGCTTTTGTGAAGCGAAACACCTGCGACTTTTTTATACACAAGAATCTCAAGAGATTTCTTGAAAGGGAGTTGGACTTTTATATCAAGAACGAAATCCTCCATATTGATGACATCGACTCCAGTGAACACAGGATGCGCAGTTATCTGACTCTTATAAAAACCGTAAAGCATGTCGGCTACAATATCATTTCTTTCCTTGCAGGGATTGAAAACTTCCAAAAGAAACTATGGTTGAAGAAGAAATTCGCAATTGAAAGTGAATTTTGTATTACACTCGACAGGATTCTTGACAGAATTGACGAGGCCTTGCTTGAAGAAATCACCAACAACGACGAACAGATTAAGGAATGGATAGATTTGTATGCAATCAATGAGATTGAGGTGGACATATATCACCCGCATGCTTACACAAATCCATTGACAAAGGAATTCTTGAAAGAAAATTCGTTTCTCGTACTTGACACAAAGCACTTCACAAAAGATTTTAAACATCATTTAATAGCAAGTATTGAGAACTTTGATGCACAATGTGACGGACTGTTGATTCATTCTGATAACTTCCAGGCGATAAAGTTTCTCCAAGGAAAATATTTGGAGCAAATAAAGGGAATTTTTATCGACCCGCCTTATAATACTGGTGATGACGGCTTTGTTTATAAGGATGGTTATTCTGATAGCAGCTGGCTTTCGATGCTATATGATAGGTTGGTCAATTCCAACTTGTTATTATCGAAAGACGCCTCAACCATGATTTCTATTGGTGATGAAGAACAAGAATATCTTGCTTCTTTAATTCGCCAAATGGTTGGGAAGGAATCATTCTTTGCAACTTTGGTTTGGGAGAAGAAGAAAAAAGGCAGCTTCCTTAGTGGCAATATAGCAAAAATGAAAGACTATATCCTATGTTATGCCAAAGATATAAAAGAATTTATGGGATATATAGGAGAAATAAATGAAGAAACTGAAACGTATCCTTGCGTCAATCCTGACAATCCCATTAGCACTCGTACATTTAAGGCTGGCATAATCAGTAAATACAGAGAGTCCACTGTGTTTAAACCTGCAGGAAGTATTATATCAGCAGGAAATATGTCATTAAAGCTTTTAGGTGATTTGGTTATCCGTAACAAAATTTTACAGCAAGATATAACCATAGAAGCAAACTGGAGGTATTCCCAATCCAGTTTGGACGGATTTATGGATGAAAATGCCTTGTATATTACTCAAGATTTATATATAAGACGTATAGTCTCAGAAGCGAGGCGTAAACGGATGAAAGACCTTCTCTTGCGTCTGGGAGAAGAAAGTGGTGACGATTTCAGAAAGTTTGACATTAACAATGTAAACAGGTTTGGATGGGGTTCTAATGAAGATGCTAACGAAGAATTGCATCAAATATTGGGAACACAATATGCTGTATCTTATCCCAAGCCATCAAAATTGATAACACTATTACTTGCGTCAACTCGTTCAAAAGCAGGCGTGTTTGCTGACTATTTCGCAGGTTCTGGAACAACGGCTCATGCCGTAATAAACCTTAATCGTGAAGATAAAGGGCAAAGAAAGTATATACTTTGTGAAATGGGTGATTATTTCGATACAGTGATGAAGCCCCGCATCAAGAAAGTAATATACTCAAAAGACTGGGATAACGGCAAGCCAATTTCTCGTCAAGGCATTAGTCACTGCTTCAAGTACATTACGCTGGAGCAATATGAGGACACGCTGAATAACCTTGTTGTAAAGAGCAACAACGGCGGTCTGTTCGGTACTTACTCTGAGAGCTATCTGGGCTACATGCTTGACTTTGAGACACGTGACTCGCTCTTCTCTATTGAGAAATTTGACAGACCATTCGACTATAAGATGCAAATTACACGCCGCAATGAAACCTGCGAGCAGACTGTTGACTTGGTAGAAACCTTCAACTATCTGATTGGCCTCTATGTAGAACATGAAGAATGGCCTGACAAAAATCTATGTATCGTGAAGGGTACAACCCGCGATGGAGAGCGCACCCTCATCATTTGGCGCAATGTAGCCGAGGTGGATAGCGAAAAGTTGAATACCATTTTCGCTGGAATGGAGGACAAGTCTTTTGACCGTATATATGTGAATGGTGACAACAACCTGGATAACCTTCGCACTGACGCTGACATTTGGAAGGTGAGCCTTACGGAGGAAACGTTCAAGCACAAAATGTTTGAGGAGGAATAAAATATGCCTGAGAGAATAAGAACAAAACTGGCAAAACTCCGCCACTCATTAGTGCTGAACCAATATATGTTCAGCTTATTGGGACCAGATGCCAATATCGAGCGTTTAAGCGAACTGTTGAAGGCCCCCATTCTTGAGGGATGGGACGAAGAGAACCATTCACGATATTCGCTGGTGCTGAAGCAATATTTCCGTAACAGCCCAATAGCTGAGAAACTGGAAGAATACGATGAACATATATTCCGGCATACTGAGCGCATCAACAAACTGCGCAAGGAGGCAATTCAATGGAAATACTTCCAATATCTATCCCTGCTTTTCACAGAAGCTTACCTTGATCGCTACTTCAACGGTAGAGAACAACTGCTCGAAGATCTCAACCTGTTCCTGCAAGGTGACCGCTCACATCCCAACTGTTTCAATTCTAATCCAGAAAACTATAACGGACTGGAGCCTTTCATCGAGAAAGACCTGAACAAACTGGCCTACTGGAACGCAACAGGTAGCGGAAAGACGCTGCTCATGCATGTGAATATCCTTCAATATTTGTGGTACTATGAACGCAGCGACAAACGTGAAGGCCGTCTAAACCGCATCATCCTGCTTACACCCAATGAAGGCCTTTCAAATCAACATTTGGAAGAATTTGCTCAGAGTGGAATCAATGCCATCGGTTTCAACAAGGATGCCACAAGACACCTCTTCGAAGGCACTCATATAGAAGTGATGGAAATAACCAAACTTAGTGACGACAAAGAGAAGAACAATGTGACGCGTGTTGACCCCCACGAGTTTGAGGGCAATAATCTCATCATTGTCGATGAAGGTCATCGTGGCTCGTCAGGAGATTCTTGGAAGGACTATCGCAACACACTGGCTGACGGAGGTTTCACCTTCGAATATAGTGCTACTTTCGGCCAAAGCGTTTCGGCAGGCAGTGACCCACAAAAGAAAAAGCAACTCTTGAATGAGTATGCTAAAGCGACCATCTTTGACTATAGCTATAAGCATTTCTATGAAGATGGTTACGGCAAAGACTACAACATTCTCAACCTCACAGAATCACTACAGGCAGGGCAACTTAATCGCTATCTTACGGCTTGCCTGCTTAGTTTTTATGAGCAAATGAGGTTATACGAAGAAGAAAGCGACATAATGCGTCCATTCAATATTGAGAAGCCCCTGGCCATCTTTGTGGGAACAACGGTACTCAAGTCGAATAGCAAGTCGAGTGCTGCCTATAAGGAAAGCGTGAGTGACGTTATATCCATCCTGCGCTTCTTCTATTCCTTCATTTCTAATCACAATACCGTTATTGAAGACATAAGACTGCTGATGACAGGACAGGCAGGACTGCGTGATGAGGAAAACCGCGAGATTTTTGAGGACTCATTCCGCTACCTGCGAGTTTCCGATATGGATGCCAATTTTATCTATAACGACATGCTTCAGCGCCTGTTTAAGGCACCTACGTTGGGAGCAAATATCTATGTTGATAATTTGAAGACAACTGAAGGAGAAATAGCATTACGTATAGGTAGCAACGGGGAATACTTTGGTGTTATTAACGTGGGTGATTCCGATGGTTTGATGAAGAAAATCAAAGAAGAGAAAGATGAAGAAGGAAATGCCCTCTTCGTATGTACAGATGTGGACTTCACCAACAAGTCACCCTTTGCCACCATCAATGATAGAGACAGCAGCATCAATATACTTATTGGTTCGAAGAAATTCACTGAGGGTTGGAACTCTTGGCGCGTTTCAACTATGGGGCTGATGAACATAGGCCGTGGTGAGGGTAGCCAGATTATTCAGCTCTTTGGTCGCGGTGTCCGTTTGAAAGGCTATGGTTTTAGTTTGAAGCGAAGCCATAAATTGGAAGGCTATGAGCACCCTGAGTTACCAGCTTTCATCAATCTGCTTGAAACACTCAACATCTTTGGTGTTCGTGCAGACTATATGCAGAAGTTCCGTGAATATCTGGAGAGCGAGGGAATCAATAAAGGCCCAGAAATGGAACCAATAGATTTACCAGTACTCCCAACAGTCGATTTAGAAAAGACCAAGCTGAAGTATATCAAAGTCAAAGATGGAAAAGACTTCAAGATTGATTGTCCACATATTGAGCTAAAAGCAGAGGAGAAATTGAAGGTTACGCTGAACTATTATCCTCGTTTACAGCGACTGCCAAGTCAGCAAGTAGGAGCCAATGTTACGCATGATTACAATGATGAGAAACTTGAGAAGTCATATTGGCCTTATATTGATTGGGATGATGTGTATTTCGAGTTAGAGCAGTTCAAGCGTTCCCGCAAATGGTCGAACCTCTCGTTTACACGCGATTCTTTGAAAAAAATGTTCGAGGATACCCAATGGTACACTTTGTACATATTAAAGGACGATATGCGCCCTCTTGACTTTATGGCTTGTGTACGCTTATGGCAATCACTGGCAACGAAGCTGCTGAAACTTTACGTGGATGCATTCTATAATCATCGTAAGCACGAATGGGAAGCCGAGAATCTGGAAACAACGTGGTTAACACCTGATAGCGAGAATTTCTTCGAGGAGTATAATATTCTTGTAGACAAGAGCAAAGAGGAAATCGTTGGAAAACTCAAAGCGCTTAAAGCAATGCTTGATGATGCCAAGAATGAAGGAAAAATTTTTGATTTGGTGAAAGAGTATCAGGGGCAGCCATACGAATTTGACCGTACCAATCCCTTCAAGGCGCTTTTCCTGGAACAGCACCTTTATCAACCTCTGTTATATCTGAAAGGCGATGAATATGAAGATGCAGAAAAGGGGCCTCTTGTGGTAATTAAGCCTGCGGCTTTGGTTCCGAGCGAAAAAGACTTTATAGATTCACTCCTGAAATTTATCCAAAACGATCAGGGACTGCTTAATGGTAAGTCTTTGTATCTGCTTCGTAACCGCAGCAAAAAGGGCCTTGGGTTCTTTGATTCGCTTTATTTCTATCCCGACTTCATCCTATGGATTATTGATGGCAAGCACCAATATGTTACCTTTATTGAACCTCATGGCCTTCAGCATGAGAAAGGCTACAAGAGTGCAAAGATTGGCTTCTTCAACAAATTGAAAGAAGAAATCGAGCAAAAACTCCACGATAAGGATATTTCACTTGATTGCTACATTATTACGCCAACGCAAGCTGAAGCAATTGAACATTGGGGTGGCTCAATACTGGATATGAATAAGAACCACATCTACTTCCAGAAAGAACAAAGTGACGGGTATATGCGAATGATAGTGGAGAAAGTTTTGAACGGTTGAATTGAAAGATCATAACACATTATATATTGGATAAAGATGGACGTTTATAATTTCCAGTTCGCAGAAAAATATCAAGGCTTTTGGAAAATAAAAGGAAGCCGAAGGAGACCATTAGCTGGTGTCCTAACAATCAAAAATGACGTTATCTCGTTAGAGGTAATAGGCCAGGATGTCCTAATTAAGAACTGGGCTGTCTCATATATTCCGGTAATTGAAGGTTATGCGTTTTATAAAGATGAGAATCAAAAGAATCATGATTATCACTTTATTTTGAAAGGGCTTTCATTTAAAAAACATTCTGTTTTTGGTGATCATATGCTTAATGCGGAATATGATGTCCGTGTCATATTAGTATCAGACAAAAAGAAATTAGAAACAGATAGAGTGCGTAGTTGCTGCATAAGAAATGGCTTAATGGATAGTTGGGTTAAGGACATTACTATTAATTCCTATTCTTTCGAATTCCCTCCAAATCTCCAGCTTAAATATAAACAGAGTGAGTCTTTGGTTCTATACCAAACGAAATCAAATAGAATATATCTTTACTTTGGTTATGATTATAACTTCCCTGATAAGAATGGTTTCAGACTAGCTCATAAATCATTCTTAAATGTAGAATTTGATGGTCTGAAACACTTTGATGAATCCTTAATTAGTTTGTTGTCTATTCATTGGCTCTTTTCACTTATATGGAACAATAATTCCTCACCTGAGTATTTATGTTTTAGGACACAAAAAGGACAATTCTTATACAAAGAAAGTAGAAAATACACTTATAAATATTCTTTAAAAAGCGGTTCAATAAGTACAGATGTTACTGACTTTGATGAAGTGGCGTTCCCAGAGTTGTTTAGAAAATGGTTTCTTGTTTTGGAATCCAATCTCTCATCAGTAGAATCAATTTTTGAGTCATTAGATAATGACTTCATGAACCCATCATCAAAAATAAAGAACTATACAACAGCTATAGACGGTTTAGTAAAGAGTGAGAAGACAGAATTGGTAGAAGTCGAACAGGGATGTTCTGATTTAATAGAGAAGGTGTCAGGGTACATTAATAAAAAAGAGGCCCAATTACTCAAACGCTTCTTGTTTAAACATGAGCCTTTCACACTCAAAGAGAAATTAGAGAAGATTCTAGGTGACCTAAACTCTTATATTGAATTAAATGTTGAAGATGGTTTTAGTTCAAAGGTTGTTAATACGAGGAATATTTTAACTCATGGTCGTATTCGCAAAAAGGCAGACAAAATATATAATAAGGAACAATACCGAGATTTAGCGCTCTGTTTAGAGTCACTAGTAATGGCATACCTGCTTCAACAAATTGGTATTCCTTCTGAGACTGCAAAGAAAATAACAGGAACTGTTTCATCCCCCAAATGATTTGAATATGGACGACGAATAAAGAATCACGGGATGGTTCTTTGATCCGCTGAAGATGACTGAGGTAAGAGGGCTGATGTTAGATGTATGAAGGCTGATAGTATTATGGAGGCACGAAATAAGGACGGAATAAAAACGTTATAAGAATATAGGTAAGACGAGATATGAGCGAAAAGAACGATAAGGAGCTATACTTTAACTTTGACGAGTATATTCGTCAGGGAGAGCCGTCGCAGCGTGAAGCTGCATACGCCTGGAGTACGGCTATTGGACTTCAGGCGGTGGATGGGCTGAAAACGTCAGAGTATCTGAACGACTTGGCTCGCAGAAACATCGAGGGTGAAATAACCATCGATGAGGTGGAACAGTTGCTCAATAGTTATTACGAGAATAAAACGACTCGTGAAGCTGACGATGATGACAAACAGGAGGCTGACAAAGCCTCGAAGAACATCAAGCGCATACTCTCGGTAAAAACATGCGACTTCTCGACAAATGGCTACATATCCTTGCATCGCAGAATCTTCGAAGGCGTAATGAAACATGCTGGTGAAATGCGAAAGTACGACATTACCAAGCGTGAGTGGGTATTGGAGGGTGACACCGTGAGCTACCTGAATTGGGAAGATCTGCGCAGGGCTGTTGATTATGATATCCAGCAGGAACGTGATTTCAGTTATAAGGGCATCAGTAATGATGAGTTAGTGGCTCATATTGCCAATTTCGTATCTGGACTTTGGCAGATACATGCCTTCGGTGAAGGAAACACACGCACTACGGCCGTATTTACTATTCAGTATCTTCGTTCACTAGGCTTTAATGTGGAGAACGACTTGTTCGCTAAACATTCTTGGTATTTCCGTAATGCACTTGTGAGGGCCAAATACAAAAATGCCATAAAGGGTATCGACTATAGTCCTGTTTTTCTGGAGCGTTTTTTCCGTAATCTACTGCTTGGAGAGCAGTGGGATCTGCGCAATCGTTATCTGCATATTAACCCGCCTGCAGAATGGAAAGAACAGCCAAACCTTACAGTTCCCTCAAAACAACCGACAAGTACCCCGACAAGTACCCCGACAAGTACCCCGACAAGTATAGCTTACACCGACAATAAAAATATTATTAGGCTGGTAAAGGCTTTGGGTGAGGAGCAACTATCCGTCAAAGTGATGATGGAGAAAATCGGCTTGAAAGATAGGGAAAACTTCCTTGACTACTCTCTTAATCCTTCTATGAACGAGGGCTATATCCGTATGCTATATCCTGATTCGCCCCGTCACCCTCGCCAGAAATACTTGCTGACGGTAAAAGGACTGGCTCTTTACAATAGCATATGTCATGGGGACAGTTGATATATAGAAGGCTGATGGCTGATGGCTGAGGTCTGAAGGCTGAAGGCTGAAAGTATTACGGACTCACAAATCTAAGGATTCATTGAAATAAGGCCGGAATAAAAACGTTATAAGTATATATGGAACATGACACTAACAACATCCCCGAACTCCAATCTCCTTTCGAGCAGTTGAGAGAGGTTGATGCCGATGGCAAGGAATGGTGGAACTCACGCAAGTTAGCGCGAGTGATGGGCTATGGCAAGTACTGGAACTTTGAACGTGTCATAGCCAAAGCACAGGCATGGACTTCACAAAAGGGCTATCATCTAAGGGAGCATTTTGTGGAGATAACGGAAATGGCGGAACTGGGCAGTGGTGCTGTCAGAAAAGTGACGAGCATTCGACTTTCACGTGCTGCATGTATGGCTGTGGCTATGAATGCCGACCAAAAGAAAGAGATGGTGAAGGCTGCACAACAGTATTTTAGTTCAACCATGTCTCCAGATGTTGCTGTGAGAAGCATGGAGTCCTCAGTACTCATGTATAGAAGTGGACATGGGAAAGTACAGGTTCAAGTTATCTTCGACACCAATACTTTTTGGCTTTCACAACAGAGAATGGCAGAGTTATTTGGTATCGACGTTCGTACAGTTAATTATCATCTTAAACAGATTGATGAAAGCGGAGAGATACATTTGTCCGACACTATCCGAAAAATTAGGATACCTTCGGACAAATGGTCTGGTGAAGTGATGATGTATAACCTAGATGTGGTCATTGCAGTGGGGTATCGTGTGAATAGCTACGAGGCTACTCAGTTCCGTATCTGGGCAACACAAGTCTTGAAAGAATACCTTACCAAAGGCTTTGTATTGGATGATGAGCGCCTGAAAGGTAAAAACGTATTCGGGGCAGACTACTTCGATGATTTGCTTGACCGCATTCGTGAGATACGTATCAGTGAGCGACGTTACTATCAGAAGATTACGGACATATATAGCGAGTGTAGTTCTGATTATGATAAGGATTCTGAGGAAACTCAGTTGTTCTTCAAGACGGTACAGAACATCATGCATTATGCCGTAACTAAACAGACTGCTGCTGAGATTATCTATGACCGTGCAGATGCAGAACGCCCTCACATGGGATTGACTACCTGGAAGAATGCACCAGACGGAAGAGTTGTGAAATCGGATGTTACTGTGGCCAAGAACTATCTCAGCGAAAAAGAGGTTGATTCGTTGAACAGGTTGAGCAATGCCTTCATAGACATTGCAGAGCAACGCGCAGAAGACCATATCTTGATGACAATGGCGGACTGGTCGGCTCTCCTACAGCGCTACATGGATTTGAATAACCGTCCTTTGCTTCCAGATGCTGGACGTGTGACTCACGAACAAGCGGTAGAAAAGGCACTCACAGAATATGACAAGTTCCGTGTCATTCAAGATAGAGAAATTATGAGCGATTTCGACAAGCAATTGAAATTATTGTTTGGAGATAAGAAAGATTGATTATAATAATTCCATAGTTCACCCATACAACTACCCATACAAGTTCAATCGACATACGACCTTCTTCTGAGAATGTTACACGTTTGGAATTGGCAATCGGTAGAGAATAAATGGGTGTGAAGAGCATGATGGAGGCTGTTGGTTTGAAGAATTATCCGAACTTTATAGATTATTCTCACACCAGCAATAAGAGAAGAATTTTAAATTATTACTTGAATGACGATGGATACTACTCAGAATATATGGAACGGGGCGGTGCAGAATATTGATTCAGTTCCCTTGGTGGTTACCCATAACGAGGAGTTTCTGCGCTGCTTCCGGACAAAAGAACGCATCATGCAGCTCACTGCCGACGATGTGCAGCTGTTGCGTAAGATGGCCGATATGGGCGATGCGTTCGCACAATATGGACTGGGGCGTTGGCTCTATTACATGCAACCTGCCGATGATTCGATGAGTGAGGCTGAAACGCTTTTCCTCGCTTCTATGAACCATGTGCCTGATGCCATGGCGGCCTATGCGCTGATGTGGCGCTATGGTGAAACCAAGGAGAACGTGATGGACCTTGAGAAAAGCAACAAGCTGCTCGAAGAAGCCATCCATCGGGGAAGTGAACGGGCTGCCCAGCAGATGGATCGTTTCCGTATCTTCGGTATGTTCTGTGATGCAGAGCCAGAGAACGTAGCACATGAGATAGAACAGCGACTGGAGCACGATGACGATGCTGACTCTTATTGGAATGTCCTGTTGGCATATGCCTATGAAGCACAAGACCGCAAGGAAGAGGCTGTTGAGCAATATGATGAAGCTATCAAAAAGGGTAACAAAGAGAGTTATTACGATTTGGCAGCTATATATAAGCAGCGTGGCAATATGGCGCTCTACGATAGTTTGATGGAGGAGGGCATCAGGGAGGGCAGTGCCTACTGCTGTTCCCATCGGGCTGACATGATGGAGGAGGATTTCCAACTGTTGTCGGCCGACGAACAGCAACAGTTGCAGCAGTTGTTGTCTGCCCAGTTAGCGAAAGGCCTGAAGATGGGCGATGGCTATTGTGCCTATCTTCTCTGGTCGAATTACTATTATGGTACATTGGGATTCCCCGAGGACACGCTGAAGGGAGTACAATACCTGAAGCGGGGGGCACGACTGGGCGATGTCAGTTGCATTGAGCAGATAGCCACATTGCATGATGACCAGGAATGGCCCGAAGTGATGAGCTGCACCGAGCGCTATGAGCTATGGTTGCGCGCGGCACGCTATCTGCCTGACGACAAGGACGCCCTCTGTCAATTGAGAAGATGTAATGACGAAGCATTCCTGTTGAGGCATAAGGACGAGCTTGAGCGCTACTGGAAGACGCAATGGGAGAAACTGCTGATTGTCAAGGATGAAGAAGATGGTAAATATGATGCCTACGTATGATAAAACTATTTAAGACCGAAAACGAAAAAAGAGCAGAGCGTGTCGTCAAGAATATTGAGAAGATGCGCCAAAACTCACAGGAAATGCGGATGTGGAAGAATATTCCGCTGGCCAAGGAAAGTATGGAACTACTCCAAGCAATTGATGACGATGAGGCCGCATCGGGTATGGCTATGGCCTGTGACGCTATTGTTCAGCAATTGCCTGAATACGACGTGCCACGATTGGTGCTCGATTTGCTGCACCTTGAACTGACACTGATGCAACGTGCCGGTGGACAACTCCCCGATTGCTGTTCTGCTGAGGAGGATGTACGCAACGACATTTGTCGGTTGCAGGACTATATTGACATAGCGCATGTCAGCTATAGCGAATTCATGGAGCGCCACCACCGCCATCTTAATTTTGACCCCATTGAGCGTACCCCGGAGTGGGAGGAGAACTTTTATGAAATAGAGAAAGAATGTGACCACCGTTTAGGAAACGAACCTCGTGGCATGGGCTTCTGCTTCAGTTACTGGAGTACGCTTAGGCAGGTTTTAGCCGAGCACGGTATTGAGTGGCATTCGCCCTCGGAGTTGAATCCAAGAGTGATGTTTGATTAAGTGGCATAAGAAGAAAGTATCACCTGTGAAGAAAAAAATAGCGTGTAACTCATTGAGCTACACGCTATAGTTATAGAATTGTTTGTCAGATTTTACTTCACCTCCTCAAAAACGACTTTAACTGACTATCAATGCGTTAGCACCGGATGTTGCACACATGTCGCAAAAACGGAAATAACCATTGATAATCAACATGTTACAAAATCACTGCAAAGGTACAGATTTATCCCCAAGCAACCAAAAGAAAACACATAAAATATCACATTCTTGCTACATTTTCTTGATTTGGATTGGCAATGGAATTCTGAAATGACATAATTTTATTCTGCCAAATAAGAAGTCTTTGGTGTGAAATAGCCTCTTTTTTGCCCTAAATATATCCTTTGTCCACCAAAAATGGTTAAAATTTGCCCGAAATAAGAAATATTTTCCAAAATGGAAATTATTATCTAATATATTTAGTATATTTGCAAACTGAAGTTACGAAAAGAGTGTAATTTATTGGAAATGAGCGTAGGTTAATTGCTCTTGATAGTAATAGGTTACGATTTAGTTAGTTATCTACTGCATTATCCTTCTGCGCGTTGCGTAACCTTCAAAGAACTCTTCGTATGCAAAAGTAGCTATTTAATTCGAGATTTTGATATAAACTCCCGTTTTTTATCCCCTCATTCATAAGAATTTTCCGTAAAAGCGGTATTGTCCGTCGGCACACCATTGCCCAAAACGAGTTTGGAACAAACGTGTGCCGACTACCGCATAGCTGGAGAAAAGGGCATTGCCTCACGCCTAAACGATGTTTAGACAGATGAAGCAATGCCCCTTTCTTTTGCGCCTATGCCAAGAGGTGCTTTTACGGGTTTTCAAATGATTTTTCTTTTTTCGCTGTCTCTTTTGCCGGAAGCGGAAAGTGAATGCAGAGTGTGTCAGCCTGCCCCATGAATGAAACAGGCGCCCACACACAGCCGGACAAACCGGGAAGAATGATTGTTGCCACCCGGCTGAACAAGTTCCGTCGGATCGGAAACAATCATACTTCCTTTGTTGTGGTTTGCCCTTTTCACGCTTCCGGTGATGTCTTTTTCCTTTTGGTGATTCTTTTTTTTACGGATTTTCCCCTGAAGTTTTTTTCTACACAATCTGCCTCTGTTTTCGTTTACCTCCATTTTGCGCCTTTCAGTAAGCCGCATCAGTCAGTCATTTTCGTTCTGGGCGCAAAGGTAATTCCGGGATTGGACGGGAAAGCAAGGTCAAGCCTCCTGTTTTCGGTAAAAATCTCCAGCCCTGCGGGTAGTATTTTGACCGAAAAACCTTGCATTCCCTAATCCCTACCTTTTCAAGCACCCGAAACGAAAACGACCGATGCGACAGAAAGACGCATAAAAAAAATGTCGGATAAACGAGAGGCAGATAAGATAGTTTGAAACTCAACTCCCTCAGCTCTTGAATCCGCATTAAAAACAAAAAAATCAAAAACAGCGAAGATATGACGGCAACGGCAAATTTCAGACAAATGGCGCAACACATCGGGTTGGCGATATGCGGCTTGATGATGCGCACCGCCTTCGGGGTGTTCGGCATCCTTTGGGGCATCATCAGAGAGATTGTAAACGGAGTGTTCCGAGTGGCGATAGGTGTAATCGTGGCTATCCTTTCCACCATTGCCTTCTTTGGCTTCATCCTTTGGTTATTCACCCTTTAACCCTTACCGACATGGCAAAAAGAAACAGCAAGACGGCAGCGCAGCAGTGCAGATATTACGAGGTGGACAACATCTTCGTGTATATGGTGGAAACGTACATCAACGGCAATTTTGAAACTTTCCGAAGATTGTACCACGAACTGAACAAGGACGCACGGAGGGATTTCATGGACTTCCTTCTCAGCGAGGTAGAGCCGACCTATTGGAGAGAGATACTGAAACAGATAATCTAAAAATGACAGCGATATGAAAGGAACAGACCATTTCAAGAGAACGATATATATGTACTTGGAACAGCGTGCGGAGGAAGATGCGCTATTTGCAAAGAAGTACCGCAACCCTGCCAAGAACATGGACGAGTGCGTGACCCACATTCTGAACTATGTGCAGAAAAGCGGATCGCATCGCTCGAAGGGGAACGCAAGTCGTTCAACAAGGGCAAGCGTGATTCGGAGTTCAAGCTGGAGTCAAAGACCGGCGAGTTGCGCAACAACACGGCTTTCATAGATGCCATGACGGAGGACTGGAACCGCTTCCTGTCGGTGGTGCAGACCGACAAGGAGGGCAACCGCCTTAATATAATAAAGGTGGACGGAGTGGATTCCGCCGATGAGAAGGTCATCGGAAAGCGTTTGCAGGAGATAGCCAAGAATGCCACGACCGGAGGGTTGTACACGCAGGTCGGTGAACTTTACGGTTTTCCGATAAAGGTGGTGAGCGAAAGGATACTCAAAGAGGGATTGGAGTTCACCGACAACCGCTTCGTGGTCGAGGGGAACTACAAGTACACCTACAACAACGGGCATCTGGCGATGGCTGACCCGTTGGCCGCCGCCCGCAACTTCCTCAACGCGATGGAGAGGATACCCTCCATCATCGACCAGTACAAGGCGAAGAACGAGGTGCTGGAGATGGAGATACCGCAGTTACAGGAGATAGCGGGTAAGGTGTGGAAGAAGGAGGACGAGCTGAAGCAGTTGAAGTCCGAACTTGCCGCCCTTGACCGAAAAATTCAGCTGGAGCTTGCGCCACCCACGCCCGAAGTCGCAGAAAAGGAGAATGAAGGGCAACAGCTCAAGCCGGAAGCGGAAGATGTGAGGAACAGGCAGGCGCAATATCCCGAAAATGCACCGCCGCAGATACGCAGTCCGGCGGATAGTATCGTTGCCAACCATGTCATAATCGGGCGTCCGGGACTGTATGCCAAGGAGGAAACCCGGTCCAAAGGATTGAAAATATAACCTAAGGAATTTTATCTGAAGTATTAATAAGGGCTATCCCAAAAGGTCTAAAAGTAAATTTTATCCTTTCTGCAAGTATCTATAGGATGGCAACTGCATTTTTTTCTTTTTGGGCAGCCCTTATTAAAATTTATTCTTATTTTAGGTTATATACATTCATGTCCATTTATGTAAAAAATTCCTGCTGACCTTGTTTATGTCTTGTCAGTCACCATTTGCAAAACCATATTTGACCCTCAAAGAGGCTGAATTTGATAAGTAACTTGCTACATACTCATAATAAGGAGCTAAATAGAACACGAATGGGAAATACACAAATGCTAAACTAAAGAAGATATTGGCCAAAATAAACGCTATACCGAGAGAGAAACTTGATTTTTCAACTTCCTAAAACGGTGTTGTTCAAACATTTCTACTTATTTGTACTTGCCAGTTGAACCTACGCTTCCCTAATAAAATGTCTATGGTAAAAAAAGTTAAAAAATCCTCCCACTTTTGTTAGATATATTTTTTTTGTGTAATTTTGTAATCGTTATGCGGCAGTAATAATATACATATTAATACGAGTTAGTAATCCTGTAGTTCTCATATGCTACGAGGAGGTATTAAAAGGTGCGTTTCGACAATGCATCTATTGTAGTATATTATTGCTTAATCCAAATGAATATTATAAATTTAGGAATTCTTGCTCACATTGATGCAGGAAAAACTTCCGTAACCGAGAATCTGCTGTTTGCCAGTGGAGCAACGGAAAAGTGCGGCCGTGTGGATAATGGTGACACCATAACGGACTCTATGGATATAGAGAAACGTAGAGGAATTACTGTCCGGGCTTCTACGACATCTATTATCTGGAATGGAGTGAAATGCAATATCATTGACACTCCGGGACACATGGATTTTATTGCGGAAGTGGAGCGGACATTCAAAATGCTTGATGGAGCAGTCCTCATCTTATCCGCAAAGGAAGGCATACAAGCGCAGACAAAGTTGCTGTTCAGTACTTTACAAAAGCTGCAAATCCCGACAATTATATTTATCAATAAGATTGACCGTGCCGGTGTGAATTTGGAGCGTTTGTATATGGATATAAAAACAAATCTGTCGCAAGATGTCCTGTTTATGCAAACTGTTGTCGATGGATCGGTTTATCCGGTTTGCTCCCAAACATATATAAAGGAAGAATACAAAGAATTTGTATGCAACCATGACGACGATATATTAGAACGATATTTGGCGGATAGCGAAATTTCACCGGCTGATTATTGGAATACGATAATCGCTCTTGTGGCAAAAGCCAAAGTCTATCCGGTGCTACATGGATCAGCAATGTTCAATATCGGTATCAATGAGTTGTTGGACGCCATTTCTTCTTTTATACTTCCTCCGGCATCAGTCTCAAACAGACTTTCAGCTTATCTCTATAAGATAGAGCATGACCCCAAAGGGCATAAAAGAAGTTTTCTTAAAATAATTGACGGAAGTCTGAGACTTCGAGACGTTGTAAGAATCAACGATTCGGAAAAATTCATCAAGATTAAAAATCTAAAGACTATTTATCAGGGCAGAGAGATAAATGTTGATGAAGTGGGTGCCAATGATATCGCGATTGTAGAAGATATAGAAGATTTTCGAATCGGAGATTATTTAGGTGCTAAACCTTGTTTGATTCAAGGATTATCTCATCAGCATCCCGCTCTCAAATCCTCCGTCCGGCCAAATAAGCCCGAAGAGAGAAGCAAGGTGATATCCGCTCTGAATACATTGTGGATTGAAGACCCGTCTTTGTCCTTTTCCATAAACTCATATAGTGATGAATTGGAAATCTCGTTATATGGTTTGACCCAAAAGGAAATCATACAGACATTGCTGGAAGAACGATTTTCCGTAAAGGTCCATTTTGATGAGATCAAGACTATCTACAAAGAACGACCTATAAAAAAGGTCAATAAGATTATTCAGATCGAAGTACCACCCAACCCTTACTGGGCCACAATAGGGCTGACTCTTGAACCCTTACCGTTAGGGGCAGGGTTGCAAATCGAAAGTGACATCTCCTATGGTTATCTGAACCATTCTTTTCAAAATGCCGTTTTTGAAGGGATTCGTATGTCTTGCCAATCTGGTTTACATGGATGGGAAGTGACAGATCTGAAAGTAACTTTTACTCAAGCCGAGTATTATAGCCCGGTAAGTACACCTGCTGATTTCAGACAGCTGACCCCTTATGTCTTCAGGCTGGCTTTGCAACAGTCAGGTGTGGACATTCTCGAACCGATGCTCTGTTTTGAGTTGCAGATACCCCAAGTAGCGAGTTCCAAAGCTATTACAGATTTGCAAAAACTGATGTCTGAGATTGAAGACATCAGTTGTAATAATGAGTGGTGTCATATTAAAGGGAAAGTTCCATTAAATACAAGTAAAGACTATGCCTCAGAAGTAAGTTCGTACACTAAGGGCTTAGGCATTTTTATGGTTAAGCCATGTGGGTATCAAATAACAAAAGACGGTTATTCTGATAATATCCGCATGAACGAAAAAGATAAACTTTTATTCATGTTCCAAAAATCAATGTCATTAAAATAATGGAGCGGTCAGGAAATTTCTATAAGGCAATACGGTTGGGATATATACTTATCTCCATTCTTATCGGATGTATGGCATATAATAGCCTCTATGAATGGCAGGAGATAGAAGCATTAGAACTTGGCAATAAAAAAATAGACGAGCTCCGAAAAGAAATAAACAATATCAATATTCAAATGATAAAATTTTCTCTATTGGGTGAAACAATACTGGAATGGAACGATAAAGATATCGAGCATTACCATGCACGGCGTATGGCAATGGACAGTATGCTCTGCCGTTTCAAGGCCACCTATCCAGCAGAGCGCATCGATAGTGTGCGCAGTCTTTTAGAGGATAAGGAACGACAGATGTTCCAGATAGTCCGGTTAATGGATGAACAACAATCTATTAACAAGAAGATAGCCAATCAAATTCCGGTTATTGTACAGAAAAGTGTGCAGGAACAGTCCAAAAAGCCAAAACGAAAAGGTTTCTTAGGCATATTCGGCAAAAAAAAGGAAGTAACTCCAGCAGTATCAACCACTATCCTTCATTCGGTCAATAGAAACGTAATCAGCGAACAGAAAGTGCAGGATCGCCAATTGTCGGAACAAGCCGACAGCCTTGCAGCTCGTAATGCAGAACTTAACAGACAACTGCAAGAATTGATTTGCCAAATAGAAGAAAAGGTACAAACCGAACTGCAAAGCCGGGAAAACGAAATAGTTGCCATGCGTGAAAAGTCATTTATGCAAGTAGGCGGTTTAATGGGATTCGTTCTTCTATTGTTGTTAATTTCCTACATCATCATACATCGTGATGCAAAAAGCATTAAACAATACAAGCACAAGACAACTGATTTGATAAGGCAACTGGAACAATCCGTACAACGGAACGAGGCACTGATAACGTCAAGGAAGAAGGCGGTACATACTATCACCCATGAACTGCGCACACCGCTGACAGCAATAACAGGCTATGCCGGACTGATACGGAAAGAACAGTGTGAGGATAAGTCCGGGCAGTATATCCAAAACATACTGCAATCCTCCGACCGTATGCGGGATATGCTTAACACTTTGCTTGACTTCTTCCGCCTGGACAACGGCAAGGAACAGCCCCGTCTGTCACCCTGCCGGATTTCAGCAATCACGCACACACTTGAAACGGAGTTCATGCCTGTTGCCGTGAACAAAGGGCTGTCCTTGTCCGTGAAGACTGGACACGATGCCATTGTATTGACCGACAAAGAGCGAATAATACAAATCGGGAATAACCTGCTGTCAAACGCTGTCAAGTTCACAGAAGAAGGCGGTGTTTCTTTGATTACTGAATATGATAATGGAGTTCTGACACTGGTCGTTGAAGATACAGGTACAGGCATGACAGAAGAGGAACAGAAACAAGCGTTCGGTGCGTTTGAACGTCTATCAAATGCCGCCGCAAAGGAGGGTTTCGGGCTTGGGCTTGCCATAATGCGTAATATTGTGTCGATGCTTGGCGGAACAATCCGTTTAGACAGCAAGAAAGGGAAAGGCAGTCGTTTCACAGTTGAAATTTCTATGCAGGAAGCTGAAGAACAGCTTGGATATACAAGCAATACACCTGTTTATCATAACAATAAATTCCATGATGTTGTCGCCATTGACAATGATGAGGTATTACTTCTGATGCTGAAAGAGATGTATTCCCAAGAAGGAATACACTGCGACACTTGCACCGATGCTGCGGCACTGATGGAAATGATACGCCAGAAAGAATACAGCCTGTTGCTGACAGACTTGAATATGCCCGATATAAACGGTTTCGAATTGCTGGAACTGTTGCGTTCGTCCAACGTGGGCAATTCACCAACAATCCCGGTGGTTGTGGCAACCGCTTCGGGCAGTTGTAACAAAGGGGAACTATTGGCAAAAGGCTTTGCCGGATGCCTGTTCAAACCGTTCTCCATATCGGAACTGATGGAGGTTTCCGACAGGTGTGCCATAAAAGCGACACCGGACGGGAAACCGGACTTTTCCGCCTTATTGTCCTATGGCAATGAAGCCGTCATGCTGGAAAAGTTGATAACTGAAACAGAAAAGGAAATGCAGGCGGTACGGGATGCAGCAAAAGAAAAAGACCTGCAAAAGCTGGATTCCCTGATCCACCACCTGCGCAGTTCGTGGGAGGTGCTCCGTGCCGACCAACCGCTGAATGTACTTTACGGATTGCTTCGTGGCGATGCTCTCCCGGATGGTGAAGCGTTAAGCCATGCCGTGACTGCCGTGCTGGATAAGGGAGTGGAAATAATACGGTTGGCAGAAGAGGAAAGGAGAAAATACGAAGATGAATAAGACAAAAATAATTGTGGTGGAAGACAACATCGTGTATTGCGAATATGTCTGCAATATGCTGTCACGGGAGGGCTACCGCAATATGAAGGCTTACCACCTCTCAACCGCGAAGAAACATCTGCAACAGGCAACAGATAATGATATCGTGGTTGCCGACCTGCGTCTGCCTGACGGCAGTGGCATAGACCTTTTGTGCTGGATGCGAAAGGAGGGAAAGATGCAGCCCTTCATCATTATGACCGACTACGCCGAAGTTAATACCGCCGTGGAAAGCATGAAACTCGGCTCGATAGACTATATTCCCAAACAGCTTGTGGAGGATAAACTTGTCCCCCTGATCCGTTCCATACTGAAAGAACGTCAGGCAGGACAACGCCGTATGCCTATATTCGCCCGTGAAGGTTCCGCCTTTCAGAAAATCATGCACCGCATAAGGCTGGTAGCCGCCACCGATATGAGCGTGATGATATTTGGTGAGAACGGCACGGGCAAGGAGCATATTGCCCACCTGTTGCATGACAAGAGCAAACGTGCAGGCAAGCCATTTGTGGCGGTGGACTGCGGTTCACTCTCCAAAGAGCTTGCACCGTCGGCTTTCTTCGGACACGTCAAAGGTGCATTTACAGGTGCGGACAATGCCAAGAAAGGATATTTCCATGAGGCGGAAGGCGGCACGTTGTTTCTGGACGAGGTAGGAAACCTCGCGTTGGAAACCCAACAGATGTTGCTCCGTGCCATACAGGAGAGGCGGTATCGCCCGGTCGGAGACAAGGCAGACCGGAATTTCAATGTCCGCATCATCGCTGCTACCAATGAAGATTTGGAGGTATCGGTGAATGAAAAGCGTTTTCGGCAGGATCTTCTGTACCGCCTGCACGACTTCGGGATAACCGTTCCTCCGTTGCGTGACTGTCAAGAAGACATTATGCCGCTGGCAGAGTTCTTCCGTGATATGGCAAACAGAGAGCTGGAGTGTAGCGTGAGCGGGTTCAGTTCCGAAGCACGTAAAGCGTTGCTGACACACGCATGGCCGGGCAACGTGCGGGAACTTCGGCAGAAAGTTATGGGTGCTGTATTGCAGGCGCAGGAAGGTGTTGTCATGAAAGAGCATCTGGAACTTGCCGTGACGAAACCGACCTCTACTGTCAGCTTCGCCTTGCGCAATGACGCGGAGGATAAGGAGCGGATATTGCGTGCGTTGAAACAGGCAAACGGCAACCGGAGTGTCGCCGCAGAACTGCTCGGCATAGGCAGGACAACACTATACAGCAAACTTGAAGAGTATGGACTTAAATATAAATTCAAGCAATCATAGCCCGTAATTCACTGAATTTGGCTATCTTTGCATAACATTTGAGAAAAACGGCGATTGGCAGGAGCTTTTCGCCGCCAACATATAGGATAAGACCGCAAGGCGTTTCAAGCGAAAATCTGGTAAATTGGAACTACGGAGACGATTGCGTGATGCTTATGCTATGCTTACGCATAGCGTGCATTCACGTACTCTCCGTAAAGGCTTTACCAGAGCCATCGCTTGAAGGTAGTGTGAATTGCACGCTACTTTTTTACCCTTGCCTAACGAAAGGAAACGATTATGGGTAAAGTTCAGATTCTCGCCGTACTGACGATGGACGGATGTCTTTCTTCAGAGTTATATGATAAAGCACATCAGGATTTGTGCCTTGACCGTTGCGGTCTTGATGAAATCAGGAAGAAAGCCTTTTACCGTGTGACACCGGACTATTCCATTTCAATGCTGCACGAATGGAGAAAAGACTGCACAAACATCCGTTACCTCGCGGAAGCCACACCGGACACGGCAGACTATATAAACGGACTGCTGCGGATGCACGCTGTGGATGAAATCATACTATACACCGTTCCTTTCATATCCGGAAGCGGACGACATTTTTTTAAGTCGGCTCTGCCAGAGCAACACTGGACGCTTTCCTCTTTGAAAAGCTATCCCAACGGTGTATGTCGCATTATCTATATCCTTGATAAAAAAGCAAGATAGCCAAAATGTGCGGCAAGCATACATTTCTATTTTCAGGAATAGAATAAATGTTCCGATTACAAACAATTTAAGTCGGAGATAATTTGTCCTTGTGAAAAAATACTGAATTTTATACCTCTGAAATCCAGCACTTTGTAAAATTGAGTGTTGGATTTTTTATTTTCTGCCGCGTTTTTTGCCAATTATATTCATGTGCGCAGGCAGAAAACAAAGTGTAATTTTCAAAATTGACAGAACCATGAATTATTTCTTGCTGGCGGAAACCGACTTTTTCCGCCTGATAAACGAAGCCGGCGACTGAAATTCTTGCCTGTAATCAAGAAAACTTTCCTGCTTTGAATATTGATGTTAGTGATGACTTGAATAGTCGTACTATACAAACTATGGATGATGCTTTGCAAAAGAACATACGAGATGAAATCACGCAATTGGCAATTTCAAAGAAACGTCCTTGGTTCAAACATATTCCTGGTGGAGAATTCCTTGCTTGTATTGTAATGGATTCTATTGATGCCATCCATGATGATAGTGTGCTAAAAAAGAACATTCAAGAATTGACCAGATGACAGAACTGAATGATTTCATACATAGTCATCGTGGGGTACTTATCGCTCCTGCTGGACATGGAAAGACAACAGCTATTGCTGATTGTCTATTGCAATGTCCAAATGGAGTATGTCAACTCGTTTTAACTCATACACATGCAGGAATAGCGTCTTTACGCAAGAAATTCAGAGCAAAGAATGTGCCAACTTCACGCTATGAACTAGAAACTATAACAGGATTTGCTCAACGTTACGTCTTGGCCTTTATGGGAAAATCGGCTCTACCAGATGAAGATGATAAACATTATTTTAATCAAGCCGTTTTTAAATGCAAAGACTTATTGTGCTCGCGTCTTGTTCAATCGGTCATTACTAATACATACGGAGGCATCTTTGTAGACGAGTATCAGGATTGCACAATAACTCAACATGAGATGATAATGCTCTTGGCTAAAGAATTACCTCTGCATATTTTAGGCGATCCTTTGCAGGGTATTTTCTCCTTTGACCACCAGCAATTAGTAGATTTCAATCGTGACCTGTCTTTCTTCAATCAATATGTTTTTTTGAAAACGCCTTGGCGCTGGCACAATACAAATCCATGTTTGGGAACTGCCATATTCAACATGAGACAGCAACTGTTACAAGGAGAGGAAGTTACTCTTTGTGCCAATACAAATGCTCAGATATTTGTAGAACAATACTCGAAGACTCATGGCAATTATGACATAGATTATAATCGTTGGTTACGAGGAGTCATAAACAAACACGATAGTGATAGCCTATTAATAATCTGTCCATCATATCGAGACATATCAAAATATGGTCAAGAGCGTTTACGGGGAGACTTGAGTGACAGAATATCTCTGAAGTCAATTTTTGACTTTAGTAATAGGTTCCGTGTGATAGATGCCATAGATAGCTCCGAGTACTATTCGGTAGCCAAAGCTATAGACAAGTATATAGAACAGATTCTCACTAATCGAAAGATAAAAAGACTAGACCGTCTTATTGATATACTTGATTCTATGCATATTACCAAAACATCCGTTGATAAATGGATAAAAGGGAATCACATCATCTCCAAAAAATCTAAGAATGCAGAAAGAGGGAAAGAACTGGAACAACTTTTTCAAGCGTTCGAGACACAAACCAATATTGAAACATTGTTTCATGTCATTGATTATGTCATGGAATTACCCGGTATAAAATGTCGTCACAAAGAGGTGTTCTATGCAATAAAATCATGTGTGGAGATTGTAAGAAACAATGGAGTGTCAGTATTTGATGCTATGAAGATTTATAAATCTCGAATTCGGCATCAAGGCAGATTTGTTGATGGTCGATGTATAGGCACTACTCTCTTAACAAAGGGATTAGAGTTTGACACTGTAATTGTTATGGATGCCCATAAGTTTTCAGACGCTAAGAATTTTTATGTAGCTATCTCACGAGCCAGCAAGCGTCTTGTATTTATTACTGATTCCCCAAAAGTTTCATTTAAATAATGAAAGAATAGTAACATTTTCCAAGGGTGTTCAAATTTTTCTAATAGTGCTGGACGAATGGTCAAACAAAAGCAGGTGTTTCCAATTTGGAAATACCTGCTCCTTAATATATATACGTATGCGCGTGAGGACTATTTGCTCAGCGACCGTTTGAGCCTATTGCCTGGATAATGTTTGGCATGGGCATATCGCATAGCACGGCGAGCCCAATCGAGAAAGTCTTCATCCTTATCTCGCCATGGCATATCGTTTGATGTGCCGCCACCGCCTGACACCTGGGCTACGCCAGTCGCGCCATCTATTCCGGCAATGAATACTCTCAGACCAGTGCTTAGCACATCCTTCCAACGGAAATTGTTACGGTCATCAATGAATGTGTCCTCTGCCATCGCATCTGCTTCGGGGATTTCTCGGCATATTTTGACTGCTTCATATAGAACTTGATCAAAAATTGAAGCTTTGAGAATAATCTCGGCTTCTCTGTTGATATAGTTTATCATGACATTGTCTTTCTTCATGATAGCGTCCAACCTTTTCAATTTGGCATTGTAGGTAGATTTGAGACTATCCAATTCTTGATTAACTTGGTCAAGTTTTCCTCGCTTTTCTCTCAAATTGATTCTGATTTCAGTCAGCGTTTGATTGAGAAACTTTATCTGGCGCAGAATATCCTCCTTGTTGGAGTCGGATTCCTGTTGTTGCGCTTCAAGTTCTGCTATCTGTGATTGGATTTCCTCTTGACGACGTGTAAGATTCTCAATCATGGTGGTGAGTCCTTTCACTGCACGACGCTTAGTTTCAAGTTCCTCTTCGAGAGATTTGTTCTCGCGATGCAGTTCACGGTTGTGTTCTTCGAGTGATTTGTGACGTGCGCCTGTTTCATGGATGTCATCGCCACGTTCCAGTCCCCACTTCTCATTGACGGCAGCATACCAATCATGCCATTCACGCATCTTGTCGCGAGCTGCAACAAGAGAACCGCCTCCGAACATGTCCTTTGCGGATAGGCGACCGTCCTCCAAGATTGGAGTAATGGTCGCATGAATGTGACAATTCTTCTCGTCACAGTGTGCAATAAAAGAAATGATGTTCTTCTCACCGATACGTTCTGCGAGAGCCTTGTAATTGTCGAGAGCGAACTGCTCTATCTCAGGCATACGCTTGATGTGAGCATTGTTTCCTCGCTCTTGAAGCACTTGATTTCCGAATGCAAGCTCATTCATGCGTTCACTGTTCCCACCTATAACAAGAGAAACAGAGAGATGTTGAGTGCTTCTGACTATAGGCTCTTTGCCTGTTGCAGCAAGCCTTTCAGCTTTCCATTCTACGATACGTGCATCTACTTTTTCCTTGATGCAGACCAATTGATCTACTGGTGCGATGACACCTCCTTTGCGTACCTCGAAGTTGAGATGCGCACGACTTTTGTCATAATTACGTTCGGGGTCATCAAGTTTACAGTCCCATCGGGACTCATCCCATTTGCGCTGATGTTCTGCGCCGAGTGCTGGAGTCATCTTCATTTTGCTGACTTCGAGCATAGCTTTCTTACCTTTACCCATATAGTTATCCTGTATAATGGTTTGACATAAATGTAATTATTCTGCCAGAGCTTGCTCTTTCATTAGGCAGATCCCAACCCCTCGGAGAGCCTAACAGCCAAGTGCGCTTGGTGTATTAGGCTACACCAAAGGGTTATAATGTCTGCAAGCAGACTCGTTACGGCTTACTTCTCCCAAGGTTCAGCCCCGAGGTACCTGTTCAGATACATCTGGTCAATGGCGTTTGGCGTTTGACTGATGTAGGTTTGAACGTAACCGATGGCTTTACGTTTCTTCTCTTCGCTGAAGGATTCCCAAATGGAGAGCGATTCGTTGCGATAAGTACCGAGTTTCGGATATACCGCTTCGATTGCATCAAGTGGGAGCGATTCCTCAACTGCTTCTGACGCTTCGGTAGCATCGTCTGCGATTTGCTGCGATTCGCTATCAGTTGCAGTTGCTCTCTTGGCGGCCTTCTTCTTTGCAGCCGACTTTTTGCCCATGGCATTGGTCGTATTGATTTCGCTGCGTTTTGCAGAAGACTCACGCTGCGCATCGATAATTGAGCGAAACAGAGTGAAGATAGCTTTGAGCGCACTATTGCTGAACGAAGGAGCAATACCTTTGTTGGCATACTGGGCGATGGCTTTTGCCATCAGTCCCGCGTCCTTATCATCAAGTTCAGCCAACATCACAAGATGATCAATAGGAATAATAAGATTTTTCATACACTACGCATTTAAGATTTTGGAATACACATTAGCATAGACCTGACTGTTGACAGCATAGGTGCAACTTGCAAGTTTGGGATTCGCATAGAATGTGTGATAGAACGAAACCTGCTGATTGCTACTTGTTGCACAGATTGATTGTACAGGCTTCACAATGCCAGCGAGGATTAGCAATACGCCAACACAACGGCAGTATGCGTCAATATCCTTCTTATTTCCAGCATTGGCAGCAAGACTTCCACCGAATATGCACTGGAGTGTGAAGGCATCACGTACAGTTGCCAAAGGACTCTTGTCGTCAAGATTGAGTTCCTGAATGGCCACAATCTCCGAAGGAGTAAGATACTTGCGTCCAGAAGGAAGTTCGTCATATTCGGTTTTGCTGCGATCGAAATCCATGACAACCTTCATGGGCTCATTCATACTGATTGTATTGATAGAAGGCTTGTTTGCCTTAGTTGTCATCTTAACTTTGGTTGGAATGATGGCGAATTCCTTTTTCTTGAACTGTTTCATTTTGAAAGTGTTTTTTGTGGGCTTTCGCCCGGTTTAATACTTTTCTAACTCTTCACATAATTGCCTTTGCTCGTTCGCTTGAGTCGTCCGTCCTGAATGAACTTGTCAATCCACTTGGCGGCAGTGTTGGGATTCTCGTTCATTTCAGAAACGATTCGGTCGTAAACGGATTTGTCGAACTCATCCGGAAGTTTGTGATACAACGCATAGCGACGGGCATTGACACCAGTCTCGATGTCGGGGAGGACATTGCGATTGTTCGTCAGACGCAACTTCAAATAGATGTGTATAGAGTGATAGAGCAAGATCTCACAAATACACAACACAGTATTGAAATCCTCTTCGGAACACTCCAGAATAATCCTTCCGTCTGGAGTTCTGGTTGGCGGTAGGGAACTATCGAATGCACGAATGGCTGTAAGCATCATCATCATGCGAAAGGCAATAAGTCCCAACCGTCGGACGATTCCCTGCATACCATTGTCAACTTCATCGCAACACTCATCATTGAGCCTGGCCAGCCACTCAACAAAGCGACGTTGAAGATGAGTTGGCAATACGAATACAAAAGAACCTTGATTTATGAATATATCGAGCAAGTGTAGAAATTCATCACCCATAATCTTGAATACGGCATGTTTCGAGCGAGTCACATCATCGGTGGCGAAGACATCGCGTATTCCTCGACGAAAGGGAATAAAATAGAAGATGAATCGGCTGAGCAGTCCGTTTTCCGCATCGGGTATGAGGTGGCGTATCTGTTCGGGAGTACCAGCCAAGACTACAGAGACTCTCGGATTGTCGATTTCCAAGTATTCTCTATCTTTGCGACGGCTCATACTGATTGTTTCATGATGGAACGCCTTGCGGAGCAAGTCGGAGTAATTGCCATGCTCGGATTTGAGCGTCTGGCTAAGCGTGTCACCCTCGGTCTCAAAGAGTAGCCCTATACCATCGTTGTCATGCAGTATGCTAATCAAAGAGCTTGCGCTGCTATTGGCTGGAATGATAAGAGTCTTCTGTGGTGGAGTAACTGGCTCCATCGCTTCAGGATTTTTGCCTTTGCACTTCTGATACTCGGACAGTTCAAGCTTATATTCAATCATCCTCTGGGCAGTCTGTTCGTGTAGACGTTGATTGATTGGTGCCACAAGTTCACGGCAGAGCGTCAAAGTTCCTTTGCCCATACCGGCTTCGGCCACAACAAACAGATAAAGGTTGGAGTAAACCACACGTTCATCATAGACACCACACACATTGTAGAAGCAGACAGATAGGCAGCCAATAGCTCCAAGCAGTATCACATCGCGGTCTTCAATGGAGATGGCATTGCCGACTACTTTCTGCAAGAAGGGCGGCAAAGCTCCGAAAATCTCCTCGGGGAAGTGAGGCAGTTCGCTTTCTGATTTTACCCATTTTGCCGTTTTACCATTTTGGTAATTTGGTAAAATGGTATTAAAAGAGTGATGGAGTTCGATGCCAGCCTGGGCTGCATAATGGAAGAAGGAGGCGATGGTCACACCCGAGCCTCTGCCATTCAGACAATGAGTAAACTGCTTGTCTGTGTTCGCTGGCTCATAATCAGGATGGAGTCGGCTGACTCTGTGAAAGAAGTCTCGTCCACGTTCTCCCAATCCATCGGCCAAAGCGAAACCAATATTCACCCACATACCATAATCGGGGGCAATGTCAACGCCATTGGCCTCAATCTCCTGAACAACTCTGTCTATATCAGTAGCGAGGTCTGTTGTAGTCTCAGGAGTGTCATGTGTCTGCAAGGCAGGTAGCGAAGCCTCTTGTTTAGAAGGGACATTCTCCCATTCTTGGGCGGAAAATATTTTCTTCGACATATTCCGAGTATTTAGGGTTAATGTATGCCTGTGGGTCGTAGGGCAGGAAGCAGGAACGAGCCACATCGCTTCCCGATTTATCCACAGGAGGTAATCCAGTTGACTCAATGCAGTTGGCTACAGCCTTGAAATAGCGGGAATGTTCCCAGCCTTTCAAGTCGATGGGGATAATCCACTTCACGCCATCGCCAGAGGGACTCGTGAACATCAGTTCCGTATCGAAGTAGTCGTGCTTTAGCAGTTGCTCTTTGAACCTGTCGGGATTTCCGACATGATCAAAATCGAGGCACAACAAACCTGAGTGCTGAATCAGCTCTTTCTCATTTCGCTTGCGAAACAATCCCGAAAAAGTACAGTAGTCAAAGTGCGTTGCCTTGTACTTCTTAGCTTCTGTGGGTGATGTCAATGAGCGGAGTGTGTCGGTCTGCGGCTTGGCATAGTGACCGACAAGATAGCGATAGACATCAACCACCGTGATGGCACGGCATGGCTCGATATTCTGAATGGGGTTTCGGTAAAAGGAGAATCCATGCAGGTCGTCCATACCGCGCCAGAAATCGGTTGCGTAGTCTTGCATCATACTTCTTTCCCTTTCTTTGAAAGAACAAATTCACGGGCTTCACGCATAAGATCTTCCTCGGACTTCTGAGCGCCCTTTTTTAGCCACTCATCTATTTCCGACTGTAGGAACATAAGTCCCTTGGTCATCTTATGATAGGGAATTGTCTTCTTAGATACCCATTCATAGACAGTCTGCTTCTTGGGATGACTGGGGTGATAAGCACAAAGCTCATCGATGTTCATCCATCGAGGTGATTCACTGGCCTGCTGTTTGTGTCGCAGTGTGTTGACTGTCTCCTGAAGACTGTCAACTTTTTCAATGAGGTAGGTCAATGCTCTTGGCATCTCCTCCAACGATTTTACCTGAAATGTTTCGGTCATATACTTGTATTTTTTTGAATTGAATTTTATGCCTTTTTTCGTTGAATGGCAATGCAAAGTAAGTCACTATTTTACGAACAGCCATAAAATTCGAGTTTCAACAGACCGATATTATAATTGCTTAAGATTTGAGTATGATTTTGCAGCAAAAATCATACTATAAACCTCATAGACAGAGCTTTATAACAACAAAACAAAAGGTGATGAAAACATGTAAATAAGGAAGGGTAATGACATAAAAAAGCCCCCGAAAACTCGGAGGCTCAACCCGATAAAGCAGGTAGAAATCAGATAGCAGGAACACTTTCTACGTTATCATTGGTGGGAGTAAGATTCTCAATATGGATGACATCGGCAGCATTACGCTTACTCTTATCAACAATGTGAGCATAAATCTGAGTGGTCTTTACATTCGTATGTCCAAGCATTCCTTTAATGGTATAGATGTCGGTATCACGTTCGAGTTGCAGAGTTGCGAAGGTGTGACGGCTGCAATGGAATGTGATATGCTTCTTGATGCCCGATGCTTCAATCCATTTCTTCAATGGACGAGAAATCCAAGACGAACCAGTCAGTCCTTCAAATACACGCTGATTTGGTTCTCTACGTTCTCCGCAAAGGGAGTAGGCCTGTTCGTTGATAGGGAGATAATCTACCACATGTGTCTTTCGCTGGGTGAAGTCCACTCGCCATCCACTTCCTGTTTGAGTTATTTCGCCCCATGTAAGATCATGAATGTCACACAGACGGATACCAGTGAGTACAGCAAAGAAGAAAGCACGCTTCAATACTTCATTCTCACAAGGAGTCTTGGCCAATGTTTCTGCTTCTTCAAGTGTCAATGTTTCTCGCTTGACTTTCACATCAGGAATGCCTTTCACCTTGGCTGCGATGTCAACAGTAAGGTATTCGTCAATGAATGCACGATGCAAACCTGCCTTTACAATAGAGAAATATGTAGCGGCAGAGTTTTGCGAGAGAGTACCACCTTTGTTACCTCCCTGTGGAGCAGAGAGCATGAACAGCTTTATGTCTTCAAGTAGTTTTGCTGAGATTGTCTTGAACGGGATGGGCTTTCCTTTAGAGTAGATGGACAGCAATTTACCTACACGAGTCCAGTTGACGATGATAGAGTCAGAGCTGTTAGGATGACACTTGTAAATAATGCTGTTGAAGTATGCAATGAAATCCTGTTCGCCGCGTTCGTTCTGAGCAATCATTTCCTGCTCTCTATCGGAATAAACTACGGCGGTGTCGTACTCCTGCTGACGCAAGGCACGTACCTTGTCGGCATATCGACATGCCTCCTTGTCCAACTGCGATGTGCATTGGATGATGCCATTTGAATCCCGCTTCGGTTTGTACTTGTAGTTACCGTCCTCATCAATCTTGCTGATGGCAGTCATATCCCAGATAGGGGTAGTGATGGTACGGTTAACTGCCTCAATGACTCTCTTAGGCTTTGTGCTGCCCGGATTACGTACAGGGTACGACTCGATGTAGAGGTACCACTCTTCACGGAAGATTGACTTACGGAGCTTAACCGTGACTTTGGTGTGCAATAAAGGTCTTCTCATTTTGTTTCTGATTTATATAAGTTATCAATTTCTTCTTTGGGTACATACACATAGTTGCCAATTTGACGAGAGGGGATGGAGTACTTTCTGACATGTGCCCACACAGAACTATCGTTGATGTGGTATTTCTCGCAGACTTCTCCGATGGTGTAGCAGTCCTCAGGTTCGAGACTGTACTTCTTGGGCAGAGGTGTTTCCTTGATGTGCTTGGCTATCGGCCGCTTCGCAAACATCTTCTCCAGATCCTTACGGTTTATTCTTGTAAGCCTGGTACCAATGTTGATGCTTGGTATCTGACCTCGACGAACCATCAGATACAGCGTATCGCGTTCTACACCATAGATGGCAACAGCTTCCCTGATGGAGATATACTCTCTCACCTTGGGAACACTTTTGGCAATCAAAGCCAACTGCTTTTCTCTGGCTTCTGCTCTCTTCTTACGTGCGTAAGCCACATCACTGCATTTCTTGCAGCAGTAGAGGCTATCGAGCGTTTTGATGATAAACACCTTTCCGCAGATTCCGCACCTTCTTTTGATTTCAAGTCCTAAATTTGGCATCTTTTTGCTTTTTATGAGTTAATATGTGACATGTAACAAATTGAAACAGCCCTCAAACGCCCATTTTCGTATCCTGTACGTCACCGACTATTAAGTACGGATTAGTAGGAATAAGTAGGTTTTAGTCGGGCTTTTCCTACGTTTTTGTCGTGCTACACACATGTAACAAAAAAGCCGTAAAAAAAGGCAGAATAAGCACATAGAAAACATGAGCCCATAAAAAGCAAATGGCGTGTAACTCATTGAGCTACACGCCATTTGATAGTGTTTTGTTATGTCTTTACTTATGCGTCTCATTTGACCTCCTCGAAGTCGGCATCCTGAATGTTGTCGTTAGGATTCGACTGAGCCTGCTGACCACCCTGATACTGCTGACCAGCGTCGGCACCGGGCTGAGGGCCAGCCTGACCCTGCTGGTACATCTTCTGAGATGCAGCCTGCATAACGGTGTTCAGGTTGTTGATGGCATTGTCGATGGCAGCAATGTCACCGCTCTTGTGAGCATCCTTCAGCTGCTGAACAGCCTGCTCTACGTTGGCCTTGTCGGCACCCAGCTTGTCGCCATTCTCGTTGAGGAATGTCTCGGTCTGGAAAATCATAGAGTCGGCCTGATTCATCTTATCGATGCGCTCACGCTCCTTCTTGTCGTTCTCGGCATTCTTCTCAGCCTCAGCCTTCATGCGGTCAATCTCTTCCTGTGAAAGACCTGAAGATGCCTCGATGCGGATGGCCTGTTCCTTACCAGTAGCCTTATCTTTGGCTGATACTTTCAGAATACCGTTGGCATCGATGTCGAATGTAACTTCAATCTGAGGAACACCACGACGGGCGGGAGCAATACCGGTGAGGTTGAACTGGCCGATGCTCTTATTCTGAGCAGCCATAGGACGTTCACCCTGCAGCACATGAATGGTTACCTCTGTCTGATTATCGGCAGCGGTAGAGAAAGTCTCACTCTTCTTGCAAGGAATGGTTGAGTTGGCCTCGATCAACTTGGTCATCACACCACCGAGGGTCTCAATACCCAGTGTAAGAGGTGTAACGTCGAGCAGCACGATGTCCTGACCAGTCTCCTGATTCAGAATAGCACCCTGGATGGCAGCACCTACAGCAACAACCTCATCGGGGTTAACACCCTTTGAAGGCTCCTTGCCGAAGTAGTTCTTAACGAGTGTCTGTACAGCAGGAATACGGCTTGAACCACCTACGAGGATTACCTCGTCGATGTCGCTTACAGAGATACCTGCATCGCGAACTGCATTCTGACATGGTACGAGACAAGCCTGAATGAGGTTATGAGCCAACTGTTCAAACTTTGCACGTGTAAGAGTCTTTACAAGGTGTTTAGGACCTGCAGCAGTAGCTGTGATGTAAGGAAGATTGATTTCTGTTGATGTAGAGCTTGACAACTCAATCTTTGCCTTTTCAGCTGCTTCCTTCAGACGCTGCATAGCCATAGGATCATTCTTCAGGTCAGCGCCCTCGTCGTTCTTGAACTCCTGAACCAACCAGTCGATGATTACCTGGTCGAAGTCGTCACCACCAAGGTGAGTGTCACCATTGGTTGAAAGTACTTCAAATACGCCACCACCGAAATCGAGGATAGAGATATCGAATGTACCGCCACCAAGGTCGAACACGGCAATCTTCATATCCTTATTGGTCTTGTCGATACCGTAAGCCAATGCAGCAGCAGTAGGCTCGTTTACAATACGACGTACGTTCAGACCTGCAATCTGGCCGGCTTCCTTTGTTGCCTGACGCTGAGAGTCAGAGAAGTAAGCAGGAACTGTAATTACAGCCTCGGTCACTTCCTGTCCCAGATAATCCTCAGCAGTCTTCTTCATCTTCTGAAGTACCATTGCTGAGATTTCCTGAGGAGTATATTTGCGGCCATCGATATCTACGCGAGGATAGCCACCTTCATTTACTACATGATAAGGTACGCGTGAGATTTCTTTCTCAGTCTGCTGCCAGTTCTCACCCATGAAGCGCTTGATAGAGTAAACGGTCTTCTGAGGATTGGTAATAGCCTGACGTTTAGCAGGATCACCGATCTTACGCTCACCGCCATCTACAAAACCCACTACAGAAGGTGTAGTACGCTTACCTTCGCTATTTGCAATCACAACGGGTTCGTTGCCTTCAAATACGGCAACACAACTGTTAGTTGTACCCAAGTCAATTCCAATAATTTTTCCCATAGTTGTATTATTTTTAATTATTATTATTCAAAAATCTATGCGGTATTAACCACCAATGAAATAGCAAAGCGTATGCCAAAAGTGATTTTTTTTGCACTTCTCTGCCAATTAACACGCCATTTTGTCATAGAAATAAAAGTTTTTTTCTATCTTTGCAGCGTGAATTATAGTTCTTTTACAATAAAAAAGCCATGACAAAGAAATTTTTTTTATTAGCTTCAATTACTCTTTTGTCCGTATTGGCTAATGCCCAAACCCGTGATCCAAACAATAAGTATTTGGTATGGACCAATAATATTATTTTCTCTGAAGAGAAGCCTGAGGAAGAAAAAGAGGAATTGGCTGAAGAAGAGGAACAAGCCAAAGGTTTCATTGAGACTTATTTCCGCTATGTGAGTATGTGTGATTGGAAGGAAGGCATGAAATTTATGGTGGTTCCTGACAAGAAAGATATGGTGGTACGCACCTTTGCCGACAGTTTAGGACGTTTGGTGAGCAGTATGTCACTGCGTCATAAAATTATGGTTTACAAGGGGCATACTGGTGAAGGTGACCTTCACGAACGTGTAAACTTCGTGTGTGAGGATGACGGAAAGACCTACTACTATGAGTTGCCGACAGCCACGTTCGAGGATTACTGTTTCTCTAAGTTTGGTGTGCCTACGTTAGCCTATTTGGGTGATGTGGATACGGCTATTGAGCAATTGGTAGGTAAAAAACTCATAACAAAGAATGATGTATATAATGTGGACGTTAGTACCACGAGCTATGGATATGAGAAAATCAAGGTTCCTGTAGGAACTGAGGTTACTGTTGTAGCTGCTGGTGTGGGTACTCGTAATTATCCTGTTAAATTGATTGTTGCTGATAATTCCGGACGCGAGTTCTTTCAGAATGTAGCAATCAGCCGTACCAACAGTGGTATGCGTGACAATGAGTTTACCGGCGATGAAGTTAAGCATACCTTTGAGGGCTCTTTTGATTTGTTGGGTGATGCTGCTTTGGCTGACAAAGAATATGATAAGTATATTGGACGTAAAGTGTTCACCCTCTATAAGACAGACATGAAGCTTGAGGATGGAACTATTGAGAGTATTCCACGTTTGACAGGCTTCGAAATTAAAACAATGCATGTACTGGGTGGCACACATTATGTCAAAATGACACTCGACCGTGATGGAAAGCTATACACCAAGCAGGTGACCTTCCAGCAGGAAAGTGTGATTGGCGATATGGCAGGTGAGCATGAAGATTATTATTTTAACCTGTTTGCCAGTGGTAATGTAGGAACTATCAAAGGTGTTCGCAAGGAGCACATGAACGATATTCGCCAAGGTGTTGTTCGTAAGGGCTTCAATGAGTCGGAGGTTAAGCTGGCATTGGGCAATCCAAACAGAACGCTTAAAACCAATAAGACTACATATTCATGGGTTTACACCTCGGCAAAGAATGGTTCACATTCCGTTGTCACTTTCAGTTTGAAGAACAAGGAAGTGTTATATGTGAAATAGTCACTGGACTTTAAGCGTATAGAAAAAGAATCGGCAAAGCAATCGTAATGATTACTTTGCCGATTCTTTTTCTATACGCTAATGGGCAGTTCTTATACCTCGCTTTCTTTAAGCTTCTCCATAATCTGTGCTTCAAGTTCCTCGCACAGTTCTGGGTTGTCTTTCAGTAATGCTTTAGTGGCATCGCGTCCTTGGGCCAGTTTTGATTCGCCGTAGCTGAACCAAGAACCACTCTTTTTGATGATGCCGAACTCAGTGCCCAAATCAACGATTTCGCCGATTCTTGAGATTCCTTCGCCAAAGGTGATCTCAAACTCTGCTTTGCGGAAAGGAGGAGCAACTTTGTTCTTTACTACTTTTACGCGAACCTGATTGCCAATGACATTATCGCCATCCTTAATGCTGGTTACACGGCGAATGTCCAAGCGAACAGAAGCATAGAATTTCAAAGCATTACCACCAGTAGTGGTTTCGGGATTACCAAACATTACACCGATTTTCTCGCGCAGCTGGTTGATGAAAATACAAGTAGTGTTGGTCTTGGCAATGGTCGAAGTGACTTTGCGCAGTGCCTGACTCATCAGACGTGCATGAAGACCTACAGCCGAGTCGCCCATGTCGCCTTCAATTTCTTTCTTAGGTGTTAAGGCTGCTACTGAGTCAATAACGATAATGTCGATAGCAGCAGAGCGTATCAGCTGGTCGGCAATTTCTAAAGCCTGCTCGCCATTGTCGGGTTGTGAGATGTACAGATTGTCTATGTCCACGCCCAGTTTCTGTGCATAGAAACGGTCAAAAGCATGTTCGGCATCGATGAATGCTGCAATACCACCTGCCTTTTGGGCTTCGGCAATTGCATGGATGGCCAATGTGGTCTTACCGCTGGATTCTGGGCCATAGATTTCAATGATACGTCCTTTGGGATATCCACCTACTCCAAGTGCAGCATTCAGAGAGATAGAACCAGTTGGAATAACTTCTACGTTTTCGATTTTCTCCTCGCCCATACGCATGATAGAACCTTTGCCAAAGTCTTTTTCAATTTTTGACATGGCTGCCTGCAAGGCTTTCAGTTTTTCTTGTTGAGGTGAGAGAGCCTCAGTGCTTTCAAATTCTTTTTTTGCCATAATTAGTGTTATTATTATCGTATTATTTCATTGTAAACTCCAGTGTACCTCCATCAACAATCTGTTGGTGTGTAAGGGTAAAGCCTTTCAACGGTTTCCCATTAAGTCTCACCTTTTTTACATAGATACGTTCCGGTGTTTTGTTTTTTGCTGTGATTATAAAGTCTTTTCCATTGGCCATGTGTAATGTGGCGCGTTGGAAGAGTGGTGTGCCAAGCACATATTCGGCGGATCCTGCATGGAATGGGTAGAATCCAAGTGACGAGAAAATGTACCATGCTGACATTTGGCCGCAGTCGTCATTTCCTGCATAACCGCATGGCGTGGCGCGATAGAACTCCGTACGAACCTGATGAACCAATTCCTGAGTACGTTCCGGACGACCGGCAAAGTTGTACAGATAGACCGTATGATGACTTGGTTCGTTGCCGTGGGCATACTGTCCGATGAATCCACTGGCATTGCCGTTTATCTCTCCACTTGTAGCAGTTAGGGAGAAATTCTCGTCAAGCTTCTTCAAAAAGGGCTTTTCACCTCCGAAGAGGCTGATAAGACCTTGAGGATCGTGAGGAACGAACCACATATATTGCCAGGCGTTGCCTTCAACAAAGCATGGCTGTTCGTATGAGAGCGGATCAAATCCTTCTATCCATTCTCCTTTCTCGTCTTTCGGACGGAAGAATCCTGTTGTCGGGTCGAAAAGGTTTCGATAGAAGAGACTGCGGCGGTGAAAACGCTCATAGTCTTCCATTCGTCCCAACTTCTTGGCTACGGCTGCTACGCATGCATCATCAAAACATTGCTCAAGGGTAATGCTAACACTTGTGTTCTGAAGTGTCTGAGGCATATAACCATATTGTTCCCATATTTCAAACGGTGAGTTCAGGTGAGTACGAGTGCTACTTTCTATCATTGCCTGATAGGCTTCCTCAACGTTGATTCCTGGAAGGTTAGCCAAAATAGCATCAGCCACAACGGGAATGGCATGGTTACCGATCATACAGTAGTTTTCCTGTCCCCAAAGATCCCAAATGGGCAAATAGCCATAAGTCTTATGGTGAAGAATCATGTCTCGGACAAACTGACTGGCTACCTCAGGCGCAATGAGTGTGTATAGTGGATGAGCAGCTCGGAACGTGTCCCATAGACTGAATGTGCTATGGTAGGTCTGTCCTGCAGGCATCTGTTTTATCTCGTAGTTGGTGTCCATGTAGCGTCCATCTACATCGCTCATGGTATTGGGCTGCATGAGTACATGATAGAGTCCCGTATAGAAAATCGTTTTCTGTTCGTCGGTTCCTTCTATCTCAATGCGTTTAAGTTCGTGCTCCCAACAGTCGTGCGCAGCTTTTGTGTAGGCATCAAACTGCCAACTGCTGGCTTCGGCTTTCATGTTTTTGCGCGCTCCTTCTACATCAACAGGTGAGATTGCTACTTTTACCGTCAAATGGCGACTGTCTGCTGGGGAGAAACTTAGCGCGCAGCGTAATGTCCGTCCATTGACCACATCACTCTTTCCTGCGTTTCTACTACCATCCATAAGTAATCGTTTGTTGAACGGACGTGAGAATTCTGCACGGAAATAAACTTTGCGAAGTTTTGCCCAACCTGTTATTACACGATAGCCTTCTATTGTATGATCGTTAATGATGCGCAACTGGCTTTGGATAATGTCGTATGAACGGCGACCAGAATAGTAAGCCTGTCCGCGGAATGTTCCACGATCTAAGTCCAACACAATAGTTTGCTCCTTCCCTTCTGGGAAAGTATAACGATGTATTCCTGTGCGTACGGTTGAAGATAGTTCGGCACGTACGCCACTCTCCTGTAAATAGACGCTGTAATAGCCTGGGTGAGCCTCTTCTGCGTTATGACTATAATGTTGACTGAAGTCGGCTGCAGCGAGTTGTTCGGGCGTCACTTCAGAAGAAGTTGGCATCAGACTTACATCGAAAAGGTCTGTACATCCCGTGCCGCTTAGATGGGTATGGGTGAATCCGTAAATTTTGTCTTTGTTGTAGTCATAACCAGAACAAGGATCCCAAGTGACCATTTGTTCTGTTTCAGGACTTAGCTGAACCATGCCCTGTGGCATTGTGGCACCAGGGAAGGTACTACCACTCAGCGCTCCCGTTTCATCAGTTTGTGTGCCAATAAAAGGGTTAACATAAATGGTATAATCCTGTGCCTGCGCCATCAAAAAGGCGCAGGCAGACAGGATGAGAATGGTAAAAGTTCGTTTTTGTGTCATGCTTCAGTGATTACAGTTCTAAATCACCGTCATGAATCTCATGCCAAGGCAGTCCTTGCTTGTTCAACTGTTCCAGGAATGGATCTGGGTCGAACTCCTCAACATTGTGTACACCTGGTTTGTTCCAGAGACCCTTGCAGAACATCATCGCACCTATCATGGCAGGAACACCGGTGGTATATGATACACCTTGCATACCAGTCTCTTCATAAGCAGCACGGTGTGAGCAGTTATTATATATATAATAGGTGTGCTCCTTACCGTCGTTGCCAATACCACGAATGCGGCAACCAATAGAGGTCTGTCCTTCGTAGTTTTCGCCAAGATCCTGTGGGTTAGGCAGAACAGCCTTGAGGAATTGCAGAGGAACAATCTTTACTTTAGCAGTGCCTGAGCCATCAGCAAGTGGTGCCTCGTATTCTACTTCGTCAATGCGGCTCATGCCGATATTCTGAATAACTTCCAGGTGCTTCAAGTATTGCTGACCGAAGGTCATCCAGAAACGTGCACGCTTGATAGTGGGGTAGTTGATTACCAGCGATTCAATCTCCTCATGGTGCAAAAGATAGCTGTCGCGAGGTCCAATCTCTGGATAGGTGAGATCCTTGTGTATCTCCAGAGGTTCTGTCTCTACCCATTTGCCATTCTCCCAATAAAGACCCTTTTGGGTGATTTCACGGATGTTAATCTCTGGATTGAAGTTAGTGGCGAAAGCCTTGTGGTGGTCGCCTGCATTGCAATCAACAATATCTAGATACTCAATTTCCTTGAAGTGGTGTTTCGCAGCGTATGCAGTGAAGATGCTTGTTACACCTGGGTCAAAACCGCAACCGAGAATAGCAGTTAGTCCTGCTTTCTCAAAGCGCTCACGGTATGCCCACTGCCATGAATATTCAAAGTGAGCCTCATCCTTTGGCTCGTAGTTGGCTGTGTCGAGATAGTTGCATCCGCAAGCCAGACAAGCATCCATAATGGTGAGATCCTGGTAGGGGAGGGCGAGGTTGATAACAAGCTCAGGCTTGTAGCTGCTGAAAAGTGCCTTCAACTGTTCTACATCATCGGCATCAACCTGTGCAGTCTGGATAGGCATGTCATAACCTTTGTCATGTATAGCCTTTACCAATGCATCACATTTCTCCTTGCGACGGCTGGCAATCATGAACTCTGTAAACACATCTGCATTCTGAACAATTTTGAATGCAGCTACCGTTGCGACGCCTCCGGCGCCAATCATCAGTACTCTACTCATTTTTTATATAAATATTTATCGTTATTTTATTGCTTAATAATATACTCTCTTTTTATATGTCTTGTTATTGACGACGAAAGATGCCGAGATAACGGGCTTATACACGTTTACCAGTTTGCTTGGTATGTTGAATGTACGAGATTCGCCTTTCTTTATTTTGATAAATGCATTGTCGTCATCCTTCACATTAATATTGAATTGCCCATCAATACCTAATGAAGACAACGTGATAGTACTTGAATAGTTGTTGGTGATTACAATCGGACAGTTTGCTGTCACCATGTCGTTTGCTTTCTGGTAGTCACCACCTCCACGTACTATGTTGACTTTGTCGGATGCAATGAATACAGTAACGGTGCAGTAATCATTATAGTCATCCACTCCCATGTAATTACCGATTGATGCGGTAATTCGTACCTTGGGGGCAGCTTCAGGACCAGATGCCTTCAGTTCTCTTTCAGTTGTTTTATTGTCAATGGATCTTACTATACCGTTATCAACTGTGGCAATAGACTCCTTATCCGTTTTCCATGTGATGGTTCGGCCAGTGTTGGTCTTGGCTACGAGTACAAATGACTGACCTTCTTCAACCTCATGTTCTGCTTCGTTCAGGTAGATGTACTTATGTTGCAGGATGGGGAAAGTCACTGTTTCCTTGAAATTTGAAATAGTGATGGTGTCTCGACGCTCGAAAGCATTGCCAGAGAAGTAAGGTATGGTAATCTTGTGATAGTATTGGTCTATACCAGATGTGGACTTGGCACCAATGCTTACCCATGTCCCTTTCTTGTTGATCTTATAATCAGGTGTCAGAGTCTTAATGGGAAGATTGAATTCACCACCTTCTTTAGCGAAGTTCATACTCTTTCTGTTGTCTTCGAAGTTGATTTCAATCTTTGGATTGGTCGTTTGGGTGAGCGGAATCTTTGCCAATTCCTCGCCACTTACTAATAGTTTTAAATCGCCAATATGCTTCTCATTCGTTTTGTTTTCTGAGAAGTTTAGGGTGATAATCTCATTGTTCTCGTCTATTGGCTTCAGAATATAGTCCACCCAAGTACCCGGTAATTTTACTTGATACTTTGCATTACTGGTTACGTGGAGGTCAATACTTTGCTGTGTGTAGTCAACATCAACCCTCTTTTCTGTGATTTTTATCTGAGTGCGATAATTCTGCGTCAGCTTGAAACTGGTTTTAATAGTACTCGATTCCACATTGGTGCCATCAAGCAGATAGAGGGTAACTGTTGCAGAACGTGCATTGAACGCGTTGTTTACTGCTGAAGTGAATATCACGTTCTTCCCACTGACTTTTCCACTTACCCACTTAGCACCTTGTAAAGTCTCATTGTCAATGATCTGACAACGAATGTTTTTCAGCTCCGTTCCGTAGTGAAGGGTATCTGCAGTTTGATTGTATTCGATAGTCCGATCATTTATTTTCTTGTTGTCGAAAATAGTGTAGTGTTGTTGTTCTATGTTGAAAGAGGTCTTCACTGTGCTTGACTCTATATTACTTCCATTGGGAAGATAGAGTAAAACCTTGGCAGAGCGGTCTGTCTTGGAATTGAGTACATTCGAAGTGAGAACAACGATGTTTTCTTTCTCTCTCACATCAGCTTTCAGCCATGTGGCATTGTTGTGAGTCGTATTATCTGTAACCTGACATTTAATGTCTTTCAGCGAATGCTCGAACTTCAGCGTGTCTGTCTTCTGATCCCAAACGAGTTTTCTGTTTTCAATCTTCAGCGAGTCAAAAATGTCATTGTGCTTCTGGGTTACTGTGAAAACGTACTGCGCACAGGTAGAATCGACAGTATTCGTGTTGCTCATGAAAAGTGTAATCTTTGCAGCGCGATTTTCCTTATTGGTCAGTTTATCTGCTGAAACAATGAGCTCTTTACCGTCTTTTGCCAGCTTAAGCCATGTTGGAGCTTTCTGGGTTGTTGGGTCGGTAAGAATGTATTTAACGTTTGTCAGGTCGAAATTGGGCTTGATGGTATCTTTCTGTTGATCCCATGCCAAAGTGCGATTCTTGACATTGTTGTTGTCGAAAAGATCATTGCGAAGTTGTCTCACTACGAAAGTAGTATGTACGGTAGTGGTATCGATAATCGTACCATTATTGGGTAGATAGAGTGTTACTGTCGCTTTGTTGGTGAAACGGGCATTATTTACTTGAGGTTTCAATATCACCCAGTTGTTCTTTTCGTCAACGGTTGTCTGAAGCCATTTAGGCGCAACATTGGTTACACTGTCAGTCATGACATACTTGATTCCTGTCAGTGGCTTGTCAAAGAATAGTGTGTCACCCACTTGGTTCCATTTAAGGGTGATGACTGTATCTGATGGGAATTTTTCAAACACAGGATTCTGATGTTGAGTGACAAGGAATGCAAAGTTGGCTAATAGCGAGTCTGCCGTTAACGTACTTGCGTTCTTTGGTATCATTCGGATAAGAGCTTGTCTTACACCTGCTGATTTGTAGTTATCAACATGCAGTTTGAGTATTGATGAAATTATTGAGGTCTTGCACCAAGATACATTCTCATCGTCAACGCCCATGACCTTAAGGTTTACAGCATCCTGCAAAATGCGGCCCAGATCAATTATTGTATCACTTGCTGTATAGGGCATAACCAGCTCTGAGATGTTCAAACCGTCAAACATCTTGTTCTTGCGTTGTACAATTTTGAAAATCACTCTCAGTGAAGTGTCGTCAAGGTCAGTACGGCTTGGGTCGGTAGTCAGAACAACTTGCGCACAACGGTCTAAAATGGTTGTGTTCTCCTCAAGTTTTATATCAATTTTCCCATTGGAGAGTTTAATCTCTTTTACCCAAAGTGCCTGCATGTTTGTAGCTGTATCGATAGCTTCCCAGAGAACAGAACGGCTCAGGTCTGCATCTATCAGAAGAGTGCGATTTGTTTCATCTGAATTCATGTAAACAGGAGAAATCTGTAATCCTGTCAGTGGGGAAGGGTAGGTCTGTTTCTCTACGCAGGCATACATAGAGAAAATTGTAATCATTATAAGTAGGTTGTTTATCAAAAACTTTTTCATAATCGCTTATTTCTGTACGTATTCAAATTCAGATAGTTTGTCAAGGTAGTATTGTCTTAAGACTTTCCATGGATAGTAGGGCCACTTGTCTGTTTTTACAGGCAAGGTGGCTTCGCGTTCGTTCAACAGAGCTTTCACCAGCACTTCTCCACTCTTTCCTTTCTTTGGGCGGTAGAATACCAACTGTATATTGCAGGCCATGGGGAATATGTTGTAGTTCCGCCAATAACGATCCAAAGAGTCTGGATTTTCTACGCTGATTCCGCATGAATCAAGTTCAAGCAGGCATGCCAGCGGCATAACACAAACTTCATGGCCAAAACGTAAAGTTGCTTGGACGTTGGCTTTTGCTGCGTCTGCTCCCAATACAGTGTCAGTGGTCTCTATGATGTTCTTTAGAAGATTTCTTTGGCTAAAGGGCATGATGCCACCGGTTTGTGGGGCGGCACCGTAGTTCAGATACCAACCGACGTTGCGTACACACCATTGGGCATAGAGTTCGTCAGTGGTAAAAAGGCTCAGCAAATCAATATCAGTATCATGGCTCTGCATGTTTGCTGCAACCTCAAACAGGTTGTATGTCATATCTATGGCATTGATGCTGTCCTTCACCCATTGCTGGTCGTTGAAGAGAAGTTTCATCAGCCGCTCCGGTTTAGTGACTCGCTCCTGATAAGCCCTTTTCTCTTCCTGTTTTACTCTTTTGCTATGTTCCTTTAAACGGTCATCCCACGGCTGGTTAAGATAATATTGTAGTGACTCACTCACATCGTTATGGATACGAGCTGAGGGATTGGCAGCCATCATTTCCTCGCATTCGGCAATCATAGAAAGAATGCAACGTGGAACTACTGTAGAACGTGCATCAATGGCTACATTTTTCTTTTTAAAAATTTCAGGGAAATGTTCGGTCATGCGTTTGCCAATACCATGGTGCTGGCGCTCGCCAACAGTTGTCAAATCGCCCAGGCGTTTGATGGTACATGGAATAAAAATCTCTAGTTTTTCCAGAACTTCACATCCTGTTGGCGTGAGCTTTCCTTGGCTTTCTGCCTTGCGCAATACATCGGCAACTCGCGAGTAGTCCTGCTTTCCAATCAGCCATCGTGAACCATGACGACCATAGTGACTCAAGTAGAATGGCTCATATCCTTTAGGAGCAGGAGTTAAGGGTTTTGTAGCCGGGTAACGGTCATAGTCCAAGTAGTTGCTTCCGCATAGGAATGGGTTCTCGGCAATTTCTTCGCGTGCCGTTTTCTGCGCCTGAATGGTAAGACAGAGTACAATTGTACAAAAAGAAAGAATGACTTTTTTCATATGGTTTTTGTCAATAAACCTTTTATATAATAAGGTAAATGCAAAATTACAAACTTTCTGTAGAATGACCAAATTCTGTTGGATAAAATACAAAAAAGAAAGCTCTTCTTTTTATTATAAAGAGCTTTCCTTTGGCTGATAAATATATTATTGGGGATTATTTTGCGTCCTTCCCCTCTTCTTTGTTTTCAGCTGATTCGTCTTTAAAATCGCTGATACCGTTTTCAATGAGAATATTGTACCACTGGATAAGTTTCTTGATGTCACTGTTGTGAACACGGTCACGGTCGAAGTTTGGCAGAATCTTAGCAAAGTATTCACGCAGTTCATCACCGCTGGCTTTCTTTACATCAATAGATGCTTTCTTGCCCTTTTCGAGGGTCTTCATGTTGTCAAGAACGGTGGTGAGGGCTACGTCCTCATCGTCGGTGAACATAGCGATGTCGTTGAGGGATGTAATACGGTCTGTTGCAAATGCAGGCTGACGACGGTGTGTGGCGTCAAGTGCCTCTACAATGAGGTTGTTCTTGCCGTTTGTCACAAGCTTGTAAAGACCGGGCTTGCCGGAGATTGCTAAAATTGTTTGTTGCATTTTATTCTTTCTTTAGTTATTATTGTTGTAATTTATTCAAAATGGTCTCTAACTGTGGTAAGAGTGGCTGTATGCCATCGTTCACTATTTCAAAGTCTGCAGCTTGTCGCACCTTCTCCTGTGGCCATTGGCGGTTCATCCATTGACGGGCTTTCTCGTTGCTGATGTTGTCACGCTTCATGATTCGCTCCAGACGGATGATCTCAGGCGCTGTGACAACAATAACCCGATCTACTAAATGACTGATGCCCGATTCGAATAGGATAGCACTCTCCATCCATTGCATTCCGCTTTGTATGAAATCGTTGACTACAGCGGGATGAACAATGTTGTCTATTGCGTGGGCATTGTCTTCAGAAAGCAGTAGAAAACGTGCTACAACTGCTTTGTTCAGTAGTCCGTCGTCGGTATAAGCGTCTGGCCCTAGTAGTTTAATGAGCTGGGACTTTAATTCTGCAGACTCGTGCATCAACCGCTTGGCTGCTTTGTCGCAGTCGTACACCTCAATATTACGTTCAGCCAGGAGTTTGCAAACATAACTTTTCCCGCTCCCAATACCGCCTGTGATGCCAATCTTCATGAATGAAACTATTGGATAGAGTCGTTGTCGTTTACAGACTGCTGTTGCTTGTGGTGGTGAACAGCGATACTGTCAGCAGATGCTGTGTCTGTAGATTCGTTTTTCTGGCTCTGTTCTTCTATAAGGTAGTCAACCTGTTTGACGCTCAGTGCAGCTCTTGTAATGCCTTCTGGGGAAGACTGAAGGTAGATGTTGCATTTGGACGATTGACTTCTCTGTATTTCCTCGTAGTCGGCAACAACCCTAAAATCGTTCTTTGACAAGGACTGATAAGTCTTTACGCCTGTCACGAATTTTACCTTTACTTTTGCCGGGAACGTGCGAAGAATCTTTCCCTTTGGCATGTTAATACCTACCACGGGCACATCGTCGAAACTAACCTCCGTAAGTACATCGGTCATGAATCGTATTGACACCATGTTTGGAAGCATTTTTACACCGGCAATTTTCTGGAGTCTGGCATCTACTGTCAGCGTGTCGCGAAAATCAGAATAGTTCAGCACTTCTGTGTACACCGTGTTGATGCTGTCGAGTTTGGAATGTGACGCATAGATGGTGACACTGTCTGGGTCGTATTCCACACCTGAGATGAAGAATAGCTCTTCTGGTGTTACTGAACCACGCCATTTGATAGGCACGCGCTTCTTCTCTCCGTAGTTGTAGTAGAACGTGAGCTTCTCCGGCTTTATGCTGATCAGTTTTGAAGAACTGGTCAAACGAGAGGTTATCTTCTTGCTCAATTCGCTCGCAGGTACTTCGCCCATTCCATTGTGGCGGGCGTTGCTTTTAAAGTCTATTGTGATATTTTGCATGGCGTCACCATACATATATCCCAACAGAATGATACCTTTGTCGCGTATGGTGACCCGAAGTGTGTCGGTCTCGGGCGAGGTCATCACCACTGTCTTTGGTATGTTCGTGTAATGCACAGGAATGCGTATTTCCTGTTCGTAGTTGTCGTTGAGGGCCATGAGTATCCAGAATACTCCGGCAACGGCAAAAAAGAACAGGAAAATCAAAAATTCTCTGTTTGCTTTACTGAACAGGAAATTGATGATGGAGCGGATGATGTCGCTTGCTTTCACTTACGGGAAAACCTCGTCAGTTCAATTCATACAAGTACAAGAACTTCTATTTCTGCAGAGGAGTGTTTGCTGAATCCTTGAACACTGAACCGCGGTCTACTGTGATTACTACGTCGCGGGCAATTTTTACTTCGACGGTGTTCTTTGTCAGGTCAATGCTTTTTACTGTTCCGTAGATACCGCCGCCTGTAACAACAGACGTGCCTTCGGTCAGTTCGTTCTGAAATTTCTGAATTTCTTTCTGACGTTTCTGCTGAGGGCGAATCATAAAGAAATACAGGATTCCAAACATTGCTACCAGCATGATAATGGTACCCATGCCGCTACCTTGTGCGGCCTGTGCCTGAAGAATGATGTTGGTCATATTCTTACTTTGTGTTATTTTGTTGATTATTCTTGTCTGTCTCTTCTATCCTCAATGGTCTTGAACAACCGTCCTGTCGCAATCAAATGGCGGGCGATAGCATCAAGCATGCCGTTGATATAGCCGGCACTGCGTGGGGTAGAGTAGTATTTAGCCAGTTCTACGAACTCGTTGATAGTAACATTCAGGGGAATGCTGGGGAAAGTGAGCATTTCTGCAATAGCAATCTGCATGATGATGACATCCATATAGGCCAGACGGCTGAAGTCCCAGTTGCGTGAGGCTTCGCTCATGAATCGCTGATACTCCTCGCCATTCAAAATTGTGGCACGAAACAGTTTGCGGGCATAGTCCTTCTCGTCCTCGCTGTCGTATTCTGGCAGCAATTCCTGCTTGGGTCCATTCTTTTCGTCAAAGCGTTTGATGGTTTTCAGTACAAAGGTGTCAACAACTTCTTTGTCGTCGTTCCAATAAAGACTTTGTTCTTCTAAGAGGGCATCAAGGTCGGCGTTGTCTTGAATGAGAGTGCGATAAATCTTACGCCACAGCTCGCGGTCTGCGTCGTAATTGTCCTCATTACTCTCCATGTAATCTTTGTAGATTTGGCTTTGCTCTATCAGTTCAAATAATTTTCCTATGAACTCTGGGCTGTCTTCCCAATGGCGTTTTTGTGTTTCTGAAGACTCTAAAAGTTGCTTGTTGTTCTCAAGCTGCATGGCAAAGCGATTGTAAGCAAACTTCTGTGATGGTTCCACTGAACCCTCTCGTTGTGCTTTTGCCTGTAAAATGTTCAATCTGCGGCGCGATTCTTTTGTAACGGCTACGATAAGAGACAATAAATAATTGTACAGATCGTAAGCTTTCGACAAACTAAAGAACAATTCTTTTTCAGCCGTGTCAATGTTCTTGTTACCGTTTTGATAGTACGCGTAGGTTAACTGAACAATTTTAATTCTGATGATCTCTCGATTAATCATTATTAATACTTTCCTTATTGTTATGCGTTGCAAAATTAGCTATTTTTCCTCTATTTGACAAGAAAAACCATGAAATTTTAGGAATTTAATATTAAAAGGTTTCGTAATTCAATATAAATTAGTAACTTTGCACCCGCTTTTCGCGAAAGCACATTGAATAATTTCGTGTGATGGTGAATTAAGCAATTATTTTTATTAACAACTTAATTTAGAGTAACACATTTAAAGTTATGAGAGAAATTGCTATCAACGGCAAGAAGCGTGAGGCTACCGGCAAGAAGGCTTCTAAGCTGCAGCGCAAGGAGGGACTTGTTCCCTGCAATCTGTATGGTGAGGTAAAAGGCCAGAATGGTCAGCCCGAAGCTTTGGCTTTCTCAGCTCCTATGTCTGAGTTGCGTAAGGCAATCTACAGCCCCCATGTATTTGTCGTAAACCTGAACATCGACGGTAAGGAGTGCAAGGCTATCATTAAGGAGCTGCAGTTCCATCCCACTACCGATGCTCTGCTGCACGCTGACTTCTATGAGGTAAATGAGACAAAGGCTATCACCGTGGGTATTCCCGTTAAGCTGAACGGTCTGGCTCAGGGCGTTCGTGAGGGTGGTAAGCTGAGCTTGTCAATCCGTAAGATTAATGTTACTGCTCCCTACAAGCAGATTCCTGAAGTTCTGAACGTTGACGTTACCAACCTGGGTCTGGGTAAGGCTATCAAGGTAGGCGAACTGAGCTTCGAAGGTCTGGAATTGGCTACTCCCGCTCAGGTAGTTGTATGCTCAGTGAAGGAGACTCGTGCTTCTAAGGCTGCTGCCGCTACTGCAGAGTAATTGTAAGGAATGGACAAGTACTTAATTGTTGGCTTGGGAAACGTCGGCAGTGAATACGATATGACCCGCCACAACACTGGATTTATGGTATTGGATGCTTTTGCGAAGGCATCCAATATCGTTTTTGAGGATAAGCGATACGGTTTCGTAGCCGAGACGACCATCAAGGGCCGCAAAGTTTTTCTTCTGAAACCGTCAACCTATATGAATTTGAGTGGTAATGCTGTTCGCTACTGGTTGAACAAAGAGAATATCGACCAGCAGCGCCTCCTTGTCATTAGTGATGATGTGGCATTACCCTTGGGTGCATTCCGCTTGAAGGCTAATGGTTCTAATGGAGGACATAACGGTTTAGGTCATATTCAGCAACTGATTGGTCAGAACTATGCCCGTCTGCGTATGGGTATTGGCAATGAGTATGCTCGAGGTCAGCAGGTTGACTGGGTATTGGGCCGTTATAGTGATGAAGAGATGAAAACTCTTCAGCCCAGTATTGAGCTTGGTGTAGAGATTATCAACAGCTTCGTGTTGTCAGGTATTGACATCACGATGAATCAGTATAATAAACTGGGGAAGAAATGAGTGAGGCCCGTATAGACAAATGGTTGTGGGCAGCGCGTATTTTCAAAACGCGCAGTATTGCTGCCGATGCCTGCAAGAATGGCCGTGTGATGGTGGGTGGAACTACGGTGAAGCCTTCGCGCATGGTGAAAGTTGGCGAAACGGTGAGTGTGCGCAAACCGCCTGTGACCTATTCGTTCAAGATTCTGAAAACCATCGAGCAGCGTGTTGGTGCCAAGCTCCTTCCTGAGATCTATGAGAATGTTACAACGGCCGACCAGTATGAACTGTTGGAAATGAACCGTATCAGCGGTTTTGTGGATCGTGCACGTGGTACAGGACGCCCCACCAAGAAAGACCGTCGCGCTATGGATGCATTCGTTTCGCCTGCTCTTGAAGGTTTTACTGACTTCGATTTTGATGAAGATTGGGACGAAGCGGATGAAGAGTAAAAATATATTATAGCTATAATCGCACGAATTATAGCTATAATTCTGAAAATTTTAGCTATAATTTATTTCAATAAAAACGCTCCGACTCTTGAATCGGAGCGTTTTTGGTATGTAATAGTTATTGTTTTCCTGTGTTTTCAGAAGAACACTACGTGCGTTTCAATGAAACTCTACAAGCGTTTCAAAGGAAATGATTAGAAACCGTAGATCTCTTTCAGCTTTTCTCCAAGTGCCTCACCGCGCAGGTCGTTGGCAACGATTTTTCCTTTCGGGTCGCAGAGAATGCTTGAGGGAATACTGCGAATGCCGTATGTCTGTCCAGCAATCGACTGCCAGTACTTCAGGTCTGACAGATGAATCCAGTTCAGTTCTTTTTCACGGATGGCACGCTTCCATGCACCTTCTGAACGGTCGAACGAAAGACCGACAACGTTGAATCCCTTGGCTTTGTACTTTTCGTAGTTGGCCTTCACATTTGGCATTTCCATCATACAGGGACCGCACCATGAAGCCCAGAAATCAATCAGTACATAGTTTCCTTTGCCTACGTATTCACTCAGTTTGTGGGTGTTACCCAAAGTGTCTGCTTCAACAACATCGGTAAACATTGCACCAATAGCGCGCACATTCTTTGCGTCCTGTTGTGAACTTACTTGTGCCGTGATGGGCAGTGATGCTAACATCAGGGCAGCCATTAAAAGGATTTTCTTCATTTTCATTGTGTTTAATTTTTGTTCCGTTGGCAAAAGTACATATTTTTCCTGAGAATGGTCGATTGATAATTGCAAAAAAAACTTGAAATATGGTTTAAGATAATATCAAAATCATTATCTTTGCAATCAATCAATTATAAAATTGATGCAAAATAAGGAACTATTCAAAATACTAATCAATCATTATGAATAATCGTGTTGTTGAAGGTTATATGCCTTTTATGGGGCATCAGACCTACTATCGCATTGTTGGCGAGCAGTCGGGAAAAGTCCCTTTGTTGTTGCTTCACGGAGGACCAGGAAGTACCCACAATTATTTTGAGGTTCTCGACTGTATAGCCGATACGGGCCGGCAAGTTATCTCGTACGATCAGATAGGTTGCGGCAATTCCTATCTCGATGGGCATCCTGAACTATGGACACTGGACACGTGGATAGACGAACTTATTGCTATTCGCGAATATCTTCATTTGGATACCGTTCATATTCTTGGTCAGTCGTGGGGTGCCATGCAGGCCATAGCGTATGCAATCGACCAAAAGCCTGTAGGCATTAAATCGTTGATTCTTTCTTCTGGGCATGCCTCCAGCAGTCTGTGGGCCAGTGAACAGCACCGGCTTATTAAGTTCATGTCGGCCGAGGATCAGGAGGCCATCAGGCAAGCTGAAGCCACGGGGAAGTGGGATGATCCTGATTATCTTCGTGCCAACGAGCACTATTTTGAACTGTATGTGACCAGCGTTGATGAACACTCGCCAGAATGTCTAACACGTCCGAAGCGTGCCGGTACGGAAGCTTATTTATATGGATGGGGCCCTAATGAATATCAGCCTTTGGGAAGTTTGAAGGATTTTGAATACACAGACAAGCTTTACCAAATATCTCAGCCCACCTTAATATGTAGTGGTACGCGCGATATCTGTACTCCTGTTGTTGCCGCTTCACTCTATGAGCATATCCCACAGAGCAAGTGGCATCTGTTCAAAAAGGCCCGCCACATGTGTTTCGTGGATGCTCACAAGGAGTATTGCGAAGTGCTTGCTGAATGGTTGCGGGAGAATGATTAGTTTGCTTTGTACTAAGACGTCTGCAAAATAACATGGGGCGCATCCCTGCGCCCCATGCCGTTTTTGCTTTTTATGGAAAAATGACTACTTAATATTGTATTTATAATTAAATCTCTCTTTACTTACCTTTATTTGGAAGCTCGCCTATGCGTGTGAGTTTGAAGTCTGTTGCTGAGAACCATTGCGAATGGCAGGGCTGACCGGTGAATGACTTGTCGGTAGAAACGCCGTAGGCAATAGAGTCGCCAGTCACCATAATGCTGTCAATCAGCAGGTCCGACCAGCCATAGCCTTCCTCGCCGTTTGCCTCGGCAATCTTCTGCCAAAACTCCTGTTTCCACTTCGGCTCTTTTCTCAAGTCGTCCGTTTCTTTAATCTGTGACTTTGCAATTGTGATACTCTCCCAAAGCTCGCCGCCATGATTGCCATAAGCGGGAATCTCTTTCAGTTGAGTCTGATTGCCAATAGCATAGATGAAGGTGCCAGGTCCTTCAGCACGTACGTCACAGTTAAGTGTGTAAATGCCTGGTTCTACTTTCTCCTTACGCTCTATTTGGACAATTTCTTCGCAAGCGGGATTGTAAGCGTCAAGATATCTGATATTGTGATTGCCGTCTAAATATTCTCCGGCCGAGGTGTAGTGCTCGCAGTTCACCGCGGTTAGCAGATTCCATCCCCCTTTGGCTAAATAGTCGGCATCCTCTTCGCTCATCTCGACACCTTGATAGGTGGTGGAGTATGTCTCGAAATCGTTTTCGTGGTCGTACTTTTCTTTATAATTAACTATAAAGATGCTGCATATAATGATGCTGCAGAGTGCTGCTATCCAGATGACGATCCATACGATACGCTGGACGATGCTCATGGGCTGAACCTTATTGGTCAGCGAGAGAATCATGTGTATGGTGGCATAAATGGGAATAAGTAGCAGAATGAATACCGAGCAGATTAAGGTGACCACCACAATGGGGCTGCTGTTGTATATCTCACTAAGCCCCAGGAGACCCAATGGGGCTAAGCTCAGTGAAGGAAATAAAAGTGCTGATATCAGAACGACGATACCAGAAAGTAGGCTGATGCCGCATGCAATACCTACTAATACAGCAATGGCAATGAAAAAGCCGAAGGCGATTTTCAGGATCAGCGTAAAGAAATTGCGCAACAGACTTTGTTGCTCTATTGGCTCGTTTTTGTCAATGACTGCATCGGCCAAGTTTTGTGGTGTCACATTCTTTCCCTCCATTTGAAGCAGTTGTTCTGGAGTTTTTGCTTCAGGCATCACAATGGCCAGAATGATGTATGCCAACAGTCCAAAGCCGTGGGCAAAAAATAGAAGGATAGCCAGCAGTCGCCATACCATTGGGCTGGTGTTCGTATAGGCAGCAAAACCAGATAGTACGCCCGCAAGCATCTTGTCTTTAGGGTTGCGGAACAATTTCTTGCCAGCTGTTCTTTCGCGTATATTGTTATAAATATTCTGTGCAGCTGAACGGGCTGACTGTTCTTGATCATTATCCTCGTTATTGGTTGAGGATTTTTCGTTTTCCTCTCCAGTCAGCTCCTCTGGACGACCAATGCGGGTGATGATGTCTTTTACATGGTCGATAGTGATGGCTTCGGTACCTCTGGTCTTCAGTTCGTCGAACAGTTCGGCAATGCGTGCCTCGATATCATCGACAATCTCATCGCCGCCTTCCTGCTTGCCAAATGAAGAGCGGAGCGACTCGGTGTAGTGCTGCAGCATCTCGTAGGCATCTTCATCTATCTGGAAGAGTCTGCCGCAAAGGTTGATGGTAATATTCTTTTTCATGACAAAAATACTTGGTTCTAAATTGTTAATTTTTTGTTCGGCTCAGCCGATGATTCAGAAGTTGTAATCTGTAGTTCTTAATTCTTTAAGGTAAGAGACTGTACTCGAGAGTTCGCTCCAGGCTGAATCAAGTCCTTCCAGGAATAGCTCGCCATCAGAACTTAGCGCATAGTACTTTCGGGGAGGCCCTTGAGTAGATTCCTGCCATTCGTATTTGAGCAGTCCGTCATTCTTCAGTCGGGTGAGCAGTGGATAAAGGGTGCCCTCCACAACTAGTAGTTCGGCCTGCTTAAGCTGCTGAATAATGTCGCTGGCATAGCAAGGACGACGTTTCAGTAGTAACAATACGCAGTACTCCAACATGCCCTTGCGCATCTGTGATTTTGCGTTTTCAATATTCATAATGCATCGCTTTTATATGTTCACGATGCAAATGTATGTAAAATATTAGTACCTTGTAATACAAAGTACTGTAAAACTATTAATAATTAACATTGTTAAACGAATAAGAAGCGCTGTCACCTCTTTAATATAAGGGACAGCGCTATTTGTTTGGAGGAAGAAATTACGTTGGGTGCTATTGCTTTCAGGGTGATAAATGTTCTGTGGGCTACTGTCTTAAGTATTTAGTAGAGTAGTAGCAGACCAGCAAAAGCACTCATCACAATCATCTTGATAGGGTTGATTTTAAAAACCAGTGTGCCAACAAACGTGGCAATAAAGAGTATAACACTAATACTGAATTGCCAGATATCTTCGTATGGCGTAGAGAAATTTTCCTTGGTACAAAGCAATAGGGTAGCGGCTAAGAGTAATCCTACCACAGCAGGGCGAAGACCTATGAATACTGACTGAACGGTCTGGGTATGCATGTACTTGATAAACATCTTGCTGATAAGAATCATCAAAATGAGTGAGGGAAGCATGAGTGCAAAGGTGGCTGTAAACGAACCTAAGATACCCATGGGGACTGAGTAGCCGGCGTTCACTACGGCCTGATAGCCGCAATAGGTGGCAGAGTTGATGCCGATGGGGCCCGGAGTCATCTGACTGATGGCCACTATGTCGGTGAATTGCGAAGAGGTCATCCAATGCCAACGCTCAACAGTTTCATGCTGAATGAGTGACAGCATACCGTAGCCGCCGCCAAAGCCGAAGAGCCCTATCTCAAAAAATGTGATGAAAAGATATAAGAATATCATGATTTCCTTTTAAGTTTCCCTTTTCTCTGAAAGAGTCAGGGAAAGTGTCCTACTCAGTTGGTTTTATTAGATTACCATATAGCCAGCCGCCAATGCCAGCCGCCAGTATAATGAAGATAGGTGAAACGCCAAGTGCCCAGATAAGCAGAGCACAGGCAACGGGAATCCAAATGGTGGCCCACGTGAGCTGAGCACTCTTTGCCAGTTTGAACGTAGGAACAGCAATGAGTGCCACTACTGCCGGACGAATGCCGCGGAAGATAGAGGCAACGATTGGATTGTCCTGAAACTGGTGAAAGAACATGGCAATAATCAGAATGATCAAGAACGAGGGAAGGGCAGTTCCCAATGCGCAAGAAATGGCACCGTTCGTCTTCTTCAGTTTATAGCCAATGAAAGTGCTGATATTGATGGCAAACACACCGGGACAACTTTGAGAGATGGCTATCAAATCCAGAAACTCCTCTTTCGATATCCATTTATGCTTGTCAACAACCTCAGCCTCTATCAAAGGTATCATGGCATATCCACCACCAAGGGTGAATATGCCAATCTTAAAGAATGTTTTAAATGAATCCCAGTATATGTTCATTACTTGTGAGCTTCAACCCATTTACGTGCATTGACAAAGGCCTCAATCCAAGGCGTTACCTCGTCCTGACGGCGGTCTGCAGGATACCAAGCGTTCTGCCAAGGGAATACGGCACGCTCCAAGTGAGGCATCATGCACAGATGGCGACCATCCTCAGAGCAGATACCTGCTACATTATAGTCAGAACCGTTTGGATTAGCGGGATAGCCTTCGTAGTTGTACTTGGCTATCACGTTGTAAGCGCTTTCAGCTTCAGGCAGTGAGAACTTACCTTCTCCGTGAGCGACCCACAGACCGAGCTTGTTACCGCTCAGCGAGCCGAACATCACGCTGTTGTTCTGAGGAATACTCAGGCTGATGAACTCACTCTCGAACTTGTGTGAGTCGTTGTGCAGCATCTTAGCACCTTTAGCACCTGTGAGGCCAAGTTCAACCATCAACTGACAACCGTTACAGATACCCAGTGACAGGGTGTCCTTGCGGGCATAGAACTTATCGAGTGCCTCCTTAGCCTTGGGGTTGAAGAGGAAGGCACCAGCCCAACCCTTAGCCGAACCAAGTACGTCGGAGTTAGAGAAACCACCGCAGAACACAATCATGTTGATATCCTCGAGTGTCTCGCGACCAGAAATAAGGTCGGTCATCATCACATCCTTCACGTCGAAGCCTGCCAGATACAGACAGTAAGCCATCTCACGCTCACCATTGGTACCCTTCTCACGGATGATGGCTGCCTTGACACCAGAGGGTTGACGGCGATCAGCAGAGATACCATACTGAGCCAATTTTCCTGTGAAGTCCTTGTTGAACTTCATCTCCAGAGGCTGCTTCTTGTAGTTCTCGAAACGCTCCTTAGCCTTACCATTGAAGCTCTGCTTGCAATCGAGCAGATATGATGTCTTATACCATACGTCACGCAGAGCATCGATATCGAAGGTCAGGTCCTTGTCGCCAGCCTTTACCACGATGCTGCGGCTGTCTTCTACCGGATAGCCGATCTTGGCAAAGCCAACACCCTGCTCCTCCATGAAGTCCTTGAACTCCTGCTTGTGCTCATCGCTTACCTCGATCACCACACCGGGGTTCTCAGCGAAGAGTGTCTTTACTACATCGCCATCCTTGCAGATGTCGTGCAGGTTGATATGCATACCACCCTTGGTGTTGGCGAAGCACATCTCCAGCAGGGTGGTAATCAAACCACCGGCAGAGATATCGTGACCGGCCATAATCCAGCCCTTCTCAATCATCTCCTGAACAGCCATGAAGGCATCGGCAAAGTACTCGGCGTTTTTCACGGTAGGAACATCGTCACCCACCTTGCCAAGGCTCTGGGCAAAAGCAGAACCACCCAGGCGCTGCTCGTCGAACGAGAAGTCGATATGATAGAGTGATGCGTTCTTATCGTTCACCAATACGGGGCTTACCACCTTCTTGATGTCTGAAACCTCACCACCAGCTGAAACAATCACGGTTCCTGGAGAGATAATCTTCTCGCCGTTAGGATACTGCTGACTCAAAGACAGCGAGTCCTTACCTGTTGGTACGTTGATATGCAGGTCGCAGCAGAAATCTGAGAGCGCCTTCACGCCCTCATACAGACGGGCATCTTCACCCTCCTGAGAACGACAAGGCCACATCCAGTTGGCTGAGAGACTCAGCGAGTCCATACCTTCAGCAAGAGGAGCCCAAACAATATTGGTCAGTGCCTCGGCTACAGACAGAACAGAACCTGCAGCAGGATTAGCCAAGCCTGCCTGTGGAGCATGACCTATGGCTGTAGCGATACCCTTTACGCCACGATAGTCGAGAGCTACAACACCACAGTCGCTCAATGGCAACTGAATCTCACCCTGACACTGCTGACGGGCAATCTTACCTGTTACAGAACGGTCAACCTTGTTGGTCAACCAATCCTTACAAGCCACAGCCTCCAACTGAAGCACACGGTTCAGGTATTCATTCATCTTATCTTGACTGTAGGTCACGTCCTCGTAATGACGCTCTACAGTATTGTCACGCATGATGGTCTTAGGAGAGTGACCAAACATCTGAGCCACATCAAGGTCGAAAGGTTTTACACCGTCGCCCTGTTTGAATGAGAAGTGGGCATCGCCGGTGGTCTCACCAACCACATACAACGGAGCACGCTCGCGCTCAGCAATCTTACGTACATGTTCGATATGCTTTTCGTCGATGAGCAAGCCCATACGCTCCTGACTCTCGTTGGCAATGATTTCCTTACTTGAAAGGGTCTTGTCGCCAATAGGCAGCTTGGTCATATCAATCTCGCCACCGCACTCTTCAACAAGCTCAGAGAGACAGTTCAAGTGACCTGCCGAACCGTGGTCGTGAATAGAAACAACGGGGTTCACATCCTCCTCACAGAGTGCACGAACCAGGTTGTAGGCTCGCTTCTGCATCTCAGGGTTGGCACGCTGAACGGCATTCAACTCGATACCATTGCTGTAGCGACCTGTATCAACCGATGATACAGAACCACCGCCAAGTCCGATGCGGTAGTTGTCACCACCAACAACAACGACCTTGTTACCCTTCTGGGGCTTCTTCTTCAGACAATCGCGCTTGGTTCCGTAACCAACACCACCAGCCAGCATGATGACCTTGTCGTAAGCGTACTTCTCCTTACCCTCTTGGTGTTCGAAAGTCAGTACAGAACCACAGATGAGTGGCTGGCCGAACTTGTTACCAAAGTCAGAGGCGCCATTTGAAGCCTTGGTAAGAATCTGCTGAGGTGTCTGGTATAGCCACTGGCGGACGGGCAGGATATCCTCCCAGTCCCTCTTAGATTGAGAGTTGAGATTTGAGAATTGAGAGTTTGCTTCCGCATCATCAAGACGGGGATAGGCTGTCATATATACAGCCGTACCGGCGATAGGCCATGAACCTACACCACCACCCATACGGTCGCGAATCTCACCACCCGTACCGGTAGCAGCACCGTTGAATGGCTCTACGGTAGTGGGGAAATTGTGAGTCTCAGCCTTCAGCGAGATCACACTCTCGATATCTTTTATTTGGAAATAATCGCTGGTACTCTGATCCTTTGGAGCAAACTGCTCAACAACAGGACCCTGTGCAAAAGCCACATTGTCTTTATAGGCAGAGAGAATCTTGTTGGGGTTCTCTTGTGTAGTCTTCTTGATCATAGCAAAGAGGCTTGACTCCATCTCCTTGCCGTCAATGATGAATGTACCACCAAAAATTTTGTGACGGCAGTGCTCAGAATTAATCTGAGCAAAACCGAAGATCTCAGAATCAGTAAGAGGACGACCGTTCTGCTTCTCCAGTCCATGCAGATACTCTATCTCTTCAGGACTGAGGGCCAAACCCTCCTGCTCGTTATATTCCTCCAGATTGTCCACATACTTGATGGGCTCAGGTTTGATGTTGATAGTAAAAATGTCTTGGTTTAGTCCGTTATACTTGCGTTGCAGCATGGGGTCGAAGTCTTCGCTGTCTGCAGCAATAGGGAAATACTCCTCTATACGCGAAATGCCGCCAAGATTCATGTTTTGTGTAATCTCAACGGCATTTGTTGACCAAGGAGTCACCATTTCACGGCGCGGACCAGCGAAACAACCTTCCAGCGTTTCGCCATTTAAGAGCGTAGCACCGCCATAAAGCCAACAAAGTTCATCGATTTCCTGTTTTGCGAGCTGATGGTCTACCTCAGTAGCTATCACGCTCTGTTGTGGAGTCTTGAAGAAAAGAATCATAATTTTCTTAATACCTTAATATTATATTAAAAATTTGGTTGCAAAGGTACGAATAAGCGAGCGAAATACCAAATTTTTATGATATGTTTTCAGAAATGGAATATATTGTTCACGATTTGTGAGTCATGAAAGATAACAAGTGACGTTGTTTCTGTTTTGATTTATATCAATTATTTATAAAAACATGGCTAAAAACTTACAATTTGTTTGTAAAGTGGGTAAATTAGTTATACTTTTGCAATGTGTTTTTCATAGTATTAGATTTAAGGTTAACAAAGGTTGGGTCACAGCGGTGACCCTTTTTTGTGCTCGCAAACAATTTGTATTATAAAATTTTTTATAATTTTCTTTGGCGGAATTAGATTTTTTTTCATACTTTTGCTTTTGTGAATACTTTATGTTTCAATCTGATAATATCAATCTGACAAAACTTTAATTCAATATTTTTTTCAACCTAAAAACGTTTATAACATGAAAAAGTATTTAGCAGAACTAATTGGTACGTTCGTATTAACTTTCTTGGGCTGTGGCACGGCTGTAGCTTTGGGCTGTGGTGCTGATACTGCATCAATAGTAGGAACCGCCGTAGCTTTTGGATTGGCTGTAGTGGCTATGGCTTATACCATTGGCGGAATCTCAGGATGCCACATCAATCCTGCCATCACCTTGGGCGTTTACATCAATGGCGGCATCAGTACTAAAGATTGTGTTCTGTACATGGTGTTCCAGGTTATTGGTGCTGTTCTGGCCGCAGCTTGTCTGTATGGCATTGTTTCTACCGATCCTTCTCTTGTTATTACTACCTCTACAGGAGCCAATGCCTGTGCTTACGGTACAACCAATGGCTTGCTGGTAGAAGTTCTGTTGACAATGATTTTTGTGCTGGTGGTATTAGGTGCCACCTCTAAGACCAATGGCGCTACCAACAATTTTGCAGGTCTTGCCATTGGCTTGTCATTGATTCTCATCCATTTAGTAGGCATCCACTTTACAGGAACCTCTGTCAATCCTGCCCGTTCTATAGGTCCAGCCTTGTTTGAAGGTGGTAAGGCATTGACCGATCTCTGGGTGTTCATTGCCGGTCCGTTTATTGGAGGCGCACTGGCTGCCTGCGTGTGGAAACTTATCGAACCTACTGAAGAGAAGTAAACTATTTGTAAACTGCGCGTTACATTTTTGGCCTGCGGGTTTATCAGAAGAGTAGGAGAACTTTAAAAAATCCGAAAAACCTGATAAATCCGTAGGCTCTTTTTCTGTTTTATTGAAAGATTTCCGTAATTTTGCGCTCAGAAATTTGATAATTAACAGTTTAATTGATTAATTAATTATGGTAAACTACAAAGATTTGGGTCTCGTAAATACTCGCGAGATGTTCAAGAGAGCAGTAGCTGGTGGCTACGCTATCCCCGCTTTCAACTTCAACACAATGGAACAGATGCAGGCTATTGTACAGGCTGCTGTTGAAACAAAGTCACCTGTTATCATGCAGGTTTCTAAGGGCGCACGCAACTATGCTAACGCTACTATCCTTCGCTACATGGCTGAGGGTGCTGTGGCTTATGCCAAGGAACTCGGTTGCGAGCATCCTGAGATCGTACTTCACCTCGACCACGGTGATAGCTTCGAGCTCTGCAAGGACTGCATCGACATGGGCTTCTCTTCTGTAATGTACGACGGTTCTTCACTGCCCTACGAGGAGAACATCAAGATTTCTCGTCAGGTTGTAGAGTATGCACACAAGTATGATGTTACTGTTGAGTGCGAGCTCGGTGTGCTGGCTGGTGTTGAGGATGAGGTTGCCTCAGAGGTAAGCCATTATACAAAGCCCGAGGAAGTTATCGACTTCGCTACACGTACAGGTTGCGACTCACTGGCTATCTCTATCGGTACTTCACACGGTGCTTACAAGTTCAAGCCTGAGCAGTGCACACGTGACCCCAAGACTGGCAAGCTCGTTCCTCCCCCACTCGCATTCGACGTTCTGCACGAGATCGAGAAGAAACTTCCTGGATTCCCCATCGTTCTCCACGGTTCTTCTTCAGTTCCTCAGGACGAGGTTGACACTATCAACAAGTTCGGTGGTAACCTGCCCGACGCTGTAGGTATCCCCGAGGAGCAGCTCCGCGAGGCTTCTAAGAGCGCTGTTTGCAAGATCAACATCGACTCTGACTCTCGTCTGGCTATGACTGCTGCTATCCGTCAGTACCTGGCTGAGCACCCAGATCACTTCGATCCTCGCCAGTACCTGAAGCCCGCTCGTGAGAACATGAAGAAGATGTACATCCACAAGATTAAGGAAGTACTCGGTTCTGACGGCAAACTGGCTCAGTAAACCATAAAAGACAATAATTTAAGGGGGCATGTCGATAACAGACATGCCCCCTTTTCTTTTCTATTTCTTTTTCTTCTATCTTTTCTTTTTAAAGAAGTCTTGCATCAATTGCCTACATTCTTCTTCGAGAATGCCACCAGTAATATTTGCTTTTGGGTGCATCACATTGGGTGCATAGCGCCGAAAACCTTTCTTTTCATCGGGTGCGCCATAAACAATGCGAGGCAGTTGTGCCCAACCGATGGCTCCGGCACACATGGGGCAGGGTTCTACCGTCACATAGAGCGTACACTCAGTAAGGTATTTCCCGCCCAGTTCGTTGGCTGCCATCGTAATAGCCTGCATCTCGGCATGAGCAGTTACGTCGCACAAGGTCTCTGTAAGGTTGTGGGCTCTGGCTATGATACGGTCTTTACATACGATAATCGCCCCAATGGGCACCTCACCCTTCTCCCCTGCTTTGCGAGCCTCATCGAGTGCCCGTTGCATGTATTGTTCGTCTTTACTCATTCTTCATTCTTCACTTTTCACTCTTCACTCATCCAGCTCACGGTCATGTCGTAATCGTCACCGTCCCACACGCAGCCGTCGTGGTCTTCGTAACCATCGATGCTGTTCGAGAAATGAATGGACTCACCTGGGGTTAGGATTCTCGACGGGCAGTCATATTCCTTGAAAACGATGGCGTTGGGACGAATCTCTTCAATGCGCACACTGCGAAAACCTTGGATGTCCAGTTCTCCTACCTTAGCCTCAATATCGAACTTTTTCCTTTCCACCTTGCTGCCACCGCCCATCGACCATTCATCGTCTGTCCAGTGTACGTGAAGCATGATGGGGCCGTCGGGAGCTTCTGAATCCAGAAACTTGCCGTTCGCCCAAGATCCTTCCTGACGAATGCCTGCACTGGGGTAGGTATAGATCCCATGTCCGTGGCAGAGTCCGTTATGGAACTCTCCTTCATAGCGACGAGGCTCTTCTCCGTAGTCTACGCTGTCAGCGTCGGTGTAGATGCCTTTACCCTCAGGACGACCGTCCTTGATTTCTCCTTCGTAGACCTTCTTATAGTCATACTCTATGCGGTCGGCCCATACCAGTACCTCCTCTGTGAGCTTGTTGCCGTAGGGGTCGGTCTCCAGCTCCATCCTCTTGGCTCCCTGTGGGTCGTATTCCCATTCTGCCTTTTCGTCCGTCTGCTTGCCCTCTTTCCATTCGCCCTTCAGCATCTTACCGTCGCTGGCACGGTGATAGGTGCCGTAGCCGTTCCAAGGCTGAAGCAGTCGCGTGCTTCTTCCATAGTGCGAGAACGAGTCACCGTTCTTATAATAGACAACGCATGAGGGGAAGCTTACGTCGCATTCGGCCTTCCCGCCCCATTGTCTTATGCGGATGCCGTTGGGCAGCAGTATCTCCATGCGACTGGTATCGGTTGAGTCATTGTTGAACTCATAGGTTACTTCGCTCTCCCATCGCTGCACTTCCTTGCCGTTACAGTATTCTATAGCGACAGGCTTCTCGCCCTCAATGATTTCGATGCCCCATTTCACGCCGCATACCCACATGGTGATGCGCTTCAGTCCCTGTGCATCCTTCCAGCGGTAGATGCCCATCAGTTGGTCGTTGCCGTCAATCCAGCAGTCGGGTACCTCGCTGCCGTCCTTGAACTTGTACTTGCCACTTGCTGTGTAAGCTGGCCCGTTAATATGCGCGTAGCTCAGATGGAAGAAACCCTCGAAACGGTCGCCGTTGGGATAGTCGATAGCTCCGTTGCCGATGGGACCTTGCAGTTGTTGCCGGATGGTATCGCCCCACTGCCAGTCACCATAGTATTTCTTTCCGTTTTCGTTGAGTTGTCTCATAGCTAATAGGTGTTATGGGTTCATCATGCATGTCTTTGCTACAAAGATAGTCAATTTCCAGATAAATCATGAAGAAATCAGATATAAATTTGCATAAGTCGGGGAAAATGGCGATATTTGCAAAGATAAAAGACATGCATTTCCAGCTTGATACATATTGCCGAGACCGATTCCACCAATCGCTGGCTGAAAGAGCACAGGGGGGATGAAGACTGCGTAGTAGTGACCGACTACCAGACGGCCGGGCGTGGTTGCGGTACCAACCGTTGGGAGTCTGAAAGGGGGAAGAACCTGCTATTCTCAGTGCTAATCCATCCGCCCAGTTCGTTGGCTGCCATCGTAATAGCCTGCATCTCGGCATGAGCCGTTACGTCGCACAAGGTCTCTGTAAGGTTGTGGGCTCTGGCTATGATACGGTCTTTACAGACGATGACGGTACCTATCGGTATTTCGCCTTTTTCTTCCGCTTTCCGAGCCTCGTCCAAGGCCTTGAGCATAAATTGCTCGTCCTTTTTCTGTTGTTCCTCAGTTGTCATGTGAAATGTTCTTCAGTTGTCAAATGATGTATTGTACTTCTTTGAATGCATATCGGCGCTCATGTCCGCTGTCATCTGTCAGAAGCAGATGACCGTCATCTTCCACATTGGCTATTTCGGCCATGAACACACCGTCCTTGTCAGTATAGGGGTGATAACCTTTGCGGCGATAGAGCGCAGCCATATAGTCAGCTTTCAAATCCTGACAAAGTCTCTGTTTAAAGCATTGCAGGATGCTGTTCAGTAATTCTTCGCGGTTGGTTTCCTGTTCTGTAATCTGCCAAAGTGATACAGGATTGGGAGCATCACTTTCAAACATCTGCTGGTTCACGTTCAGTCCCACGCCAATGATGCTTTCCTTGATGAACTTCCCTTGGAGTGTATGTTCTATCAGAATACCGCATATCTTCCCGTTTCGCCAATAGATGTCGTTGGGCCATTTGATGCTTAGGTCGCCGATATACTGTCCCAATGCGTCGGTAATAGCCAGTGAGATGGCCATAGAGATATGAAATTGTCTGTTGGCAGACAGTTTCCCTTCTTGGGCAATCGTTCCCAGAACAGACTCAGTAGGGTGTATGCGTATAGAGAAAAGCAGGTTCTTTCCGCGCTCACTTTCCCAGCGGTTTGTTCCGCATCCTCTACCAGCCGTCTGATAGTCGGCTACCACCACCATGTCCCTCTCTGAAGGATTGTCTTTCAGCCATCGGTTGGTGGAATCGGTCTCGTCAATATATTTAATAATGTAGTCCATAATGATTGTTTTGCAAATTTCGTAAAATAATTTTTAAGTGCCAAAAGAATGGAGAAGCTTTTTCATTGTTTGAATGCCTGTTCTAAATTTTGGCCATTATTTTCTGAATTTTGGCCAAAATTTGAAAAATAATGGCCAAAATTTATTTTCGTATTTAGTGAATTGCGACGGAACAGAAATTAGGGAAACATGGAAAACTTCAACAGCTGTAATCGTATTATTTTGCGGTATATGAGAAAAAAGTTTCTATTTTGTTTGGAACTTATTGTTTTTTTTTTATCTTTGCGCCCGAAATGCGTTAAATGGCTGAAGATAGCCTGTTTTGATGCATTTCTTGGAATAGCCAGGAAGCTAATTCCTATACTAGCCCGACCAATATTAATCTTAACTATAAATTAAATAGTCATGAAAATTAAATCTTTTTTCTTATTAACTTTTTTGAGTCTATCATTACTTGCAAAGGCACAGTGTTTCCCCGTTGACACACTGAAGTTGAACACCACTTACCGATTGCTTGAGAAGAATCCGGGCAATGAGGAGTTGAAGAAACAGTTTTTTGATTCATTCCCTAACACTTGGTTCGATTTTATCTCAACGTACGGATATTCTTCTCAAGAAGGATATGACCTTTCTATGTATTTTATGGTAAATAAGCACCTAGATGCATTGGGCTCGCAGTCTTCAAAGGTTTCGGATGCTGCTTATTGTGAGAAAATTGTGAGTCTTGCAATTGGTGCTATCTTAGATGCCGACGGTCCGAATGCCCTTCACGGTCTGGAACACGCAGTTATGAAAAACAAGACAAAGGCGATGATGAGCGTGATTGCAAACTTGACAGAGCCTGACCAGATGTTGTACTGGCAATTCTACTGGTCTGCCTTGTTTAAAAAGGATTACGTTGATGAATACGAGCAATTGCGCAAAAAGCTGATTAACGATTATCCTAACGAAACGAAGATTATGGATATCGCCTTTGAATATTTTTGTGGCAAGGTGCTTTTCGGATCCTGGAACCATATCAATGGCCGTAAATTAGCTTTTGAAGGGCGGTAATGAAAATAAATTCTGTTTACCAATTGATTGAAAAGAAAAATTCTTATCTTTGCATCAGAGATTAAACAATTGTTATACTATGGCAAGATTTAAGAGAATTCTTTTGAAGTTATCAGGCGAAAGTCTGATGGGTAAACAGGGATTCGGTATTGACCCTGAGCGACTGAGCGACTATGCGCAGCAGATTAAAGAAGTGAGTGAAATGGGAGTGCAGATAGGCATCGTTATTGGCGGTGGCAATATCTTCCGCGGATTGAGCGGCTCCCAGAAAGGCTTTGACCGTGTAAAGGGCGATCAGATGGGCATGTGTGCCACGGTTATCAACTCGCTGGCGTTGAGTTCTGCTTTGGGCGCTATCGGCGTGAAAAACAAGGTGCTGACGGCTATCCGCATGGAACCTATCGGTGAGTTCTACACCAAATGGAAGGCCATAGAGGCTATGGAACAGGGGCAGGTATGCGTTTTTTCCGCAGGTACAGGCTCGCCTTATTTCACTACTGATACGGGCTCGTCGCTGCGTGGTATAGAGATTGAGGCCGACGTGATGTTGAAAGGTACACGTGTGGATGGTATCTACACGGCCGATCCAGAGAAAGACCCCACCGCCACTAAGTTCAACGATATTACTTATAAAGAGGTGTTGGCTCGTGGCCTGAAGGTGATGGATCTCACAGCCATCTGTATGTGTCAGGACAACAACCTGCCTATCTATGTGTTCAATATGGATGTTGTGGGCAATCTGAAGAAGGTAATGGAGGGCCAGGAAATCGGAACTCTGGTGCACAACTGATTCCGGTCACGCCTTATTCAATTTAGAAGGCTTCAATAAATAAAAGAAATCAGAACAACGATTCCCATTGTGCTGGTTTCTTTTATTTATATAGATGGGGAACAGCAAATAAATACAATGATTACTTTTCGGTGAATTCAACGTATTCGCCCTCATCCTGGCTGAATATCTTCTTTTTACGTTCTTGGCGTGAGCGGTCGTCAATGATGGTGAATCCTTGATCGGTAGTAGCTGTTTGGTGTTGCTGCTCCTTTTGCTGTTGCTGAGCGTTGGGCTTACGGAAATGACTTCCGGTGTTGGTACCTTTAAAGTAGTCCTTATCAAATTGAGGGCCCTCGCCATCACCACGGTAATGCTTGTCGGCCATTCGCTTAAAGGTCTCCTCGTCGTAATCGCCTGTGATATGCTGACGGATGCGCAGGTACAGTTTCCGCAGGTGGTAAAAGGCAACCAATAAAATGACCGCCCCGAATGCTGCAAGAAATAAGATTACTGCACCGAAAATCTTCATGATGAGAAATTTATTTGCGGGTAATCAAAGAAAGTATCACATACCATGCAATCACAGCAGCGATGCCGATAACGCTGAAATTGATAGCGAGAGGGCAGATAATCATCAGTGCAGAAGTGATGACAAAGATGTATTTCACTTCGTTACCTTTCCATCCCCAATGCTTGAATTTCAATGCGAAAAGGGGCAGTTCGGCTACAAGCAGATAGCTGCTTACTAACAGCATTGCCACGATGATCAGGAATAGATAAGTATCAGGAATTTCGAGAGAGTTTACAAAATCTGTCTCTTCATCGAGAAAACTGATGAGTGAGCCCCAGAACAATGCGTTGGCTGGGGTGGGCAGTCCGATAAAAGATGTGGTCTGTCGCTCATCCAGGTTGAACTTGGCCAGTCGCAGAGCTGAGAAAGCTGCCATGATAAAAGCTACGAAAGGCATGAAAAGCGAGTGCAGGTCAAAACACGAGAGGTATGAGAACACAATGGCTGAGGGCGCTACACCGAAGGTAACGACATCGGCCAGTGAATCAAGTTCCTTACCAATGGGCGAGCTGACGCCAAGAAGTCGTGCCGACATGCCGTCAAAGAAATCGAATACGGCACCAATGATAATAAACAACAATGCTATTGACAACATGCCATAGATTGCAAAGACAATGGCAATACAACCAGATATCAGGTTGCAACAAGTAATGGCATTGGGAATATGCTTCTTCATAATTCCAACTATTTTAAATGTATGAACTATGAATGATTATTGGGGCAAACGTGCAATAACGGTCTGATCGCCTGTAGTAGGCTGCCCCATATTTACCTCAACTTTTGAGCCGATAGGCAGGAATACATCGACACGCGAGCCTAACTTGATAAAACCCAAGTGCTCGTCAATATAGCAGTCTTCCTGTTCCTTGGCATAAGTAACAATGCGACGTGCCATAGCTCCTGCAATCTGACGAACGAGAATGTCCTGACCGTCAGGGGTTTGAATCATGGTGTCGGCATGTTCGTTTTCTTCACTGGCCTTGGGAAGCCAGGCACGGTGATAGTTGCCGTTAAAGTGTTTCACGAATTTTACCTTACCGTCAACGGGGAACCAGTTGGCGTGAACATTCAGCGGACTCATGAATATACTGATCATGAGACGCTTATCGTGGAAGTAATTATTCTCTTCAACTTCTTCGATCACCACAACCTTACCATCAGCAGGCGCCACAACAATACGCTCGGTGTCGCCCGAAAAATAACGGATAGGACAACGATAGAAGTTCAGCATCAGCAGCCAAGCAGTGCCAAAGATAGCTATAAAAATGATAAAAGGAATTGGCGTGTCGAACGAACGTCGCAGAATAACGCCTAATGCGATGATTGCAAAAAGAATGTAGAGCAACTCTTCAGTGCCCTCTCGATGTATTCTAATTTTCTTAAGTTTCTTGATTCTTTCTCCCATGGTTAGCGTTAGCTAATTGTGTATATTAACTGCAAAGGTAATGCTTTTTTGTAAAATGGCAAACTTTTTGATTGTTTCTTTGCGTTTTAGTGAATAAAATGACCATTTTATGTTAGATTAATCTTTACAGTTCTGCTTCATTTGGGACATTATCAGTCCATTTTATAACCGGTAATTCTTTTTCGTTGAAACTGATAGGCAACCAAAGGTGAAGACTCTGTGACAGATGGCGCGGATTCCAGATATCAGCCATGAACACGAACTCTTTTCCTGTTTTCATGATATAGGTGCCCTGTGCACCGAAAGTTTTGTCGGCAGGCATGTCGTGATAGCCTGTAGCCACACCCATGAAAGGGGAGGGCAGTTGGTGCCAAGGCCCCCAGATGTTGTCGGCTGTAAACAAACGCGCTTCGTTTGGAGCCCAACCGGTGCATCCCGAACAGATGAGCCAGTAGCGCCCGTCGTGCTTGAAGATACAAGGCGCTTCGTTTTGTCCGCCTGGTGCCACCATTACATATCGCCCCGTGTAATCAAGATAGTCGTTTGTCAGTTCACTGATGAGAAGTGTAAGGTTTTCTTGCGATGAGGTGAGGTGATAGGCACGTCCGTCATCATCGATATAGACCGTCATGTCGCGACTCATTTGTCCGCTATTCATATCGCGCCACAGGTACATGCCTTTCTCTACCTCTTTGCGCCATTCAGGTGTCCACCACTTGTCCCATTTGGAGGCATCAGTATTTTTTGCGGCAGCTATCTGCTGCTGATTCATGTTGAAAGGCCATTTCCCTGCGTGCAAGCGAGTACTTCTCAGGTATCGGAACGGACCAGTAGGCGAGTCGCTCTCAGCAAAGGCCACTCGGGCGGCTTCATAGCCGCGTCCTTTCAGCTCTAAATGAAAAAGCATCACAAATTTTCGCGTCACCTTGTTGTATATCACCTTTGGTCGCTCCATAATACATCCGCGCTCAATGTCGTGCCCGTTTTCTTCACTTACGCTTAGAGCGATGCCTTCGTTTTTCCATTGTTGAAGGTCGGCGGATGAATAAACGGCAATACCTTTCTCTGTGGTGAATCCGCGATAAGGGCGATGCTCACCGTACCAATAGTAAGTACCTTCGTGGAAAATGATGTTTCCGCCGTGGGCGTTGATATGCTCCCCGTCTGTAGCAAGCCAAAGTTGGCCGTTCTTGAACTGAGCACAGATGGCTGTTGCAAAACACGATGTGATAAAGAGGACGAGAAGTCGTAGTAATGTTTTGTGATGTTTCATCTTTTTGGGTAGTTATTTTGTTCGGTACAAATGTACAAATAAAAAACAGAAAAACTTGTAACAATGACAGAAAAGATGTAATTTTGCAACAGAAACAGACTATCATTATTATTTTTTTTATTTATTCATTTGTAATGGTAAAACATATAATTCTTTGGACATTGCGTCCTGAACTCTCAGAAGAAGAGAAACAGACGGTAAAGGCTGGCATCAAAGCCGGTTTGGAAGGCTTGGTTGGCAAAGTGCCAGGCTTGTTGGAGGTGAAAGTGAATATTGACGGTCGCCTCGCTTCTTCAAATGCCGACGTGATGCTTGATTCCACCCTTGAATCGGAAGAGGCCCTAAAAGGTTATGCCGTACATCCAGAGCATGTAGCCGTAGCCAATAACAAGGTGCGCCCTTATACAGTAAGTCGTTCATGTCTTGATTTTGAAATCTGATAGGCATGGAAGACTTTATTCATCTGCACGTACATACTTATTATTCCATCCTTGACGGACAATCGAAAATCAAGGACCTTGTGAACAAAGCCATTGGTGATGGCATGCGCGGCATGGCCATTACCGATCACGGCGATATGTTTGGCATCAAGGAATTTCACGATATCGTGATGGGTGTAAACAAAGGCCGTAAAAAAGAGGGCCTGGACCCCTTTATACCGATCTTCGGTTGTGAGATGTATGTAGCCCGAAATGGTCCAAAGGAACAAAAGAATGGCAAGCAGGACCAGAGCGGCTATCACCTGATTGTGCTGGCCAAGAACTATAAAGGCTATAAGAACCTTATCAAACTTGTTTCCAATTCGTGGGTGGATGGCTACTACATGCGCCCACGTACCGATCGTGCCGATCTGGAGAAGTATCATGAGGGACTGATAGTCTGTTCGGCTTGTATTGCCGGTGAAGTGCCTAAGAAAATTCTTAATGGCGATATTGCCGGTGCCCGTGAGGCGATAGAATGGTATCATAACCTTTTCGGTGACGACTATTACTTGGAGTTGCAGCGCCATGAGGTAAAAGACCCAACCATCCGTGCCAACCGTGAGACATTCCCTTTGCAGCAACAAGCCAATAAGGTGCTGATTGAATTGGCTCATGAATATGGCATCAAACTGATTTGTTCGAACGATGTACACTTCGTAGAGCAGGAGAATGCCGAGGCTCATGACCACCTGCTTTGTTTGTCAACGGGTAAGGATTTGGATGATCCCACGCGTATGCTTTACTCCAAACAGGAGTGGTTCAAGACAAAAGCCGAGATGAACGAGATATTCTCGGATGTGCCTGAAGCTTTGAGCAATACTTTGGAGATTCTTGACAAAATTGAAATCTACTCCATCGATCACGACCCAATCATGCCTTTCTTCCCCATTCCTGAATCGTTTGGTACTGAGGAAGAGTGGCGAAAGCGTATCACCGAGGAACAACTCTATGAAGAGTTTACACGCGATGAGAATGGTCAGAATCCTATGCCGCGTGAGGAGGGTGAGAAGAAAATCAATAAACTGGGCGGTTACGACAAACTCTATCGCATTAAGTTTGAGGCCGACTATCTGGCTGAACTTGCCTATCGTGGAGCCAAACAACGCTATTCACCCGATGAGGAGATAAAACTGGAGCAGGTGAAGGTGGAAACCGAAAATCCCGATGCCTCATTCTTTGTGCTTCGGTCTTCACTCCCCAAGGACGTAGATGATCGTATCCGTTTCGAACTGCACATCATGAAGACCATGGGTTTCCCAGGTTACTTCCTCATTGTGCAAGACTTTATCAACTCTGCCCGTGACGAACTTGATGTATGGGTAGGCCCTGGTCGTGGATCTGCAGCAGGTTCGGTAGTGGCCTATTGTCTGGGTATCACCAAGATTGACCCGCTGAAGTATGACCTGCTGTTCGAACGTTTTCTGAACCCGGACCGTATTTCTCTCCCTGATATTGATACCGACTTTGACGATGATGGTCGCGGAAAGGTACTGAAATGGGTAATGGATAAGTATGGACATGAGAACTGTGCGCATATCATTACCTATGCCTCAATGGCCACGAAGAACTCTATTAAGGACGTGGCCCGTGTAGAAAAGCTGCCACTTGCACAATCGAACGCCCTTTGCAAGGCCATCCCTGACCGACTGCCTGATGGCTTGAAGATGAACCTTAGCAATGCCATCAAATGCACTCCTGAGTTGAGAGAAGCTGAGGCGTCAAACGATCCGGTGCTGGCCAATACCATTAAGTATGCCAAAATGCTGGAGGGAACCGTGCGTGGTACTGGTATCCATGCCTGCGGATTCATCATCTGTCGTGATCCTATCAGCGATTGGGTGCCTGTTTCTACAGCCGATGACCCAGACTTCAAAGATACAAAAACCAACTGTACGCAGTACGATGGTCACGTAATTGAATCTACGGGACTCATCAAGATGGACTTCCTTGGACTGAAAACTCTTTCAGAGTTGAAGGAAGCTTGTGCCAATATCAAACTCACGCGTGGAATTGATGTTGACCTTGATCATATCCCTATCGACGACCCCAAGACCTATGAACTTTATCAGCAGGGACGAACCATTGGTACCTTCCAGTTTGAGTCGGCGGGTATGCAGAAGTATCTTCGTGAATTGCATCCAACAGTTTTTGAGGACCTTATTGCCATGAACGCCCTCTATCGTCCAGGCCCTATGGACTATATTCCACAGTTCATTGCCCGAAAGAACGGTCGTGAGGAGATTACCTATCCTATTCCTTGTATGGAGAAATACCTGAAGGATACCTATGGTATTACGGTCTATCAGGAGCAGGTGATGTTGCTCTCTCGTCAGTTGGCCGACTTTACCCGTGGTGAGAGTGACGCTTTGCGTAAAGCTATGGGTAAGAAGAAGATTGAGATCGTAAACGCCATGAAGCCGAAGTTCATTGAGGGCGGAAAGAAGAATGGGCACGATCCGAAAATTCTGGAGCAGATCTGGGCCGACTGGGAGAAGTTCGCTTCCTACGCTTTTAATAAGTCGCATGCTGCCTGCTACTCGTGGGTGGCCTATCAGACGGCTTACATCAAGGCTAACTATCCTGCCGAGTATATGGCAGCTATCATGACGCGCCGCCGTGATCAGATTACTGAAATCACCAAACTGATGGATGAATGTAAGCAGATGGGCATTGCTACGCTAGGTCCTGATGTGAACGAGTCGTACCTGAAGTTCGGTGTGAACCATAAAGGCGAGATTCGTTTTGGACTGGCTGCTATCAAAGGTATGGGCGATTCGGTGGCTGAAGCAATCATCAATGAACGTAATCAGAATGGTCCTTTCACCAGTATCTTCAATTTTGCTGAGCGTGTGTCGCTGAGTGTGAACCGCAAGGCTTTCGAATCGTTGGCTTTGAGTGGAGGTTTTGATTCGTTTGGCATCCGCCGAGAGGTTTTCTTTGCCGAAAACAGTAAGGGCGAAACATTCCTCGACTCGTTGGTTCGCTATGGTCAGAATTATGCTCAAGCCAAGAACGAAGCGGTGAACTCTCTATTTGGTGGGTTCGATAGTGTTGAGATCGCTACTCCTCCCATCCCAAAGACCGATGAGCGCTGGAGCGACATCGAACGACTGAATAAAGAGCGTGATCTGGTGGGCATCTATCTTTCTGCTCATCCTCTCGATGAGTATAAGATAGTGCTCGACAATCTGTGCAATGCACGTTGTGATGAACTGGCTGATAGGGGCGCAGCCCTTAAAGATCGTGAGGAGATCACCTTGGGCGGCATCGTAACGAGTGTACAGACACGTTTCGGAAAAGACAACAAACCGTGGGGAATCATCACCCTCGAAGATTTCAATGGATCGGGCGAGTTGGTGTTCTTTGGCGATGACTGGGTGAATATGAATGGAAAGTTTATTGAGGGGGCTGCCGTCTATGTCACTGGAAAGATGCAGTCGCGTTTCTACAATTCCGATCAGAAATCGCTGAAGGTGACCAATGTTGAGCTTCTTCAGACTGTTAAGGAGAAAGCAATCGACCGCATCACTATATCGATGAATACGGATACTTTGGACGACAGCATTGTGACCGAACTGACTGAGCTTATTTCTGAACACCCAGGCAAAACGAAACTCTTCTTCCAGTTGAGAGATTCTTCAGGAAAACGTCATGTGCTGCTGCGCTCGCAGAAGATGATGGTGGATGTGCGCCATTCGCTCATTGACTATATAGAACGAACGGAATCGCTCGACTATAAGATTAACTAAGGTGCTCAGAGTACAATCTTGATGATAGGAAGAGTACTATTCTATACAGAGAAAAAGAAACGCTGACCAATTGGCCAGCGTTTCTTTTTGGTATTTATTCTCGGTCTATTTAACCAGAACCTTCTCGCTTATGGTCTGTCCGCCATTGGTGCGTACAGTCTTGATGAACATGCCGTTGGCAGGCTTAGCCACCTTGCGACCAGAAAGGTCGTAGTAAGTTACCTGAGCATTCTTCAAGTCTGCGCTCATATCAGCAATACCTGAAGGGTTGGTCACATTGGCCTTATTGGCGTTCACTACCTCACCAGTAGCGGTGTTAATGAGCAGGGCAACCACCTTCAGCTTGCTCTTGTCCTGAATGATTGACTGATTGCTGGTGTTCTTTACAGCCGACAACTGGAAGCTGTAGTTATGAGCAACAGGAGCATCAGCTTGCACAGTTGCAGGAATACTGTTTCTGATACCGCCGATAGTTGAGGTCTTCACAGCCACATCGTTGAATGTCAGGCCAAAGACTGTTCCTTCAGAGGTCGTTGTGAAGTCGTCCATGAACTTAGGATAACCTTGAGCGCCGTTACTGTAATAGTTGCTCTGTCCCCATGATTTATCGCTCAGTCCATCGTGTACGAGGATATATTCAAGGGCATATTTTCCATTCTCTACATCGAAGGGGAAGGTGACCTCAGTCTTCACAGACACAGTAGTTCCTGTAGCATTGAGGGTAGGAGTTACCTTAATGTCGGCAATACCAAATTCCTTGCTCTGCTCCTCCAGGTCGTTAACAATGCCAAACTCGTTGTTTCCGCTACCATAATAGGCATCCAACTCTACAGAGCGCTCCATCCATGCATCGGGGAAGCCTCCAACAGCAGAGGGGAATTTGCTTGAATCCAGAATCTCCAGTTCATCGCCGTTGTGATAGCTTACGAGTACATAGTCATCGGGATAGAGCTCGGCCAACTTCTCCAAAGCAACATATCCGCGGGGGCAATATCCGCACCAGAAACCGGTGTACTCTTCAAGCAGTACGCGATGTTTAGGAACCGTGTTCAGAACAATCAGGTCGGTGGTAGCGCTGCTGTTGGCATCCTCATTGGCAACTCCGTTCACCTTGGCAACCTTGGCAGTCAGAGTATAGTTACCGCGCTCTGCAATAGCAGGAACATTGAGTGTCACGGTGTTTTTCTTACCAAAGAAAGGAATGACGGTTGTTGCAATGTGCTGTGTGCCGTTCTTGCCGTTTACGCTATATTCAACGTCGATCGACTGAATACCTTTGGCACCATGATTAACAATCGTGAGAGGAAGTTCGAAAGCTTCACCACTCTTAACATATTTAGTATTGTTTTCTTCCAAAGAAGCAGCATCGCTCTTCAAATTGCTGCCACCTACAGTAACGGTGATCATTGAACTGCCGTTGTATATATCTGAAACATTCAACCACTTCAGGAAGCCGTCAGAAGTGTGGAGGTAGAAGCCGCCGTCGTTCATCTGGTCGGTGATAGCTACAGGAGCGGCATTCAATTCGCTCTCAGTATCGTTGATGGTGAATGAGTAGCCCACATATACACCTCCTTCAGGAATCTGGTAAGGCTTTTCGAGTTTAACGGTGATGAAACCGGCTTCGGTAGGAGTGATATCCTTTACAGCCAGGTCGGGAGTGTTCTTGCCGTTCTCAACACGCAGTTGTGAGGTTACGAATGCTTTGATGTCGGAAACACCTTCAATTTCCTGCAAGGGGAAGGTAATGCTTTCAATGGCAGTACCCACGAGAGCAGGCTCAGACAGTTTGATGGCTACATCGTATGTCTCAGTCTTGTAGTTGTTTGATGCGCTGTTGATATTCTCCTCGCCTGTGAAGAAACCGTAGTTGATGCGGTTGTCGTTTTCACCGATAGTTACTTCAGGATATGCGGGTGTTGCAGCAGCGGGCTGAACATCAGCGCCCAGTTCAGTTACTTCGGCCCAGACTATCTCTGAACGACGCTCCTCACCGGCACCACGATAGATGGCCTGAACACCATAAGCCTCAGGACCGATCACATAATAATATGCGGTGTGTGTGGTTCCGTCAGCATAGATGTCCCAGTTGTCTTTATAACCGAAAGGCAGCTCGTCCATCTTCTCTACCTCCTGACTTGCATAGTCATCCCATGATAAAGAGAGCTGTTTCTCTTCACCGTTCACCTTTACCCAGATGGCATATGAGAGTTTCTCAGGCATAATATAGTTGCCATCCACATCCTTTGTGTTGATGTCGGCAGCAATGGATCCCCATCCATAACCGCTGAGGTAATAGTTGATTCCGCCTTCGTAGAGTTCGATATTCTCTGGGTTGGCAGGAGTTGCAGCCACCTCAGTAAAAGGTTCCATTTTAGACTTGTCAAGTGTGAAGGCATAGGCAACTTCCTCTTTGCCTGCATTAATAAGGAATGTAGAACCGTTAGAGAGTGTTTTCTTGTTGGAATCAAAATCAAAAGTGATGTCGGCATCGTTGAGCTCGTACTCGGTGTAATACTCTTCAGAGTATTCATCATAGGCTTCTTCGGCAGTTGCTGACACTAAATACTGATGATAGCCGGCAATAAGGTCGGCACCGATATACTGACCGTTCTTGAATGTTGCCTTGTTGCCATCAATGGTACCCTTTATCCAGTTCTCTGGCAGGTTGGGATCAACACCTTGTACATAGACATCGTTGCCATCGAAGCCAACATTCACCAATGTACCGCTGAAACCGTCAGCTGATAATGAATACACTTCGGTCTGCAGATTCGCGGGAGCTTCAACCAATGGATCGGTCACCGTCTTAAACGAAGCGTTCCAGTCGGCATAGCCAGACCAAGAGTCGTCATCGTCATAGACCAAGCCTACTGTGTCACCATCCTTCATAGAGATGTTGCCAGTGGCTGCATCGTAATTAAGTACGAGGGTCTGATTGTTGTCCTTAACGTAGGTGTTTCCGCTTGTCTTGACTTTGGCAACCTCCAAATTGTAGCCATAGCTTTCGAAAGCAATAGCTGTCTGTGGCAGCTGGATAGTGATGGTCGAACCATTGAGGGTACCCACGGTCCAGGTGTTGGCACCTGCCTGAGAAACCAGATTCTGAATATAGACTTTGTTGTTGTCGCCAAACACTACATTGCCTACAGCGCCAGAAAGGGTGGTCTGGAATACATATCCAAGTGTGACGTAATAGGCTTCACCACTACGCTCGTAGCATACCTGTTTTCCTTCGGGCGTTTCGTTAATAACAGCTGTGCTTGCACGGCGTGAAGTAGCAGAGTGCTTCTTGACCAGCGGTTTCTTGGTCAGCAGGTTGTGAGCGGTTACTGACTGGCGCAGGCCTTTTTGAACATCCATGCTCTTTTGCATTTGTTGCGCCTTCAGTGATGGCTTCACTTTCATGTCCTTACCTGCAACTTTTGCGAGTTGCTCAACGTGTTGTTTTGACAGGGGACGACCTTGTAACTGTCCCTGTGCAAAACTACTTGCTGTCACCAAAAGGACAGCCAGCGTAATCAGAGTAAAAAGTCTTTTCATTTGTTTAGTAATTTTGGTTTTGATAAAAGAAATATATTATTTTAATTGAATCTTCTGCGACTTCACGTTGCCATTAGCAAAGAATGTCTTCTTTACGAAGATGCCGCGGGTAAGATGGCTGACAGGCTGTCCCTGCAAATTGTAGTACTTCACGGTATTGGTGTTCTTGTTGATGGTATTGATGCTGGCAGGATCGCTGTAAGTGAAGTTCAGTGTGATGGTGGGACCGTACTTGGCGATAGCCCATTCAGCGGGTTTCAGAGGGTTCTGCTTGTAGGTGACCAACTGGTAAGTAACCACACAATTACCAGAGGTTGCTTCCTCATCAGGGAACCATTCCGTTTCCATGTCTTTCAGTTGACCTGCTGTGAAATTGGCATGGCCAGTCTCCCATTCACCCGTTTCTCTTCTCTGGGTGCAGTTAACAGGGAAACAAGTTTGAAACGATCCGTTGTCTAGTTTCGCTATTTCATAAGTACCACCACCTTCAACATTCGTATCTGAGATGTTCTTCACAAAAAGAGTTGACGGCATCTGAATGCCTCCGAATCCATCGTCTTCGGCTTCTGTCAGATTCAGAACAGTACCATCCTCAAAGATGTTACCGTTCTTATCAGCAAACTGTAAGGGAAAATCACTTTGTGCTTGTGTGCCGAGGGCTGCGATGAGTCCTAAAAAGAACGTAAAAATTTTCTTCATAAGCTTATATATTATTTTTGTGTTAATGATTCAACTTTTGACTTTACTACTTGTTCAACCCCATTGTCGTTGTAAACGAAGACCACAACGCTGAGGTTGGCAGGGTTCCACGCAGCGTCAAGGGCCTGAACAAAGCTCTGTTGTTTTTCCTCATCCTTGTTGATAGAGAAATCATCGCCCATCGGGTCGTTAACAGAAGTACGGAACACGTGATTGTGAACGTAATCGCGCTTGTTGCCACCAGTCCAGTCGGGATTTTCATCAGGAGCATCCGGCATCGTCTGAATATCCACAATGTTGTCTTCAATCACCCATACCTGCAGTTTGCCGGCTACATTCTCAATGGCTTTCTCGCTCACCGTGATGTCAATATTGCTGCCATTTACCTTGGCTTCTGCAACGATTGAAAGGTTCGCTTTGGTGGCAAGTTGCTTTCCAACTTCTGTAGTCCAGTCGAGTACGGTATAGAGAATGGGCTTCTGACGGTTGATGAGAGCGCCCGGTTGGGCTTCTACCTTCCAATAGTCGAAATAGTCACAGCCTGTCTGAGTGGCCAAAGACAGTAGCTTGGTGCCCGAAGCATTCTTTCCGAAAGGACCAGAATGGATTCCCACTGCTACGATGCGACTGCCGAAGTCACTCTCCTGAAGTTGTTCGATGGCTTGACTGCCTTTCGGACAGTTCACGCAGCGCTGTCCTGTAAAGTCTTCAATCAGGATATTCTTGTAGATGGCATTCTCGCCAGTGTTGTCAATACTTACTTCAATCAGTCTGTCGGCCTCGTCAATGTGGTCGCAGGAAAAGAATAAAGGAAGAAGGGCTAAAAGAATATATAGTTTATTCATCGCGTTTTACTTGTTTAGTGGTTGCGTTTAATAGGATAACTCTCGCTGTTTGACTGGTTCGCTTTTAGAAGTTATAGTTGTATGAAAGAGTAAATCCTTTCGTAGCCGGAACATAGCGGCAAACGCCACCCGAGCAGTTGTAGCCGGCACGGGTGCGGCCATAGCCGGCCTGTATGCGGTGCGATCCGATGTTGTAGGTTACCAGTCCCTGATAGTAGTGCAGGTGAGTGTTGTCGGAATAGAACTCCGGGTCGCTATCGCCACAGTTCCACATATCACTTACGGTAACCATCCAGTGGGGAGCCAGCGACAGTTCCAACAATCCGAATACCCAGTCGCCCTGATCCTGCTTGGTGTTAAGGTACTGCACCTCACCGCGCAGCTTGGTCTTGGGTGCCAATTGGTACATACCGTCGGCCACGAAGATGTTTGAGTGGATGATGCCGCCTTCGCCTTCTACCACCGTCTTGTTGTAGCGCTGGTTCATGTACATCAAGTTCAGTTTGAAGTCGCGTGTCATACGACGGCTCAGTTGAACGTTCAGGTCCTGGTAGTAGGTCTGATTACCCCATTTCAACCAGGCATTCTGAATAGATCTTACATACGAATAGTTTAGTTTTACGTTCATGCCGTAACGACCGCCAATGGCCGTCTTGCGCTTGAAGTTGTAGCCCAGTTCCGTCTGGTAGGCCCATTCGCCCGCTGCCAGTTGGGTGGCATAGGGATAAAGGGCAGCAAGCGCGTATGTGTGGTCGAGGGTGAATGCAGGGAGATGATTCAGGTGAAGAGCTGTTCCGTTGATGTTTCGCTTGCTGCGGAACGACATATTTTCTGAACGTTTGGCTTGTAGCAGAATGCTGAGGCCCTTTTCAGAATAAGAGCCTGAGAACATCGCCACATGACCGTTGTCGTAGCTGAAGTTGTTGTCGAATGAGGGGTCTTGTGTCTTCTGGGCATATTCAACCAGCATTCCCCAAGGACCTTTGTTCAGATTGGCTCTTACATCCCAAGCATTTACATACTTCGGTAAGTTCAGGCGATGGGTGAGATCCACAAAGATATCCTCATCCTTTTCATATTTGTTCACCCACGAAGCACCGAGACTCAAACGGGTATCGTTCTCTTCCAGAGTGGGAATCCACTCGTCAAGGTTGATATCGGCATTGGCTCCTGAGGTCAGACCGCCGTCCCATTTCCAATAGTGGCGTTGCTTACCGCTGAGCAGTTTTAAGGTAACACCCTTCATGGGCTTCAAGGCCAAGCGGCCGCCCAACAGTGAGTTGTCGATACCCAGCGAACGCTCTTCGTAAGTGCGGAGGATAAAACCAGAACCAAACTGTTCATAAAAAGTACCAAGTGTGAGTTCGGCTTTCTCCAACTTTCCTTTTACCCAGAAATTGGGCACGCCCCATCCTTTAAAGTCGTTCTCAAAGCCGGGGAGGGGATGATCCATATATTCCAGGCGAGCCCCTGCATCTACAAATTTGCTCTGCATCTGCAGGTCGGCATAGGTGTTTGTCAGCAGGTCTTCCTTCTTCTCGGCGTTGATGTCCTTGTCAGTTTGAGGAATGAGCATGTCGCTCTGAATGCTTCCAGAGAATGTAACCTCTTTCTGCTGAGCCTGAATTGTCAGGCAACAACAGAATGCGGTGATAGAAAGAATGTATCGTTTCATTTACTTAATCAGTTCGCGTACTTTTTCAATAAGTTCTGTTTCAGCACCATCGGTATATCCGTTGTGCTTGTAAACAATCTGACCCTTGCCATCGACAATCAGTACATAGGGAATCATCTGAATGCCCAATGCGCGCTTGAAATCGCTATTGGGGTCAAGCAGTACGTCGTACTCCCATCCGTGATTGTCAACCAAAGGTTTCACCTTATTAATATTCTGCGCCTGATCAATGCTTACAGCAAAAATCTTAACTCCCGTTTCTTCACGCCACTCATCATAAACCTCGGCAATAGCGTCGAGTTCGCGGTTACAGGGCTTGCACCAAGTGGCAAAGAAATCAATGATGAAAGGTTTGCCTCCATTGTTCAGCGTATCAGTTTGAACAGTACGGCCATTTATATCTTTTAAAACGGTCTGAGGCAATTGTGCATAAGAAATTCCAACAAAAAGAAATGCCAGAATAGAAATAATGATTGATCTTTTCATTTTTGCGTCTAGTTATCTAAATCTAAAAAACAGCCGCAAAGGTAATAAAATATAATAAAAAATGAATTTTTTGCAATTAAAATGTTCTAAAAAAGGTAATTTTCTTGCGTTTTTGTTACCGTTTCCTTATCTTTGCAATGTTATTTTGCATATATATGCCTAAATGGCAGTATCCGTGTTTCGGCATATCGTTTGCAATATAATTTTGTGAGAATATTGTTTAATTTAAAAAAGTTTATACAAAATGGAAGTACAAGTAACTAACGAGAACTTTGCAAGCTTGAAGAATGGCAATCTGCCCCTTGTAGTTGATTTCTGGGCCACATGGTGCGGTCCCTGCCGTATGGTTGGTCCTATCATCTCTGAACTGGCCGAGAAGTATGATGGCAAAATCGTTGTAGGCAAATGCGACGTTGAGGAAGCCGACGACCTGGCTGCTGAATTTGGTATCCGTAATATTCCTACCATTCTTTTCTTCAAGAATGGCGAAGTGGTCGACAAGCTGGTAGGTGCCGTGTCGAAAGCCAAGTTTGAAGAGAAGTTCGAAGCCCTGCTGTAATAGCTATGGCAAGCCTGGATGAAGAACTCTTGATGGACGAAGAGGAAAACCGTCGCGAGATAGCATATATCCGTGAACAGTTGCCTGCCGACCTGAAAGAGAAATTCTCTGACGACCAGCTGCTCTTTATCATCGATGCCATAGGCACCTATTTCTATACCAGTGGCATTCTGGAGAGCAACTCCGACGAGGTGGATATTGATATGGAGGCTGTTTCCGATTTCGTGTGCAGCGAGGCCAAGGAAGAGGGCGAGGGCACGTTCGACCCTCAAGAGGTGTTCTTCGTCGTTGAGGCCGACCTCGATTTTCAGGAACAGAACGCATAAGAGTGTAATACTCGTTTGATAGAAATAAAAAGCGATGTGGTTGACAGACTACATCGCTTTTATTTGTTGTTAATAGTTCTTCTCTTCTGCTTTAATACACCGTCTGACAAAACAAATTATAGCTATAATTTTTCGAATTTTAGCTATAATTATCGCAATTATAGCTATAATTTGTTTTGGCGCTTTTTCTGTTCGGTCACACTATTCAATCTGTTATGTTGGAGAATGATAACTACTGAATCCGAAAAGTACAAGTACTCGAAAAGAACCTTGTTTTTTTGAAAATGTTTTTTAAATTTTGGCCAAAAGAACAAATGATTTATGTCAATATAATATAGTTTCGTTTTTTTTCTCTATCTTTGCCGGCAGTATTACGAAGATCAAAACATTAAAAGCTATAAACTTTCAACATGATGAAACAGTTTTTCCCGATTCTGCTCGGCTTGTTGGGTTCCACAACGATGTGCCTCGCAGCCAATGAAAAGACCGATGTGACAGCACAGTACATAACGAATGCCTCGTTCGAGGATGATGATGTAACCAAACTTTCTCCCAAAACCGAGAAGGCCGACGGTTTGCGTGGCTATGTAGTGACAGCCCCCAAAGGATGGACGGTAGTGAATAACGCAACTGCCGTGAGCCTGATTCTGACGAGTGATTGCTTTACCGACAATAACTTTGGTAAAGTGACCACACTGGCCGATGGCACGCAGGCCTATTACCAGCGTGTGGGGTGGAATGACGGTTCGTCAAGTTTGAAGCAGACCATTACCTCTCTTCCTAAAGGTAAATATCAGTTTTCTGCCAAAGTGCGTTCGGCCTATGCCAATAGTGCCACTTCAACTGTTGACCTTGTGGCAGGAACCGAAAAAAGCACCAGTGCCTTCCCTCAGGGTTCGGTTAATTGTTTCACCACAATGAAGTGGAATACCGTCTCCATCGATTTCGAGCAAAAGGCAGACGGAAGTCTGACTGTCGGTTTTGTCATTTCGTGGTTGTCAGGGGGCTCGTGTGTGATGTTCGACGATGTGCGTCTTTATCAATTGGCTGACGATGCCGTGATTCCTGACGTGCCCACCGAACAGGATGTTGAAAGTCCTACGGAGAGTGTCGTGAACAGTGATTTCGTGGCCGAGCCTCAGATGAAGGGCGACCTGTTGCAGATGTTGGCCAATTTTGCTACCTACCTGAAGAATGACTTCCAGAATGAGACCAACAATAGTAAAGGTGAGGCCAACGGTGTGTTCAAGGGCGAAAGCACTGGAAACAGCAATGAGGCTGGTGTGCGCACCAATGCCGACCTGTCTATGATTTGCGCTTTCTTGGTGAAATATGCCAATGGAAAAGTAAATCTGCCGGCTGGCGTGACATGGGGTGACCTTGAGTCGATGGCCATGAAGAGCCTCGTATTTGCCTATAGCACGCATAAGGCAAACAACCTGAAGAAGTGTAAGGATAATAAGAACTGGGGCTCTACCTCTACAAGTGATTATGTGTGGGAGTCCTCACTTTGGGCTATGTCTGTGGCCTATAGCGCTTTCTTCCAGTGGGACAAACTGAGCGACGCCCAGAAGAATTATATCTATAAGTTGTTGAAGGCTGAGTGCAATTACGAGTTGTACCGTTCTATTCCAACAGGCTTTGCCGGTGATACGAAGGCAGAGGAGAATGGTTGGGAAGCCGACATTTTGGCAGCTACGTTGGGACTGTTCCCCAACGATGCATTGGCTCCACAATGGTTCCAGCGCCTCCGCGAGTTTGCCATCAACAGTTACTCGCAGAAAGACGACGCAACCAACCGTACGGTTATTGACCCATCCTACGACAATAAGACAGTGGCCAATCTCTATAAAGGGCAGAACCTCTACGATGACTATACCCTTCAGAATCACAACTACTTCCATACCTCTTATCAGAATGTGGTGATTCAGGAATTGGGCGAGGCCGCCTTGGCGCTGAAGTTGTTCCAACAGGGACTCTATGGCGAAGAGAAATGGGCCACCAATGCCTTGATGCACAATAATGACAAGGTGATGAATGAGGTGCTCTACTGGTTGGCTCTGGCCGATGGTGAATTGGCTATGCCTAACGGTAACGACTGGAGTCTGTTCCTCTATGACCAGATTACTTCTTATTCAACAAATGCCTGTTTCCTCCGCGATCCGCATGCTTTAATGTTGGAGAATCTGGCCTATAAGATGATTAAGGCCCGTCAGACTACAACAACTGATGGTTCGTGGTTGTTGCGTGCCGATGTGGGAGCCCGTCGTATGGGCGTTGAGGCTCATCGCGTGATGATGACCTGGCTGATGCACGAAGTGATGTCGACAGCCGACCTCACCGCTACGAATTGGAACGATTTCAATGCAAAATACAGCGCTGCAAAGATTCTTTCTTCTCAGAATATCGTGCGTGCTGCCAGCGACTCGCGTTTCACCTGCTTCTCTTGGAGTACAGGATTGAGCAGCTATACTGGTTATATTGCCGTCAACTCTGTGGACAAGAATAAGATAGTGGTTCCTTTCCGTGCCAATAATACCGGTAATTTTATTGGCTGGTACGATGTACAGGGAAAGAAAACTAATGCAACACCTGTTGTGTCGGGTATTTACGACCTGCAGGGCAACAGCTATGTGATGAATGGTGAGCTGAACACCAACGATGCTGCACTGAACAATAGGTTCGCTCTATACTCTACACCAGGAAATGCTGTCGTATATATTGATTATGTACGTGCGAATACGGCTGCCACCATATCGGCTGAAAAGGGCGGGCTGATGGCTATCAGCGTTGATGAGCTGACCAAGACCAAACGCACCCTCTATACTGCTGACGGACATAAGCAGCTGGATGGATCGGCTTTCACCTCGCTGAATGGTAATTGGGTGAACGTTGACAATGCCTTGGGTATCGTCCGTTTGGGCGATAAACAGTTTGCTTTTGGCGAGAAAGCCAACAACAACTCGGTGATGACAGCCAAGCTGTACAGCTCGTATAGCAACAAGAGCCGTTCGGTGACGGTGAATGAGGTGGTGGACCGCCGTGCCATTACTTATTATTCAAATATGGATGCTGTTTCCACATCGCAGTTGGCAGGATTCAATCAGCAGTTGTCAACTCCTGAAGGTTGGAACGGAGTGATCGCCTTCGATCCTGACAGTACTGCTTATCTGTTGCTCAGCAATTTTGCAAGCGACCAACCCTGTGTGTTGAGCGATATTCAGACACCATTGGGACGTCCGGTATTCAGAAGTAGCGATATGATGGCTCAGGCCGGTAACGGTCGCTTTATTGCAGAAGAGAATCACAGCGTTGTCAACACGCTGAAGTTCTTTGTAAATAGTGAAGGACTGCGTGCAGTACAGGATCCCAACAATCCTGATGTGGCATATTTTGAAAGTTTGAAGGATAGCGAGTACGAGTTTGCTGTCAAGGCTGTAACCTCTAACGGTATCGTGGAAAAACTGGTAAAGACAACGGGCAGTTTTACTGCTAAAATAGTGGGAGGCGACCTTCTGATCGAGGAAGGTGCCACGTTTCCTGAAGACCAGAAAGAAGACCTCACGAAAGGCTACCAGGACATCACGGCCGAAACACTCGTAAATGCTTCGTTTGAGGAAGACGAAACCTATGGAAAGGCCGATGGCAATGCTACATGCGATGCAGGAACTTTCAATCCGTGCTATGTAAATACAGTGGCTGCTGTTAATTCCAAGTGGCCGAATATCCTGCCTGTGAAAGGATGGAAGGCCGGCAATCAGTTGAGTGGCGGTTCTAACTTCTGCCGAATGTACTCTATGCCTTATAGTACCACTCAATACTGTGTAAGTCCGAAGGCAGTAGGCAACTATGCCGACCGTTGCGGACGCCCCTTGTTTGATGAGGAGTGTGGTGACCGAACCCTCACCGTGTTGAACTCGTGGGACGCAGGCTCGAACGCCATTACGCAGGCGGTGACACTTGATGCCGGTAAGTATCGCGTGCTGATGAACGTACGCTATATTTGTCCTAACGAGACTTCAAACAACGGAAAGGTGGTGAATACCAGCGGTAACAATACCAATACATCGCTCACAGGCATCAAGATTGGTACAAAGACCGACTATCGCTATCCCTCAGAGCGTGGCAGCTGGCAGCAACTCTGCTATGATTTTGAGCTTGAAAAAGAGACCGCTGTCACCCTCTCGTTAGGCTTTAAGACCTCTGCAGGTGTCGGCGCAGCCAACAATACATTGCTTTATGTGGACCATGTCCGCCTTTTGTCAAGTGACGAGAATGCTACTGGGGTTCAGGAGTTACGTCAGTCGTCGGTCAAGTCAACAAATACTTATGACTTGCAGGGACGATTGGTAAATCCTTCTGCTGCGCTCCGCGGTATTTATATTCAGAACGGAAAGAAAGTCCTTTATTGATTTTCTTTTTTCCATAAAAAACACCGAATTAATGTGCTTATCCAACATTAATTCGGCGTTTTGTTTGTGAGAGGTGTTATTATTTCCTTGAGATTACTTTCTTCACTGTTCCATCGCTGAATCGTACAACATTGAGACCGCGACGTAAACCGCGTTGCTGGATACCTCCGGTAGAATAGATGGAAGTTGGCTGACTGTCAGCATGGTGATGAATCGTTACTGACTGGTTGGCATCTGTTGGAGTGCTGACAATACGGGACAGGGCCAAGATTGAAGCATAAGCATTGGCCTGTGAGGTGAAGGTAACGGCATTCAACAAGCGATTCTCATCAACAGGTACAGAAAAGTCGAACAGGCAGTAGTGGTTGTCGCCGCTATAGCTATTGTCATCACGTCGGATATTGCCCAAACCGCTAACAGCCTCATTGCCCTGTATTTGTTCTGAGCGTACAGACCAGTCGCGAATCTGGTATGTGCCGGCATTGGTTTCAGTGCCGTCGGCATAGTGAAGGGTGACATTTACCGTAGAGGCACCGTTGCCGCTTGTGGCGAGAATGAACAACTCGCTGGTCTCAATAGGCGTAGAAAGAGTAATGGTGCCTTGTTCGCCACTTCTGTGAAGAGCCAATGCATTGTTTGCGGTATAATTCTGGAGCCGATATTTTACGTTTTCGTTGGCAGAGATAATATAGCCATCGGCAGGCAGACCGCCCGAAGAACGTAGCTGACTGGAATACAGCGCACGGTTTGACGCATCGATGGTGAGGGATGTGTTATTGACTGCAGGCAATTTCTCAACAACGATATCGGCCGTCCACCCATCGCTCACTTCTATCGGTTCTGTCTCGATGTTGCGTGGTGGCAATAGATATTTATCCATGAAACGCAGGCGTTGTTGAATCCAGTCTTTCAGATAGTCAACTGCATCGTCATAGTCTTGTGCATAGTATGGCAAAGGCCAGATGTTGTTGCGCGTGAAAATACCCCAGGCACGTTCGTTTCGTTCAGCAGCACCTTCGGCTTTCAGCATGGTGCTTAGTGAATCGACGACAGCCATGATTCTTGGAGTTGAATGATTGCTCTCACGATATTGGCGCCAACGTTCTTTAAGGGCACTGACATACTCATCATCCTGAAGCATTCTATACCAGTAGAATGGTATTGGACAATCATCGCTCTGATTGTTGATGTTCATCATATACTGCCATTGGTCAGTACGGTCGCCTCCATAATAGTTGGCATTGCCCCAGGCAATATTGTAGTCCCAGAGTGTTGTTTTCCAGCGGGGGTCCAAACTCTCGGTAATTTGACGTTGGTTGCTGCGTTTATAAAGATGCGTGCTCAGTCGATAGCCGTCAATGTTCATTGAAAGTTCGGTGGCCAGCATATAGTCAATAAACGACTGCACATCGATGTATTTGCGATAGCCTTCGTTTTCGTCAAGCCAATTGTCGGCCATGAACGAATCTTCCATCTTGTCTATTTCTTTGTGAAGAGCCTGACGGGTGCCAGTAGGCAGTGCATCGAATTCGTCATTGTCAGGGTCTTTGTATTCATACTTGATGTTGAACCATGTGGCCACGCGACTACCGTCAAGAGACTGCCAAGGATGATGTTTCGATGCATAATAGGGATTGTAGCCATGATCAATAGCTACATGATAATCGCCAGATAAATCACCGTCATCTTCGCCTGGCGTGTTTAAGTTCATGCGGTGCTTTCCGCCTGAAGTACGCTCGCATAGGGCGTATATGCCATAGTAGGTGCCGTCAAGAATGACTTCGCACATGCGGGCACTGGGTACCCAATCGAACCAAGGACGTCCTAACTCGAACGAAAGAACATCACGAAACATCGTTTCATCGGCCCAAGGAGCTATAAAACCCCACTTGTTGTCTTTCTTCATGCCGAGAATCTTCACCTTCTGTTTTTCACCACCATTGACAGGTAGTACGTTCGAAGCCAAAGTACGGAAAGCCAGCGGTTTTTTGTCTGATGACGAGAAGGAGGAATTTCCCCTGTATTTTAAAGCAATATCGCCTTCGTAGTCTATATGTTGTCCTGGGAAACTGACGGTGTCGGCAAAGTTCAGTGAGCCGTCACCATTATGCAGAATCTTCATCCTTGCCAGGATGTAATCATCGGTGCGTATCATGCGACCGTTGGTGTTAATGAAGACAATGGGAAGATTCGTCTTTTCTATTTTGACATTTTTGTCTAATAGCAGACTGCGATAGTTGTCTCTTGACTGTGAAAACATCGTCAATGACATCATGCAGCATGCTGCGATAATTAGTAAAGTTTTAGGTTTGAATTGCATGTTGTTGATAATACTTACTATTTAGTTGGAAAATGGTTGGTGGCTCAGAGTTGTGCGGAGACTGTTCGGCTGCCGTCGGAATTCTCTGTGATAGTCACCTTGACAGCATCGTCGGGGAGTACTTCTTCTATCAGTTCAGGCCATTCGATGAAGCAGAGATTACCGCTGTAAAAATAGTCTTCATAGCCCATATCGTAAACTTCTTCGAGTTTTTTGATGCGATAGAAATCAAAATGATAGATTGGTGATGAAGGGGTTGTATATTCGTTGACAATGGCAAAGGTAGGAGAAGTGATGACATCTTCTACACCTAACTCTTCGCAAACAGCTTTCACGAAAGTGGTCTTTCCTGCACCCATCTTTCCATAGAATGCAAAAACTGTATGGTCACCAATTAAACTGATAAACTGGCGTGCAGCCTCATGAATATGGTCTAAGTCCTGAATCAGAATTTCCATAATAATTTGTCTTAAACGGCTGCAAAGTTAGCAAATTAAATAATAAACGCCAAATTTTTTAATGAAAACGAACTAGCTATAAATCAGCGGCGTTTACCGTTCATGGTGATGAGCGGAATGAGCATCTCTTCCATCGAGATACCGCCATGCTGGAAGGTGTCGCGATAGTAGCTGACGTAATAGTTATAGTTGTTGGGGTAGGCGAAGAATGAATCGCCTGTGGCAAATACGTAGCTGGTGGAAAGATTTGGCTGGGGGAGTTGAGCCTGGCGTGGATCTCTGATTACGAAGAGGTCTTTCGAGTCATAGCCGAGGTTCTTTCCCAGTTTGTAGCGCAGGTTTGTATTGGTGTTGCGGTCACCAATGATTTTGACTGGCTTTGTGCAGCGGATAGAACCATGATCGGTGGTAACAATGACATGGCAGTCTGTTTGTGCAATCCAACGGAAAAAATCGGCAATGACAGAATGGCGGAACCATGAGAGGGTGATAGAACGATAGGCCGATTCGTTGTTGGCCAGTTCGCGTACCATTCGGCTTTCTGTTCTTGCATGGGAAAGCATGTCAATGAAATTGAATACTACTACATTTAAGTCATTATGAAGGAGTGTATTCGCTTGCTGTAACAGTCGTTCGGCATCGGCCGAGTTGTTGATTTTATGATAAGAGAACGATTCATGCCGGCGATAGCGCTCCAACTGTGTTTGGATGAGCGGTTCTTCGTTCAGGTTCTTGCCTTCTTCTTCATCTTCATCAACCCAGAGATCGGGGAACATATGGGCTATTTGGTCGGGCATGAGACCCGAGAAAATAGCATTGCGGGCGTATTGGGTAGCAGTGGGAAGAATACTGTAGTATAGGTCTTCGTCAATATCAAATTGGTCTGCCAGTTCACCGGCTAACATACGCCATTGGTCGTATCGGAAATTGTCGAGTACTACAAGGAATACTTTTTCTTTCTTGTCGAGTAGAGGGAATATGCGGCGTTTGAAAATGTCTGTTGACATAACCATCCCTTCCTCTCTGGAAGGGTTGGGCTTTACCCAATCCAGATAGTTCTTCTTAACAAATTTCGCAAAACCGAGATTGGCTTCTTCTTTCTGCATTTGAAGCATCTCGGTCATCTGTGAGTCGGTGGAAGATAGTTCCAACTCCCAATGAACCAGTTTGCGATACACCTCTATCCAGTCCTTACAGGTACGGCAGTCCATGATTTGCATGGCTATTTGTTGGAACTGCTGTTGATATCGGCTTTGGGTTACTTCCGTTTCCAACTCCCGGCGATGAATATTCTTTTTCAGCGTGAGTAGAATCTGGTTGGGATTGACGGGCTTTATCAAGTAGTCGGCAATCTTCTGTCCGATAGCCTGGTTCATGATGTTTTCTTCCTCGCTCTTGGTCACCATGACGATCGGCGTAGCTGGCGATAACTCTTTGATGCGTTGCAAAGTCTCCAAACCGCTGAGGCCAGGCATCTGCTCGTCGAGCAGTACAAGGTCAAAGGATTTCTCACGGCACAAATCGATTGCGTCAGTGCCGTTGGAGGCTGTGGTTACGTCATAGCCTTTTTTCTGAAGGAAGAGTATGTGAGCTTTCAAAAGCTCCATCTCGTCATCAACCCAAAGTAATTGTCCGTTGGTCATGGGAAGTAGAGAGTTAGGAATTTGCTATTGTTGAATTACCAGAAATCTTCATCGAAATCATTGGTATTCTTATTATCAGCAGGAGTAGGCGTTTCTTCCTGAGAATTGTCTTGTTCGTTTTCTTCGTCAGGTTGCTCAATGACTTCAGGAATCTCCAGCAGTTCTTCGTTGCTGATAGTAAGAGGTGCAAAAGTGCGCTGGTAGAATTCATCATAGTCTTGATAACTATAGCGTGTACCAATGAGTGAGAGGTTGTGATCGCTGATGATGATGCAACGGCATTTATGTATCAAGGTCCGCATGGACTCATTGGCATATAGCTTGCGCGCATATTGCAAAGCCTCGTCATAGTTCAGGAAACCGCTTGTTAGCAGACGTGTGATACCAGGCTGCTGCTCGATATTCAGTTCGAAATTGCGTACCGTGAAGTTTGAAAAGTTGTATCGTGCCATTTCAAACAGCAATTGATTGCTGTTAACAGAGTCTGGCAGATAGGCCATTACAAAGAGGAATGGCAGGTTGCGATCGGACGAGAGAGTGTCTGTCGATGTGGAGTCATCAGACATGGTGAGATCTCGGCGAGCCCAAATATTGTCAAGGTCAAATTTTCCTCCATAGAGTGTGCGTCCTTCTTGAACACCTTTGATAATCATGCCGGCCAAAGGACTTACCTCACTTTGCGGATACTTCTCAACCACTTGGCGAAGTTCTTCCAGACAACCTTTTGCATCATTCTCATTCAATAGTGTCAGACCATTGATAAACAGGAACTTTGGACGGTTTTCACCCAAGGGGAAACGTTCGGCAGAAAGGGCCGCATTGGTCTTTACCTCACCATATCGGGCCTGTTTGAAGGCTTCATAGGTGGAAGCATAAAGAGAATCTTCTATATGAACACCGAAGCGGGCATTTTCAGCATAGAAAGGATCACTGAGCAGTATGGTCCACTCACTTTCAGGATAGTCGGCTTTCAAATGTGTAAGACATTCGCTGGCACGGTCGTGTTCGCCTAATCGGGAGTAGAGTAAATACAAGTGATACCAAGCCTCATCGTTCTTTTCGTAGTCGGGGAAAGAATAGGTCAGTCGTACGAGCTGTTTCTCAGAAAGACGAAGTGGCCTGCTTTGACGAGCATTGTCAAGGGTTGAATTGTCCAGCTTGTCCTTGAAAATAATGCCAGAATTGAACAGGGCTTCTTGAATAATGGCATTGCTGGCTTCTACCTGCTCTTCAGTGAAAGGAATTTGGGCCAGATAGTACTCGCGTTTGTGCGGATCATTTTGCGCACTGTCATTCTCAAGGGCTTCTCGTTCAGAGGCAATGGAATCATCGATGGCATCCAGGGCTGAGAAGAGTGAGTCGGCTATTTCCTGTCCGGCATTGTTCATGTCGATATTAGTATTGGCCAACACGGTGAGGTTCGAACGTTGCCAGTTGTCTTGATTCTCACGCTTACCCCACTGCTTTTGGAACTGTTGTTTACCCTGATTAACAGCCATCTGATTGTAGAAATACCATTGGCCGTTTCCTTGTTGAGTGGGATTGGGAGTTTGCTGGGTGGTCTGCTGACGATTTCCTATGGAACCGGCTTTTTCAAGAGCCTTCTCAACCTCTGCTTCACGGGCTTTATCGCGTTCTTCTTTTTCTTTTTTCTTTAAAGCCTCAATCACACGGTCTATAGCCTCGTTACGGTCTTTTTCAGACATCTTAGCCAAGGCTTGAAGTGAGTCTTGCAAGTGGATGGCGTCTGTATGAGGAACCAGTTCATCTAGTACTTTTGACCGGCGAGACAGCTCGTTGTAATCAGGACGGTCCTTATCCAACAAACCGATTGCTTCTCCATAGCAGCGCTGGGCATCATTATAGCGTTCTTTGTCCCAATACAAATCGCCTAATCGTAGTAGCAATACTCCTTTCTCAATACCGCTGCGTGTAGATTTCTCGTTTCCGGTTTCGTAGGCGCCGATGGCGTGCATCGTGTCGCATTGAGCAAGGTAGATGTTACCAATAGCATAGTAAATCTGGTCAAGATAGTCTTTGTTGTTGTCAGAACGGGCCATGCGTCTTAACTTGCTGATTATCTTGCGACTATTACCTTTAGCCATTACTTCGGTTTGGGCAATCCGGGCGTTGAATTCCAGTTCGTATGGTGGATTCTGACGAATGACGCGCTGAAATGCCTTGTATGATTCTTGGCGATGTCCTAAAGAAGCTTCAAGTTGAGCTGTCAGGAACCACATGCGCGCTTTCTGAACTTTACGTTTCTCGTGTTTGATAGCTTTCCTCAGATAGGGGAGGGCACGTTCATAATCACCACTCTTTATATAATAATTGGCAAAAGTGTAGTCCCAATCGTTCTGGGCCTTATAGTGAATAGAGTCGCGCGCCATATTGCGTACCACATCTTCTGCATCGTAAAGCCAGTCAAGCTCCATATAACTGCGTGCCAGCCACGAACGGGCTATTCCGTTGATGGCAGGCTGGGTCTGGTAGAGGCGAGACATGTAAGAGAATGTGGCTGCCGACTCGTCGAAAGCTCCTTTTTGAAATTGTGACTTACCCATAAGAAGCCAAGCTTTCCAAAGGAATGGGTTATATTCGCGGCGTGAGAGCCACTCCTTGTCTTTAGCAGTCTTACGGCGCGTTTTATTCCATTCAGGACGAGTCTTGATGCTATGCTGTTTGATGGCTTTCTCGCTCTTTTCAATGGCACGCTCAAAATTTCCTTTGCCAAGTTCTCGACTGTTTTTGTTGCCAACGGTATAAAGCGGTAATTGCTCGGTGAAATTGTCCTTGTTGCCTTTCTCCTTCTCTTCCGCTCCGTCTATATAGGCCAATGAGCCATTATAATAAGTGTTGTAACGAGCGTTGAACGAGTGCCACCAACGACTTTTTGCTGTATTCTTCTGCGTAGAGCAACCTGCCGTTGTCAAGAGGACAAGGGCTAAATATATAATATATAAGGTATAAGAAGCTCTGCGCATATATGTTTTTAAACGCTGGTAGCAACAGGTTTATTGCCTTGTTGCTTCTTTTTCTCCTCCATCAGACAGGCTATCTTGCACGAACCATCAGTCTTACTGATACAGGTAGAACAATCTTTCCCTTCTACAATAGATTCTTCTTTACTGCCAATAGAAGAGAGAGCGGCCACCGCACCAAGAGCAACGATGGCTATGATACAAATAAGAGCAAAATTCATGATTTACTAATAGTGAATCCCACTTGTTCTAAGTCATCCCAGAAACGGGGATACGACTTCGTAACCACATGTGGGTTGTTAATAATGATGGGTTGCTGAAAAACAATAGGACTAAATGCAAGTGCCATTCGATGGTCTTCATAAGTGTCGATGGCAGGCAGAACTTCGGCTTGACAACGTTCTCCATCCCATAGTAGTTCACAATCATTGATGTCATGGAGTATGAAGCCAAGTTTGCGCATTTCTGTCTTTAAGGCCTTGATGCGGTCGGTCTCTTTAATCTTGAGTGTTTGCAGACCTGTGAAATGGAAAGGAATATCCATCATACAGCAAGTCACCACAAAAGTTTGTGTCAAGTCTGGAGAATTGATGAAGTCGTATTCTAATCGAGATACATGATGCCCGTTTTTACGTAAGGTAACGGTTGTTGGCACGCCAGGCTCTTTCGATGAAAAAATTGTTTTGATGCCTAATAAACTGAAAATGTAGCGTACTGATGAGTCACCTTGTTTTGAACCATCCATCAGGCCTTCTAAACGAATTTCAGCATCACGCTGAGAAGACAACGCTACCATCTCGTACCAATAGGAAGCAGCACTCCAGTCGTTTTCAATGAAGTAAGGACGGGAACAATATGGCTTTGGGCGTACGGTGATGGTGTCCACAGAAGTCCATTCTGCGTCTGCTCCGAATTCGCGTAAAGTCCATAGCGTCAAATCTATATAAGGACGTGAAATAATCTCGCCAGTGAGTCGAATCTCCAAACCGTTTCGCAACATCGGACCAATTAATAGCAAGGCAGAAATATACTGCGAACTCACATTTCCTGCTATCTCTAAACGACCTCCATCCAACTTTTGACCTTTGATACGAAGAGGTGGGAAACCTTCTTCTCCAGCATAGCTAATGTCAGCGCCAAGCATACGGAGCGCATCAACAAGAATTTTAATTGGGCGGTGCTTCATGCGCTCAGATCCTGTGAGCAGATGTTCACCATTCTCTGTTGATGCAAGGAAGGCTGTCATGAAACGCATTGCGGTACCTGCTGCTTTGATGTCAATAGTCTCTGGCATCTTGCGCAGGGCTTCTACTATAACTTCAGTATCGTCGCAGTCACTTAAATTCTGTGGGAGTTCCTTGCCACCGAGTAGGGCGCAAATGATAAGGGCACGGTTGGAAATACTCTTTGATGCAGGTAATTTCACTGTTGCATTGAGATTCTCAGGGGCATGAAGTTCGTATTGGGTCATATACAATTATATGCAAAAAAATTAATTGTACAAATGTACGAAGAAATATTTGACTTGCCAAATAATAAATATTAAATTGTTATATGGTTTCCAAAGAAAATACTATCTTTGCAAAAACAATCTAAAAACATCATGATGAATAATTATGTAGCAAGTCCCCAGCGTTATGAGGCAGGCATGAACTATGAGCGTTGTGGACGTAGTGGTGTACTTTTGCCAAAAGTGAGCCTTGGCTTTTGGCATAACTTTGGCGGAGTAGATTCTTATGAGCGTTCACGTGAGATTACTCACTATGCTTTTGATCATGGAATTACTCATTTTGATCTGGCGAATAATTACGGACCTCCTTATGGTTCTGCAGAACAGACAATGGGCCGATTGATGGACGATGACTTCCGACCCTATCGTGATGAACTGTTCATTGCTACGAAGGCAGGTTATGATATGTGGCCTGGACCTTATGGTAACTGGGGATCGCGAAAGTATCTGATGGCTTCACTCGACCAGTCGTTAAAACGTATGCATCTCGACTATGTTGATTTGTTTTACTCTCACCGCTATGATCCTGAAACTCCATTAGAGGAAACTCTTCAGGCATTGGTTGATGTGGTGCGTTCAGGAAAGGCTCTTTACGTAGGAATTTCGCGTTGGCCTTTGGAAGCTACGCGCATTGCATTCAAGTATCTGAAAGAACGTGATGTACCTTGTTTGATTTATCAGGGACGCTTGAATATGCTTGATCGAGAGCCACAAGAATCAGGAATACTTGATTTGTGTAGGGAGAACGGTGTCGGATTCATTTCGTTCTCTCCATTGGCCCAAGGATTGCTTACCGACCGTTATCTTAATGGTATTCCAGATGATTCACGCATGTCAAAGGGTAAGTTCTTGAAAGAAAGTATGCTGACCGATGAACTACTCGAGAAACTTCGTCGTTATAATGCACAGGCTCAGCAGCGTGGTGAAACTTTAGCCGAGATGGCATTGGCATGGATTCTTCAGCAAAAGGGGGTAACATCAGTGCTGGTTGGGGCAAGTTCTACATCTCAGCTTGAGAAGAACCTTAAATGTGTTTCGGCACCACCTTTTGATATTCAACTTTAGTGCTAAACGAATAAGAGCGGCCTCCTGACCGCTCTTATTCGTTTACTTTATTTGTTTTTTCTATTACTTTATCCGTTCTTTCCCTCTTACTTAATCTTCGAGGTGATAGGATTCTTCACACCTTTATAGCTCTTTAAGAACACTTTTGCTGAACCGAATGAAAGGAAAAGATCAAGGCGTACAGGAATGTGGTTGGCGTCATCAGTGACATAGAAACGGATGAGCTCATTGTTTTTGCCATCATCGTGCTCTATGAATGAGAATACCAGACATCTGAATTTTTCTTTTGTACCATCAATTTTGTAAGTTTCCTTACCTTGAAACTTTAACCATGAATTGGAAAGCCGCTTGGCATCGGTGATGGGCATTGGTATAACATCACCAACTTTCATGTTTGAAGCGTCGAAATTTCGAGCACGCAAAAAGATGCTCATCATGTCATAGACACAGTCTTTATATTCTTTCTCTTTCCAATGAACTGCACCGTCTGCATCTACACGGTGCATCTTAACGTGGCAATTGTTGTATGGATAGGAATACCACAATTCGTCAATGTAATAACGCTTGCCTTCGAGCGAGCCCTTGCGATGATAAAGTGGGTTCAAATCTTTGTCGCAATAGCTAAGTAATGTATCGCGCATTACGAATACTCCGTCAAGTTTGTCATTTCCTCGTGTGATGAGGCTGGTACGATAGGCTTCTTGTCCCTTATAGACAGATTTTACTGTTGACATTGAGGCTGACCCTACTTTCAGCCATACGAACTTCCAGTTGAAATAAAGGTCATAGGCAAGAAATTCACCACCTTGGAATGCGTTGTTCTCAATCCCGCATTGGGCTTGTGAATTTGTTGGATTAATGACTAATGCGCAGATTGCCAATGCGATACTGAGAAACCATTTATTCATTTTTGAAATAGTCTTTTTCATAAGCGTAAAAACTTTGTTAATATTTTGGGTTTTCTCTTTTGACGGAACTTATCCCAAAATGTTTAATCATCTGCTTTTTTTTATTGCCTGATACCAGAATTCTTAGTCCTTCGGAACATAAGGAATGCCCTTAGATGCTGCTCGTTGGGCATTGCGGTCACGAAGTTGTTTTTCCTGATCGGGCTTTTGTTTGGTGATTGCCACAGGCTTCTGACGGAACAGTGGACGGCTGTTTAGTGCCCAATTGCGGGTAACATCCCATTTTGCCTTGCATTCAACCTCTTCGTGGAAATAATATACCGGTTCAGGTTGGCGGTCAGCATCGTAGTCGCCAGTATCCCAGATTCCATTCTTGTTCCAGTCGATAATAGCACGTAAATAATACTTCTTTGGAGTTACGTAATAGAATTCGGCTGTTCCATCCTGAACAGTGGTTTCTCGTACAACCTTGTCGCCGTTGTCCATCATCTGTATAATGACGTTGCCACTATCGGGCATGTTGGTGATATTCACCATCAATGTACTAAACTCGTCTTCAGAACGCACTTTAATACCCTGTTTGATAGGCTTGTTAACTTCGCCAAAGATGGTCTGGAAGGATGCCGAGTCTATTTCCAAACTATATTCTATGTCTGGGCGCCATTCTGCCTTGACCACATAAAGGCGTGGATTGATCTGTTCAAAAAGCAATGGTGCGTTGTACCATAGAGAGTCTATCATTGAATAGAGGTGTACACCCTCGGCATGACAAGAGTCGAGCGGAACAGGCATTTCAATAAATACGTTCTGGTTTGGATTCAGTTGTCCGTTGGTACTCAGTTTTGGACGCAGGAACTCAATGGGCATGATACTATCGTAAGGCTCATTGCGTTTTTTCTTCTTTTCCTGTTCTTTCTGCCACTTTTCAAATTCCTTTTGCTTTTCTTTCAGTCGCTTTGCATAAGGAATCTTAGCCAAGGCCTCGATTGTGTCAACCTTCTCTACTAACAATCCCGTACTGTCGGTCATCATATAGGTGGCCTCCATTCGCAGGGTGTCCTGATTAACAAGTGCAGTGTCACGCAGCCAATAATAGATGGTGTCGAGTTTGGTGGAAGGTTCCACAAAGAAGGCATTGTCAGCTTCAAAGTTCAGTCCGCGAAGACGGGGGAGTGAATCACTTCCGTAGCTGAAGAAAAAGCCGAGTTTTTCAGGCTCCTTGCGTTCGGTCTTTACCAGATAGCGATCAGTTTGAGGAACTTGGAAAGAAAGCAGTGTCACTTCATCGGGCAGAAAGTGGGTGTATTCCACGCGGTTGATGCGACTGATGCGCAATGAGTCCATCCAAATAGTGTCTTGACGAGTATCGAGTTTGGATGAAGGAGTTACAACTTCGTGAGAGAAGGCTATATCCTCGCTCTTCTGACCATAAACGAAGTCTCCGTCAGCGTCTTTTAATGCAAACACACGGTAGTTGCCGGGCGCTACGCCTTTAATAGTGAAACGACCGCTTCCGTTTGTGCGCGATACACGCATCATGGGCAACTTATGGAATGTTGTGTCAACACAGGTGCTGTCCAGATACAGACCGACAAGCATTCCCTTGATGGGTTCTAAGTTCTCGGCGTTTAGCACATATCCGCTCACTTGTAGCGTATCAATTTGTTTGCCTGTAGAGAATGTGAAAGCATAATTACCCATGGGGTTTCCTTCATTGTTGTCGCTGATGGCATCGCTGAAGTCGATGGTATAAGTAGTATTGGCCTTCAGACTGTCCTGTAGGTCAATGACAATTCGCTTGCCAGTAGCTTTTATCTCTGGCATTTCAAGTTGCGGCGGTGATACAATAACCTTATTCTGCGCATCCTCTATCTTTATATACTCGTTGAAGTTGATGGTTATGCGGCGTGAAGTAACATCGGTACCTCTATCGGAAGGAGAGGAACCAACCACTCGTGGTGGAGTGTCATCGAACCATCCACCGTCGGGAGTACCCATACGAGCACAGGAAGTGAGGCAGATAAGAAGAAAAAGGTATAGCTTTTTCATTGGTTCATTGTAATCAGTTGTTCAATAATTTTCCTTTCGTTGCTCAATCGGGGCACTTTGTGTTGTCCGCCCAGTTTGCCGTTGGCCTTCAACCAGTCGTTGAACAAGTTAGGGCGTGCCTCGATGATCTGAAGAGGTTGCAGCGTGATGTCCTTGTAGCGCTTGGCTTCATAGTCGCTGTTTACTTCCTGCAGTTTGCGATCGAGAATAGCGGCAAATTCATTAAGGTCGGTAGGACGCTTGGCAAACTCAATCACCCATTGGTGGCTGCACTTTGCATTGGCATCCATGAACACAGGAGCAGCGGTGTATTCACTTACCACAGCACCTGTTTTCTGACAAGCGTATGCCAATCCTTGTTCAGCATTGTCAACAATCAGCTCTTCTCCAAATGCATTGATAAAGCTCTTCGTGCGGCCGGAAATCACAAATTTGTAAGGATTGGTAGAGGTGAAACGAATAGTGTCACCAATCATGTATCGCCATAGTCCGCATGATGTTGAGATAATCATGGCGTAGTTCTTACCCGTTTCTACGCCCCAGAGAGGAACGATCCGGTCGGTTCCCATTTCCTGGAACTCATAGAACACGTCATAGTCAAGCATCAGCAGCATTGATTTGTCTGCAGGATCGTCCTGAATACCGAAGAAGCCCTCACTGGCGTTATATGTCTCCATATAGTGCATCTTCGGACTGGTGATGAGCTTTTCATATTGCTCACGATAAGGCGTGAAGGCAACACCGCCGTGGAAGAACACCTCAATATTGGGCCATACGTCTTCCAAGTGTTCCTTGCCACTAATCTCCATCACACGATTGAGAACAGAAAGCATCCATGAAGGAACGCCACTTAAATTGGTCACGTTCTTCGTCATGGCTTCACGGGCTATGCGGTCGCGTTTTACTTCAAAATCAGAGAGCAGCGCAGTCTGTTTTGAAGGCACACGGATTAAGTTGACAATTGGATTGATATTCTCAATGAGGATCGCACTGAGGTCTCCTACCAACGAGCCCGGCAGGTTGTAGTTGGGCGCATGGCTGCCTCCCAGAATTAATCCGCGTCCGTCAAACATACGACTTTTCGGATTGTTACGCAGATAGAGGGCCACCACATCAGCACCTCCTTTATAGTGCAAGTGCTGGAGACCATCAGGCGATACCGGGATGAATTTTGATTTGTCGTTGGTGGTTCCACTTGACTTTGCAAACCATTTTACACGGCCTGGCCATAGCACGTCTTCTTCACCATGGCGCATGCGGTCAATATCAGTCTTAACCTCTTCGTAAGTGTTAATGGGGGTGTTGCGAACAAAGTCGTCATAGCCTTTGGCAGCGCCAAAAAGATGGTTGCGACCATATTCTGTATCTTTTGCCTTTTCCAGCAGATGGCTGAGCACCTCACGTTGAAGGGCCTCGCCTTCAGTCTGATGGCGCTCCAATTCTCGCCAGCGTTGTTGGAAAAACAATCTTGCAATGCTTGTAAGGCTCATCGATTTATATTTTAGTAAAATTGATTGCAAAATTAGTCAAAACTCTTGTAATAGTTGTAGGTTTTACTTTTTTTAATTATCTTTGTCCGCACAAAAGTGATAAGAAACAGATCAAGATAATATGAAAAAGCTACTTTTTGTTATCGCAGGCATGGCCTTGTCTATAATCTATATGAATGCACAGCCTGCCCCACAATGGCCTGAAGTGAAAACAGAAATGAAGCCTGGTGCCCGTTGGTGGTGGATGGGATCTGCTGTTGATGATGCAAACCTAAACCTTCTTATGAAAGAATATGCCCGCACAGGTATCGGAACATTGGAGATAACCCCTATCTACGGTGTTCAGGGTAATGAGAATAACGAGCGTAGCTATTTGTCTCAGTCATGGATGGATGCCTTGAACACCACGCAGACCTATGGCCAGTCATTAGGCGTTGACATAGATATGAACGGTGGTACGGGATGGCCTTTTGGAGGACCGTGGGTAAAAAACAATGAGAGTGCCGGAAAACTGGTGACAAAGAGTGAAACGAAAACTTCTGATGGTACTATCCCGCTTTCTTTCGATGTGAAAAGTCCCGAAGGCAATAGTCCTTTGTCAAAGGTGATGGCTTATCGGCAGGATGGCGACCAACAGGTGGTTGAAGTGACACAGTTCGTAGAGGGAACAACCCTTTCGTGGCTCGCTCCTGCAGGCGAATGGTTGCTGTTAGCTGTCTATAATGGTCATACTGGTCAGATGGTAAAACGGGCAGCTCCTGGGGGAGAGGGACTCGTGCTTGACCATTACGATGCCGATGCCGTGAAAAACTATCTTGCTCATTTCGATGAACGTTTTGCAGCAACGGGCGCACAGTGGCCGCACTCTTTCTTTAATGACTCCTATGAAGTGTATGGGGCCGATTGGACTCCTAAAATGTTTGCTGAGTTTGAGAAATACCGGGGCTACAAACTTGAGGAACATATGGACCAGTTGTTAGGACTGGGTAAGCGTAAAGATACTGGCAATCAGGTTCTGGCCGACTATAGGCAGACGCTCTCTGACATGTTGCTCAACAATTTTACTCGTCAGTGGACCTATTGGGCTCATTCTCACAATGTGACCACTCGCAATCAGGGACATGGTTCACCCGGCAATTTGATAGACTTCTATGCCTCTGTGGATATTCCTGAGATTGAGGGCTTTGGAATTACTGATTTTAAGATTCGTGGCTTACGTACAGATGCAGGCTTTACCAGTCAGAATCTGAGTGATCTGGCTACGTTGAAATATGCTTCGAGTGCAGCCCATGTCGCAGGAAAACGACTCGTGTCGAGCGAAACCTTTACGTGGTTGGCTGAGCATTTCCGTGTTTCTTTATCGCAGATGAAACCTGAGTTGGACCTAATGTTTCTTTCAGGTGTCAATCATATCTTTTTTCATGGAACAACCTATTCCCCAACGGAAGCAGCATGGCCAGGATGGAAGTTCTACGCTTCTGTTGATATGAGTCCTACCAACAGCATTTGGCGTGATGCTCCCTGGCTTATGCAATATGCTACCCGGTGTCAGAGTTTTCTTCAGATGGGACAACCCGACAATGATATTCTTGTGTATGCTCCTTTTGTTGATGCCATGCACAAAAATACGGGCGCAAATGCCAGTCGGTTGCAACTGTTTGATATCAACAAACTCTCGCAGATGATGCCTTCGATGGTGACGGCGGTGAACAATATTGGAGCCGCAGGATTGGACTGCGATTTTATTAGCGATGAGCTTCTGCTCACAACGACTTTTGTAAACGGTCAGCTTCAGACAGCGGCAGGTACACGTTATAAAGCACTGGTTGTGCCAGTGAGTACCAATATTCCTGAACCTACCAAGCAGCATCTGGATGATTTGAAGGCTCAGGGCGCTGTCATCGTCTATGACAATACCGCAGCCGGCATTGCATCACTGAATATCGCTGGTGAACAGATGCGTACTGATCTCGGTCTCCGCACTATCCGCCGTGCCAATGACGTGGGGTATCATTATTTTATAGCAAACCTTTCGTCAGAGGATATTTCCGGATGGACCTCTCTCAGCGTTCCCTTTGCCGAGGTATTGCATTACAATCCTCTCACAGGCAGAATTAGTGCCGCTGCTGTAGAGAATGGCAAAGTGTGGCTTTCGCTTCGCTCAGGAGAAAGTATGATTCTGCAAACCATCAATCATGGCGTGGAGAGAGGCTTGATTCCGCAGTCAACCGACCAGCCTTTTGTTGAGATGGCAGGTATTCCAATCCATTCGAAGTGGACGCTCACCTTTTCTGATAGCACCTATAGTGCCACACCTGCGCAAACCTATACACTTGATACTCTTTCTACATGGGAGCATCTGGATGCAACCACCTCGTCTGTCATGGGCACAGGCGTTTATGAAACCGTTTTCAATGTGAGTCCCTCTTTATTGGCAATGGCTAATAATGGTATGTGTCTCGATTTGGGCGATGTGCGTGAGAGTGCCCGCGTCTATGTTAACAATATCTTTGCTGGCTGCGCATGGAGCGCACCTTTCAAACTGGATGTTACAGGTATGCTTCACGAGGGTGACAATACCCTGCGCATCGAAGTTACCAATCTTCCAGCCAATCGTATCAGGCAGATGGATATTGATGGTACACAATGGAGAATCTTTAAGGATGTGAATATTCTTGATATTGTTAATGGAAATACCAGTCAGCAGGGAGTTACCTATAATGATTGGGAACTGGTTCCTTCAGGACTTCATTCTTTGGTGAAATTGGTGCCTCTTCGTCGGTTGTCTGACGAGTTGTCGTCAAGGCTGATCTCGTTTGTTCCGAATCTTACTGATTCTTCACCTCGCCTTTATCATCCATGTTATCAGCTTACCACACCAACGGGACTTCCCATTAGCCAACTCGAAGTGACTACAACCGATGGAAAAGCATTCAGCGCATACACTTTGAGTGATGACCATTCGCAACTGGTAGTGATGGGCGATGCCGATGGCTATATCCTACTGAAAGCTACCGATTCTGCTGGTAATAAGAGTGAGACCTACTTGACGGGGAAAGGGCTCTATTTGCAACAGACTGCCATTGATTTTACATCTGATGAGGCTCCCCTTTGTGGATGGCAGGTGATGACAAAGACTGCAGCAATACAAGGTTTTGACGTGACGTGTAACTGGTGTCGCGCTCCTGGTCAGAACGCTACTAAGAAGGCCGTGTTGGCAGACGGGGTGACAGCACAGAGTGAGTCAGCTATCTATTATTTCTACTATCCTGGCTATGGCATGGCAGTGGGTGATCATGCACAACTGACTATACCTGCTGAAACAGATGATGTGGCTCTATTGAGTTATCTTGTAGGTTCGGCAGAGAAAGCTACTTACAATCCTACCGATTCCTTATTGCTTTCTACCCGATGTGAGGAAGGAATCCAGACTATCGTGATGCCTTTAATGAGTCGAAAAGACTTCTATCTATATCGTTCCTTACAAGTTTTCCGTCCGTACAACTCCTCTTTGGGCGTATCGCCCGTTGTACTTTCTCCTGCCATGGAAACAGGTAGCTTCTATACACTCCAAGGCATCCGGGTTTCTCACCCTCAGCGAGGACTCTACATTCGTAACGGCCGCAAAATAGTAGTGCGATAAAGTTAAATATTTATTTCTCGCTAAAAATAGATTTCCCTTCAGCTTTTAGTCGATAGGGAAGTCGAACCCGTATAAATTAAATATTGAATATAGATCACTGAACGTCAATTGGATATAAACTTCTTCGTTTTTCCATTCGTTTTCTCAATAAATATATTATTTTTTGCAAAAACGTAGTCGATTCAGAAAAATTTCGTAATTTGGGATAAAATCGCAAACCTTTTGTAAATAAAGGCAGTTCAGAGGATTGAGAAAAATCTAGGTTACGAACTGGCAACGATTCTCATTTCCTCATTCTGCTGTGATTTGCTTGTCAATGAACTCCCAACTTAGAGCCACCAGCCTGTATTAATGGCTCGTTGTCGGGGACAAAGGTACACAAAATGTGTGAGATAACAAAACTAATGATAGATTATTTACTATTGTTTCATAAAAGCTATTAATCATTGATAGTTGTCTGTGAAAGGTTATAATAAAAAAGAGGGTCTGTCCCCCCCTCTCACGTGTTTTACAAGAATATGTGCTGGATTGCCAGTCCAACGCCAGCACTCACGGCTGACTCAAATAACAATTTGACCATATACTTAACCGCCTTCACCATTTTGGTCTACCATGCAGCTCGGCGGTGACTTAGGAACTACAGGAGACCTCTTTTAAGTTTTCTCATTTTGATACTAATTTAAAAATTGCACACAGCATTATTGCTATGCAGGTTTTATAAGCCTAATGCGTCATACAAATGATCCCAGTCAACGCCTTCTTCCGGATAATCTCCATATTGGCCATCTGTTAGAGCATCCCATGTATCTTCCTCTGTCCATTGATAGCTATCATCTTCTTTGTATTCAAATTGCCCTCTTTTTGTATTAAACCAATAGCCGTATTCGATATTAATAATCCCATTTTCATTTACTTCTGCCGGCGATTCCACAAAGGTCTTTGATGCGTCATCATATTTTAGCCAATAATATTCATCCCAATCTCTTGCTGCAATAATCCGTCCAAACTCGTCTGCTTCTATCATTTCATATTCATGCAGTAGGAATTCTTCTCCATTCATATAAATCCCATTGCCTGTTTTGTCTGACACAATGAATAGCAAAGTATATATTATATCCCACGGATTTGTCTTATTTCCAATCTCACCTACTTCATAAGAATATTCATAAGCTGAAATATAGTCAAACTTTGCAGGTACAATGATTGCCCCATCTTTAATAATGCCTTTTTTCCGATTCTTGCTAAAAACAAAAAATTGATGTTTCCTATTAACTGCAAGCTTCTTCCTCATATTTTCTATGATACAGGAGAATACTGCCTTTTTAAACATGTACAATGTGTAAGTACTTATTCTATCGTCTTTCTTTCTAGCGATAAAATATGCATTGAAGTCTGGATTGGGCCTATTTTCACCTACAACATTGTCAAATATGAATGGTGTGATTTCCGAATAGACAAATGGTATAAGAACTTCAAACACATCTTTCTCTAATTCTTTGCAAAGTCCAAATCGGTCGCTTCGCATCTTCATTGGCAGGCAATCGCATTTGCCTATTTTAATAAGAAACAATTGCTTACTGAAATAGACATTATACGAATCAAGAATCGGTAATTCGTAACATACTTTTTCTAAATAGAATTTTGGCATTTCGATTAGATGTATAAATTCAATTCTTACACTCCCACGAAGTCCAGTGCATTCCGCTTGATGATAAGCGGATAGCGTTCGGGATGCTGGAGGCTCTCGATTTCGAGGTCCACGTCGAGGTCGGGCCACTCGATGGCCTCGGGGCCGGACATCTGGACGTTCAGCACGCTGCGGATGGGCGCGTCCTGCATCCACGGGATGCGGTTGTATGACAGGAAATAGTCGTGGCCCAGCACAGAGAGCATGATGCCCTGCGCGTTAATCATCAATACGCTTGCCGATGTGCTGGCGGAATTGTTCTTTGAAGCTGTCTGCATATTTCTCTACGATTTTCTTGATTTCACTCAGTTTGTGTTCGGGGATGCCCGTGTTCTTGGCCAGTTCCACGCGGGGCTCCAGCCAGTATTTGGCCTCGTGGCCGCCGCAGATGACGTGGATGTGCATCCGCTCCTCCTCATTAGAAAATATCTTGAATATATATTCGTTCTCGCGTTTGAATACTGGACTCATAATTACTTGTTATTTGGGTGCAAATTTACAAAAAGTTTCCCATATAATGGGCGTTTCAAGAAAAAATATGCAAACGAACAGGTCATTATGCCAATATAAGGACAAGAAAAAGGAACAAGTCTCCCTCTATTTATAAATGCCAACCACGATGACCTGCTATCTTTTGTTCTTCTGTCTGCTGTTTTTGGGTATTGCATTTCAGTTGTTTTTGAATCCATTGTACAATGGGAGACTGTTCAACTGTGAGTTGTAGTTTATCCTTCGCAATCCTGATAATTTGAGCTGTGACACTTTCTGCCCAGACTCTTGGACTTCGTTTGTCGGTCTGCAAATTCTCCTCTTTTTCCATCTTTTCTCCCTTTACTTTTTTCTTTTCTTTTTTCGAAAATCAAGACAAATAAAAATCTCAATCTAGAACGGAAAGCCCTTGTTTCGACCCTCATTTATATGTTCTTACCCCATAGCTCGGAGCTGAGAAATACCTGTTTTTCCACTTTTTTCCTGAAAAAATGCGTATTTTGTCATGTTTTTTCTTGATAGGATGGCATTGCCTTAACTACTATGGTAAAATGGAACTTTTGTTTCACTGCAACTGAATGTCCGCTATACTGCAACTGAATGGTGGTTGCAATGTAACTGAATGGTGGTTGTATTGCAATTGAATAGTAGTTGCATTTCAATTGAATGGTGGTTGTGGTATAGCTGAAGTGCTATTGCAGCATAATAGAAACGTTACAACATGAGAATGGGAAAGGATATGCAATTATTTGATATTCAGATAGTTCTAAAAAATACGAAGACTTGTCATAACTCGCGTATTTCCGACCCACTTTCGATTTGGTGAATTCGGAGCGAGTTTTGAGCCCAGTTAGCATGTTAAATTATTATGAAATTGGTCATTTTATCAATCAATGACTCGATTCCCTTCAAGGTGTCTGTTTTTTCTATTTTTTACAAAAAGAAAAGGAACATTTCAGCCGAAATGTTCCTTTTCATTTAATATGTATTCAATGTGGTTTTACTTAATCACCACTTTCTTACCGTTGTGGATAGCGATGCCACGATAGTTGTTGGCTACGCGCTGGCCCTGAAGATTGTAGATGACAAACTTGCTTGCCTTGTCGGCCTTCATAGTGGTTACACCAGCAGGATCTGCAACTTCTGCCTCTGCCCACAGGGTCTTGGCTTCAACGAGGAAATAGAATGTTACGTCATAATTGCCGTCTTCTAAGCCTTCATCCAATTTGAAAACCTGATTTTCACCCATATCATTGCCGTATGACTCTGACCATGAATGGTTGGCGGCAACTTTAAACTCATATTCAGTATCTTTTATCAGTGCAACATTTCTCCTTACCAAGGTGAACTCGCCTTCATTCGTTTTTATCATGTCATTGGTAGTGTCAGCAGGATCCCACTCGCTTCCACAGAGTTCTGCTTTACCACAGATAGTCCAAGTCTTTTCAGCGAATGAATGGTCAGCAGTCTTTGTGGTAGTTACAGAGATAGCCTTTGTATTAGAATTGAAAGCAATTTCAACTGTGTAGAGACCTGGTTCGTTAACAGAAATCTCATAGTTGCCACCTTCGTCATTACCATAACTCTCATCCCAAGCGTGATCGGCGCAAACCTTGAATGCATAAGGTGTATTCTTGTCGAGCGCTACATCTTCTTTTTTCCAATTATAGTTTACTTGGTCTGTAGTGGTCATGTCATTATCAGTAAGTGTAGGATCCCATGCTGTTCCGCAGAGCTCAGCAACACCAGCTACGGTCCATGTCTGATCACCTTCCGGAGCTACATATTCACCGGTCTTTTCAGCTGTAGCACTCACTTCGAAAGACTGGGAGTTGAAGGAGAAGGTAATTTTGTATTCAGCATCCTCGTTGATAACCAGCAGTGCGTTGTCAGCAGGATAAGCTTCGTCCCACGAGTGGTTCTTGACAACTTTGTAACCATAGCCTGCATCTTTAGCCTTCACCATCATATGTTCCTTTACCAGCGTATAGGTAATCTCGTCTGTGGTAGTCATGTCGTTGGCTTCATCAGAAGGTGTCCATGAGATGCCAGTAATGGCTGTTTCACCAGCAACAGTCCAAGTGTCTTGTGCTTGCATGGTTAAAGTAGCTGCAAGCATCATGATAAGAGTAAAAATTTTCTTCATAATTGTAGTGTTTAAAAGTTAATAATATGAATTAATAATGTTTATTTTGAAATAATTTTCTTTCCGTTCTTTATAACTATACCGCGATAGTTGGCATTTGCTTGCTGACCTGTGAGTGTATAGGTCTTTGCGGAAGTTGAATGCTTGTCGCTTTTGACTGCCTCAATGGCAGTAGGCGTAGTCAGATAGCCGGAAGCATCATAATAGCCACCATTATAGAATACAAAGTCGGCAGTTTGCTTGCCACCATTGTTGCTTACTACAATACCTGTAGGCATGTTTGCACCTGCTTCACCACCATCCCAAAGGTAGATGTCGTGCATGTCACTGTCTTGTCCCACTTTAGTCATAGCATCACCGGGCCATGTCTTTACAGTGTTAAAGTTGATTTCGTTCATGCCCCATACCCATGCATAGGGTGTTGGGAAATCTTTGTTTGCCTGGAAATAGAAATAGATATGACCTTCGATGGGCTTTACACAGGTAGGAATTTCACCCTTATAAGGATTGTCGGTACCAGGGCGCAACCCCTCCACATTGATATTATTGCTCACGTAATAGGCGAAGTTTTCACCGGTAGCAATCTGCTTGAAACCATTGGTGTCATAGCTTGGACGGCCACAGAGTACGAGTACGGTACCTTTGCTGCCTTGGGTCTTGATGACGTAGCCACCGCTTACTGCTTTCTGCTCGGTAATATTGCTTTGGTTGGTAAGTCCACAAGCTTTTCGAGCCAGAATCATGTTGCCGATGGCGATGGGATAGCTCTGCCAGTGCTTCAAGAAAATGCAAGGAGTGCCAGGCATAGCAAGAATGATGGCGTTTGCTGCAAGAACACTACCCGTCAGGCGGCTCTCGTTCTCGTAGGTGTCATGGTTGTCAACGAAGGTCACACTGTAGCGACTCCAGTCGGGGCTGCCAGCAAGACCTTTGTTGCTCAACGCACCCCAATTGCCTTTACAGGCTTCGTTGAGTTGGTATTTGAAGGGGAAATCGAAAGCGGCAGAAGTCTTGCCAGTAGCGTTGATCCAATTGGTAATGGCATCAAAGCCATCCCAATATTCGCCAACACAGAATTTGGGCTGTACGGCTTCATTGTACAGTTTGGTGTAATAGCCCGAATAGCCTTTTACCATATCAAGACGGAAACCGTCATAGCCAAGGTTCTTCAGCAGATAGCGTAGATAAAGCTTGATATTGTTCTGTACATTGGCAGAGGTGTGATCGAGATCGCGAAAACCAGAGAAATCGTCACCAGTGTCGTTGTTGCCGGTTACTTCCCATCCTTGAGAGGCAGTATATCCGCCATCATCATTTTTACAGATATCGGCACCGCTCCATTTGATTTCATATTTTTGTCCCTCAATAGTAGGTGATTCTTCCACGAAGTCAATCCATGAACTGACCTGCTTTCCGTCTTTCATCACTTTTTTACCTTGAGGTTTCTTATGGTTGAGCACCACATCTTCGATAATGCTTACGTTCTTCTCCTTGAACGCCTTAATCATTTCTGTGAGCTCACGATGCTGTCCGAATGAGCTTTTGTGGCGGAACCAGTAAACGGGATCATATCCCATTGAATTACCATCAGTACACCATGCTGAGTTCGGTACCCAAATGGCATTAAAGTATGTGGAGAGTTCATCAACCTGTGAGGTTAGTTTGGTCCATTGGGTGTCTTCAAATGAATTCCAATAAAAACCTTGTAGCATCACACCGTCGTAGTTGGCTGGCCACTGAGCGTGTGATGATAAAACAATAAATAGTGTTGCAATAAGTGAGTAGATCTTCTTCATGTTATTTCTACGTTAGTAGGTAGATATGGTTTTTATTATCGAAGCAAAATTAGTTTTTTTTTGCTTCACGAGTATCTTTTTTATATATAAAAAAATGTATTGCCGTATGTAAACGTTTGCATTCTGTTGCACTTCCTGTTGACGATGTCTTGTTATTTGAAACAGGCGGAGACTTTTGGAAGTCTCCGCCTGTAGGTGTTTAGTCGAAAGATAGTATCAGGCTTATCTGATGATGATTTTCCTGCTCTTACTTTGCAGGTTGCTATCAATCGTTTTGACAATGTAAATGCCGTGGGGAAGGGTAGAAGTGTCGCTTCCAACGTATCGTCCATCGAGTGAATAGACGTGTTGATTGCCGGTGGAACCATCGGCTTTAGTGCTTTCAATAGCCGTGGTGCTGTATTTTAGCTTGTGTTTCGATCCGCTCTTTTCGGCCAGAACTTCAAAATATGCATCCTTTGTCAGCTTCTCGGTGTCAACGGTTTGGGGTGAGCCTGATGCGGTGCTGAACACGAATTGAATATAGTCGTTCTTGCTGTTGATGCTGTATTCGTTGCAGTACCAGTCTCTACCGTTGATTGTCACCTTGTTCGTGACAGATACTCCGGGCCATGATGTGCCAGCACGTGAACCATCGCCTCCAAAGGAATGATAGTTGCATTTTGTCCATCCCACCTGGTCTGTGTTTACATACACGCGTATGGTATATGGTGAGAAATCACTGACCTTATACTCTCGTTTGATGATACCGCTTACACTGCTGCCTACCAATATGCCCGCTGTCAAAGTTACGTTGCCAGAGGGAATCGTAATCTGTGTGCCGCTTTCCACAGTTTCACTTGTAGCGGTGGGCGTGGTCCCGTCAAGGGTATAGACAATTTTTGCATTGGACTGCTGTGTAACAGCCGACAGCGTGACGTTTAATCCCTTTGGGTAAGAGCCAGAAGCTACATCGGCCCAAGCCGTTTCCATGTTGTTGTCCATTAGATAGGCGTAGTGGTAGCCTTCCAATACTTTAGTGAATCCGTCGCACGAAAAGGTCTTTGCATTGTTTCCTACTGCCACCATCATCGAACCTTTCTTGCCCACAGCGGTGGCGGCAAATAATTGCTGCTGCTGTGTGTGCGGGGTGATGGTGCATTCGTTGTGAAGTCCAACGGCACGACGAACGGCAATCATGGCACTAATCTCTCGTTTGTAGGCTTGCCAATGTTTAAGGAAGATGCAAGGTGTTCCAGGGTTGGCCAACAACCAGGCGTTGGCGGCCAGTGTGTCGCGGTAGATAGGATCTTGCGGATAGGAGGCCGAGCGGTATTCTGTGTCGTGATTCTCAACAAAAGTGACGGCATAGCGACGGTAGGCTTCCTGCGAGGCAACGCTGGCATTCTTTAGCTTCCGCCAGTCTTTGCCATTGATGGCGTCGCGTACGGTATAGCGGAATGGGAAGTCGAAGGCGGCACTCTCAATGACCTGTCGGCCACCGCCAATCTTAGTGTAACGTAGCCAGGATGTGACATTGTTGACAGCTCCATCCCAGTATTCTCCAACGGAGAACTCTGGTTGCGCGTCAGCATTATACATGCCGGTATAGGTTCCGCTATATCCTTTTACCATGTCGTAGCGAAAACCTGCATACCCCAGATCTTCGAGCAACATGTGCAAATAGGCTTTCACCGTGGTTTGCACGTTTTCACTCGTATGGTCGAGGTCTCGCATGCCGTCCCAGTCTTCACCAGTGTCGTAATTGCCGAGCGCGACACCCAGTCTGTCGGCTTCTGCCTTTGCTTTCCCACCGTCATCATTGCCGCACACATCGGCTGCGGTCATTTTGTATGTGACACCATTATAGGTTTCTGAAGGAAATCCGAACCATCCGCTGCTACTCTTCCGGTGATTGACAACCACATCGGCTATAGTGCCAATACCTTTCTGCTTGAAGGTGGCAATCAGATTGCGTAATTGTTGCTCTGTGCCGAACGAACTGTTGTAGTGGCCAGGAAACCAGTAAAGGTCGTCGTAGCCCATAGAAGTTCCTCCGCAATTACCGCTTTGAGGTATCCATACCAGTGAAAAACTTTGTGAGAGCTCATCGGCTTGCGACTGGAGATTTGTCCATTTTGTGGCATCGTAGGAGTCCCAGTAGAAACCTTGCAGCATAACACCTTCATATTCCGATGGCCAACCTTGTGCCATCATTGTGATGGTGGAAAGCAGAAGGGTAAGCGAAGTAAGTATTCGTTTCATTGTGTTGCCTTTTTTTATTATCTGTATTGTTAGTGAAAACAGGCGGGCGCCTTTTGGGTGTCCGCCTGTATGATGAAATTGAGTATCTTATTCCTCTACAGGAACAAAGTGAGCAGCACCGGTAATGTCGCAGAAATAGATATCATAGGTACCTGCGGTGATTGTGATGTTCTTGGCATCAACAGTGCAAATCTTTGCCCAGTCGTTTGTAGCATTCCATTCGCCGTCTGCCGAACCGAAGCCCCAGTTGGTATCCCATCCATGGTTGGCACGGAACTTCAGTTGGGTGTCAGCGGTGAAGGTGTACTGAACATACCAGTTGTGCTTGTTACGGTCAACAGCGGTGAGGTCAATATCGTTATCCCAGTCTCCACCAACACCAATCAGTGAGATATTAGTGTAAGTGGGCTGATTTTGATTCTCCAGCTCTGTCCATGTGAAGGTGAGTGCTTCCAGGTCGATAGTAAAGGTATAGAAGACGTTCTTTTTAGGAGCAATGAAGTAGTTCTGAGCATTGCCTTGGGTGACATTGCCACTCTCCGCTTTAGAACCTTTGACTTCTGTACCATATACCTTGCTGAAATCATTGTTCAGACGGTCGTTCTTCCAATAGTTGATATTCCAGATCAGCATGTCGTTAGAACCGAAGAACTTGGTTGTATAGGTATATGCCATATCATTGCCTTCAACTGGGGTCATCACATATTTGTTGGCAGAAGCAACTGCAGTAGTTGTGGACATACCGAAGATGTAATAATACGGATCTTCAAGTTTTTCTGGTGTCAATTTCAGTTGGAAAGAACCGAGCGTGATGAGCTGTGACTCTTTGCCTTTAAGGGCGTTTGCATAAAGATTTGCATTGAAGGTACGTTCAGTAGCTTTCTTGCCATAAAAAGCATAGACGAGTTTGGCCAGTTCTTCCTTTGTAACCATACCGTCCTCTGATGCAACAACATTATGAGCTGTAGCATTCTCCTTGTCGGCAGGTTTGGCTTCCAAGCGGATGTTTTCCAACGTAACACCTGCTGGAAGTGTACCCTTCTTCAAGGTAAACAGTTGAATAGCATCTTCGGTCATTGTACCCAAATTGATGCTTGACGATGCTATTGCTGTGGGAGTGGCCTCGAACCCTTGAATCACAATGCCTGGCTCCTGCTCATATACCACAGGCTCAACCCAGTCGCTGTGGCTCTCATCGCAGGCGGTCAGTGACCAGCCTGCAACTGCGAGCATTATATACATTGAAATTTTTTTCATATCATTTACTGTTTTTTTTGTTATTCACTTATTTCAGGTCACCAGTGTCGTTAGAGAAGTTCAGATATACTTTCTGGCCAACCTTACCGTTGACGCGTTCCTGATCGCCACCATTGCCACGATAGACAATCTGTTTGTCGAATACGAAGAACTCTGTCTTCCACCAGTCGTTGTTCTTTACTTTCACGTAAGCACGTGTTCCACCGTCTCCATCTACTGGACTGGTCAGTTCAGGCGAAACGAACTCACCGTTCATCTCGGTTGGCGTCTCAAATTTCACGTACTTGGTAAAGTCGTTACGCAAATCAGCTTCAGACCAGCAGTTGTCAGCTGTAATGCCAGCTGCAGAATTGATGATACTTGTACCAATCAACCATACTTCAGTCTCGCTGAAACTAAAGGTCAGATTCATGGTACGCTTGTCATTGTCAACCTTACCTGATATGATTACGGTGTACCAGCCTGGTGTGGTAGTCTTGATGATACCTTCGTCGCTGACTGAGAATCCGGCAGCCGTGCAAGTATAGGTAGTGGTAATCATGTCTTCTTCATAGTTCGGTGCACCAGCTACAGGGCTCACCTGAACACCCTCAGTGTCAATGTAAGCGATACGCCACTGTGTGCTCTCGTCACCATTGACAGGAACAGACTCAACAGCTTTCTCCCAATCGTTGCCGTTGAACTTCCCGTTGAAATAGAATGGGTTTGGAACACTCACGTCAGGAAGAGCAAACTTGGTCTTTACTTTGTTCAACTTGACGATATTGGAGAGTGCTTCTGTCCCAGTAACTCCGGCAATGAAAGCGCGAATACGAAGATATACGGTCTCTTCAATAGGAAAGTCTTCCTGTTTCTTGTTTCTTTTCTCCATGAGTTGCTTGGTAGTTGCAATTGCCAGTTCCTTGGCTGAAACGTTCATCTTGTTAGACGAATAGGTGGTTGTCAGCTCATTTGGCTTACTCATGTCTTCATCGACGGACAATTGTACCACATAAGTAGCAGTGGCAGGGAATCCGTAAGATGGCTGTGTACAGGTCAGCTCAATAGATTCTGAGTTCTCTAGGTCGTAGGTGCCATTGGCAAATGTGGGGGTATTCAGTTTGATGGGCTGTTGCGGTTTTGACAGGTCAAGGACGGGATTGTCGTCACGATCTGCATCGCAGCCTGCAAAAAGCAGCGCGCCCAACAACAATGAAGCCATTATATTAAACTTTTTCATATCTATTCTGTTTTAAGTTTCTTAAAATCCTTCGTTCTGTTTCAGATTTCTGTTTGCATTCAGTTCACTGTTTGGAATAGGGAAGATGTTGAAGCGAGCATCGAATTGTGTACCATTCTCGCTACCACCCATCCATTGCCAGGTATAGGCGCTTTGTCCGCCGTACATACCAAAGCGAATCAAATGCATGCGGCGCTGGCCTTCGAAACCGAACTCGCGCGACCACTCTTTGATGATGTCGTCAAGTGTAAAGGTGGTCTGGTTCTTTAGTGGGTTGGTTGCAGTGAGGTTAGCACGGTCGTGCAGAGCTTTAATGCGGTTATAACCTTCAGCGGTACAGGTTCCACCATTCAAACGGGCATCAGCTTCAGCTGAAATCAGATAGGCCTCAGCCAGTCGTAGCATGGGGAAGTCGGTGTCCACGAACTGTCCACCGGCATGGTGGCTTGATGTGCCATCGGCATGAATGTTGGTGAATTTTACATAGGTAAAACCACTTGTCCATTTCGTTTCATCGGTCATGTTCAAAGTGTGCTCTTTCGTGAAAAACAGTGCACGGTCGTCTCCTGCTTTGGCAACCACGTCTTTCTGAGCACCCTGAGGAACGTCAGAATCTTTGTTTGCTTTTGGGAAGAATGCCTGTACAAACTGCTTGCGTGCACGAATACCAGCCCAGTTCTCAGAAGTTCCGAAACCTGTTACAGGGGTGCCGTCGGCTTTCGTTGCACCATAGAGGTCTAAATCAGCCACTTCGTCAACATTGTACATTGAAGCTATCAGGAATAGAGAACCGCCCCAAGTCTGGGTTTTTTCGCCATCATGCAGGGCAGGAAGGATAATTTCGTCCTGGGCACCATTGGTGTCGTTGTCGCCCATGAACAAAAGCTGATAAGGGCTGAATCCATTGTTTGGAGTAGTGCAAAGTTTGTAGCTTGTGCCAATAGCCTTGTCGGCATAGGTCTTGGCCTCACTCCAATGTGCAGTACCAGTATAGACTTCTGAATTCAAATACAGACGTGCCAGCAATAGGTAACCGGCAGCTTTGTCTGCACGTCCATAGTTTGTAGTGCGTGCGTCTGCCAGTATTTCGTCACTGCTACCTTCACCTATCACATCCTTTAATTCGCTTTCAAGGAAGGCGTACAAGTCAGCACGCATAATCTGAGGTGCATTCTCACTTGAAAGAGTTGTGAGGAATGGCGGGTTAGCATAGAGATCCATCAGGTAATAATAGTGTAGGGCACGCATGAAACGGGCTTCGGCGCGTTTCTGTTTTGTCGCAGCATCACCTCCTGTGGCATTATCCAGATAGAAATTGCAAATAGTGACACCGAACATCAAGCGATAGTACAGCGCTTTCATCATGGGGTGGGAATCACTCCATGCATTATGGTTAAACTCAGGAAGACCAGGGTCGTTCCAAAAACAATGTGCCTCGTCTGTGGTCAATTCGTTAGCGTTCCAAAGTTGGCGAATCATGTTTGAGGTTCCCTCATCAATATCATCAAGGTCGGAATCGCCATTAGGACCAGTCTGACCTGTCAGAACCAAGTTTCCATAGATCTTATTGAAGATGTAGTCTTCATTGAAGTTTGATACCTGCTGTGGATTCGCATTGTTTACTTCCAAGTCCTTTACGCACGATGTCATAAAGCAGGAGCAAGCAAAAGCGGCAGCTGGCAATATATATTTCAGTTTCATAATCTTACTCTTTTAAAAATTGTTTTTTGACTTTAGAAATTCAGCGTTAAGCCAACAATCGTAGTAATAGGACGAGGGTACATATCACCACCGATACCGCCTGCCACCTCGGGATCAATACCGGTATAGTTGGTAATGGTCATCACGTTCTGAACTGTTGCATAGATTCGTCCGCTAATACTTGCATCCCATAGCTTGTCGAAACTATAGCCAAGCGTTACATTATCCAACTTCAGGAACGAAGCATTCTCAACGAAGTAGTCTGAATAATACTGCTGTTCGGCAGGATTGGTGAAACCGCGGTTCACAGCGTCGTACTGGCGATTGCCTAAGAATCCTAAGGTATAGACTGAACCGGCACCAACATTCATGCCACCTGCAGCTACATTATTATATACGTAGTTGCCAAGGCTTGCACGCATCGAGAATCCTAAGTCCCAACTCTTGTACTGGAGTTTAGAAGACAGACCCATCGTTACGTCAGGAGCAGGCTTGTAGTAATAGTATTTGTCACCGCTATCAAGGAAACCGTTGCCATTACGATCTACGAAAGTGTTGGGAATAGGATCGCCATTCTGGTCGTACACCTGCTGATATACGTGGAAGGCACTTGCTGCCTGACCTACGGTATGAGCCTGTACAGTACCACCAGTTCCGGTACCGCCACCACCAGTCTCAACATAATAGTCATCGCCTTCACCACTGATCAGCTCGTCAATCTCATTCTTGTTGTAAGTGAAGTTATAGCTGACTTCCCACTGCCAGTTCTTTGACTGGATAGGACGTACGGTGGTTGCAAACTCGAAACCAGTGTTGTGCAGCGAACCAATATTACTGGTTACTTTATTGCGGAAGTTTGAACCTGAAGCAACGAATACTGTATTAATCAGATCGGTCGTCTTACGATAGTACCAGTCTAAGTTAAACTCAATGCGGTTGTTCAGGAATGCAAAGTCCAAACCGGCATTCCAAGTGGTGGTCTTTTCCCAAGTCAGAGAAGCATTGTAAGCCTCGGGACGATAGGTAGTACCATCACCTAATACAGGATAGAGAGCGTGTGTATTTGTGTTTGGCTTGAACACAGGAATATAGGTGTAGTCACCAATACCCTCTTGCTGACCGGTAAGACCCCAGCCTAAGCGCAATTTTGCATCACTCAGTGCATTCAGATTTCTCAGGAAAGGCTCTTCCTTCATTCGCCATGCAAGGGCTACTGAGGGGAAGTAACCCCATTGCTGATTCTTGTTGTCGCCCATCCAGTTGAATCGTGAAGAACCGTCAGCACGAAGTGTGAAGGTCAGCATGTAGCGATCCATCAGTGAGTAGTTCATACGGCCGAAGAATGAAACCAGATAGTTTTCAGTTTCATACTGTGTTGTCTGGTCTTCTGCAGGAGCATCATATTTGCTGCCAGGATTGACAGTATTGTCAAATGGAACCATTCCGTAACCATACCAGTCGGTTTTCTTATGGAAATGTTGCCACTCGTAACCACCCATGATGTCAAAATGATGAACCTTGGCAAAGTCTTTCATGTACTGTGCATACAATGACAACTGAAGGTTATAGGTATCCATGGTGTTCCATCCAGTATAGCCATAGTAGTTGTTCGTAGCCGAATAGCGGCTTACGTCATTGTTCTGTTTACCAGTCGATAAGTCCATTGCCGCATTCATGTGCAGATGAAGGTCTTCAAAGCCATGAATAGAGTAGTCTGCCTCGAAATTGCCTAACAATGACTTTGAAGTGGCACGGTCGTGTTTCTGCTTTAATAGTGCTACTGGGTTGGCTGTAGCATTGCTGTTCTTTGTGTATTTCCAGTTCGCAGCTCCATCATAGGCTGCACTGGTGTACCACTGAGCGTATCCATCAAAATAGTCTTGATAAACAGGGTCGTCGCCAGTAATAGGCTTGGTTGGGTCCATCCACACTGCTGAACCTACAGCACCGCCATCGGCATAACGGTTCTGTGCTAACATACCCTTACCATTGATGTTCAGTTTCAGGTGATCCTTCAATAGTGAGGGAGAGAGGTTGAAGCTACCAGTAAAACGGGTGAAGTTAGAGGTTTTCAAAATACCGTTCTGAGTTGTAGCACCAACTGAAACACGGTAAGGCATGTTCTTCAAACCACCAGCCATTGTCAGGTTGTGCTCTGATGAAACGGCCGTACGGAAAATCTCATTCTGCCAATCTGTGTCAGCATATCGCTTGTTGCCATCTGCGTCTATATAGCCCAAAGCCTTGAAAGCATCGCTATCTTCAGTGTAGAGATTGTGAATAAAATTAACGTAGTCTGGACCATTCAAAACATCAACGGTCTTTTTCTTAGTAGCAATAGATACGTTGCCAGTGTAGGTGAAGGTTGGCTTCTGGTTGGCACGTCCCTTCTTCGTGGTAATGATAATGACGCCGTTAGAAGCGCGGCTACCATAAATAGCTGTAGCTGAAGCATCCTTCAGTACAGTGAACGACTCGATATCGTTCGGGTTTACCATTGATAGAGGGTTAGCCAAGCCTTGCACACCATAGTTGTCCATTGCCAGACCATCGATCACAATCAGAGGGTCGTTGCTGGCATTCAGTGAAGAACCGCCACGGATACGAATCTGTGCGCCACCACCTGGGGTACCATCGCCCGGGGTTACGTTTACACCGGCAATCTTACCGCTGATCATGTCTTGCGCATTCACATTCAGACCATGGTTCTTGTCGTCTGGCTTGATAGCTGTTACAGAACCGGTTAAGTCGCTCTTCTTAGCTCGACCATAACCAATCACGACAACGTTCTCCAATACTTGAGCATCATCCTTCAGGATAATCTCAACACTGGGGGCTGCTGCTACGCGAGCCACCTGATAGCCTACATAGCTCACTTCAAGGGTGGCTCCTTGTGCTGCCTGAATTGTGAAGTTTCCATCGAAATCACTTAATGTTCCGCCTTGCTGACCAACAATGCGAACCGTTGCACCGATGATGGGCTCTCCTGTAGAATCCTTCACATTGCCTTTCACATTGATTTGTGCATAGGCACACACAGTCATGAATAACCCCATGAGAAGGGCTAGGGTCCTGACAGGAATTCTTCGCAAGCGAAGCGACAAACGTCGGTTGGTAATGTTTACCTGCTTCATCATTTTAGGATAGTGTTAAATGTTTATGTTAGTTTAAAAAATTAATTTCTAGGCATGGTATGTCAGGCTATTGGTTAGCCCAGACTTATTAAAATCGATGCAAAGATAGGTCTCTTTCCAACTTTTTGTAATATTTTTAATAAAAAAACGTTATGCAAGATGATGCAACCGTTTGCAATGTGATTGTTTAATAATTATAAAGGTTATTGAATACAAATTTGTGTTTATTACTATCTTTGCAATGTCAATAGCTTAAAACTGTAAACCCTGAGATGAAAGAATCTGCTCCACTGACAATGAAAGACATAGCCCAAGCATTGGGCATTAGTGTGGCTACTGTATCACGAGCTTTGCAAGATAATCCTCGTATTTCAAAGGAACGTCGGCAAGTGGTGCAGCAATATGCGCGTGAGCATAATTTTACGCCGAATATGTTGGCTGAATCGCTGAGGCATAGTCGTGTGCAGCCTGTGAAAACCATTGGGGTGATTATTCCTGAACTTGTTCATTACTTTTTCTCTACGATTCTCGCTGGAATAGAGGAGGAAGCATCGGCCAGAGGCTATCGTATAATGGTTGCACAGAGTATGGAACATTATGAGCGTGAAGTGCAATTATGCCAGTCGTTTTTTGAAAACAAGGTGTGTGGCATTATTGTTTCTCAGGCTAAAAATACTCAGGATTATAGTCATTTCCGGCGTTTGATTGATGCGGGTGTTCCTTTGGTGTTCTACGATCGCATCTGTACAGGCGTAGATGCCAGTAGGGTGGTGGTCGATGACTATATGGCTGCCTATAATGCTGTGAGCTATCTTATTCAGACTGGTTGCAGGCGTATCGCTTATTATGGCTCGCAGATGAATCTTGAAATTGCCAAGAATCGTTTCAATGGTTATAAAGATGCCTTGCTGAAACATGGTCTGCCTTTTGATGAGCATCTTACTCGTATTTGTGACAATCGTCATGATGCAGAGATGATTACCCCCGACATGTTTAACGATACTCCTTATCCCGATGCTTTCTTTGCTGTGAACGATGATACAGCTCTCGGCATTCTCTATACGGTGAAGCGAATGGGACTGCGTGTGCCGGAGGATGTCTCTATATGCGGTTTCTCTAATGGAATACGAGCTGTGTCCTGTGAACCGATGCTTACCACTATTGAACAGCATGGTAGAAAAGTGGGTGAAGAGGCTGTCGATATATTGTTGGGCCATGTTGAAGGACGAATTCCTAAGGAAAAAGTTGAAAAGCGTGTCGTTCGCACGCGCCTTATAATAAGAGGTACTACTCGATAAATGTAAAAAAAAAGACGATATGAAACAAAAACCGGATTTAAGTTTTTGGAAGCTCTGGAATTTGAGCTTCGGTTTTTTTGGCGTTCAGATTGCTTATTCGCTTCAGAATGCCAATATTTCCAGAATCTTTGCCACTCTTGGGGCCGATCCGCATACTTTAAGTTTCTTTTGGGTTCTGCCGCCGCTGATGGGTATGCTTGTACAACCGATTGTGGGTACGATGAGCGATAAGACATGGACTCGCTTCGGTCGTCGTATTCCTTATCTTTTTGTAGGCGCTGCTGCCGCTGTCTTGGTGATGTTCCTTCTGCCCAATGCTGGTTCGTTGGGCCTTACCGTCGGTGCAGCTCTTTGGTTTGGCGCCTGTGCCTTGATGCTTCTTGACACCAGTATCAACATGGCTATGCAACCGTTTAAAATGCTTGTAGGCGATATGGTGAACGAGCAGCAGAAAGCCAAGGCTTATTCCATCCAGTCGTTTCTTTGCAATGCCGGCGGACTGGTAGGTTTTGTTTTTCCTTTCCTGTTTACTGCAGTAGGCATCGCCAATACTGCTGAGGCTGGTGTTGTTCCCGATTCGGTTATCTATTCTTTCTATATCGGAGCAATTATCCTTATTCTTTGTGTTCTTTATACCACAGCAAAAGTGAAGGAGTGGAATCCGAAAGAATATGCTGAGTATAACGAAAGCTTTACTCTCGATTCTGAAAATGAAGAGCGAAAAGAAGATAGTGCCGGATGGCTTTCATTGTTGAAGAAAGCGCCTGTTGCCTTTTGGCAGGTCGGCTTGGTGCAGTTCTTCTGCTGGGCTGCCTTCCTGTATATGTGGAACTATACCACAGGAACCATTGGTGATACTGTATGGGGAACTACCGATGTTACTTCCGAAGGATATCAGGCTGCAGGCAACTGGACCGGAATTGTGTTTGGCGTTCAAACGCTGGGTGCTGTACTATGGGCAATGGTACTGCCACAGTTCCGCAATATGAAGATAGCCTATGCTTTCAGCCTCTTGTTGGGCGCCGTAGGCTTTATCCTTGTACCCTTCGTTACCGACCAATACCTATTGTTCGTCCCGTTCCTGCTCATTGGATGCGCATGGGCTGCTATGTTGGCTATGCCTTTTGCATTGGTCACCAATGCCTTGCAGGGCTATGGACACATGGGCGCTTATCTGGGCCTGTTCAACTGTACCATCTGTATTCCTCAGATTATTGCCGCTCTTTTAGGTGGTACCATACTCTCACTGGTTGGCAGTCATCAGTACAACATGATGTTCGTAGCTGGTGTCAGCTTGTTTATCGGCACCCTGTGTGTGTTTGCAATCAAAGCTAAGAAATAATAACAAACTACTATACAATATGAATATTCAGTTTAACCTTGACTATCGCACCTCTTATGGAGAGCGACTGAAACTGGTGGTCGTCGATAATGGAAAGCCGGTAGAGAACTATGAGATGACCAGCGCTGACGGAGAGCATTGGGTGCTTGAAATGACACGTTCGGCCAAGACAGGTACTTTTATTGACTATTATTATAGTGTATGTAACGACCAGCAGGAACTGCGCCACGAATGGCTTGCAGAGCCTCACCGCTTGGAATTTGCAGCCGTTCGTGGAACTCATTACACCGTCTATGATCACTGGCTTGACATTCCCGAAGACAGTTACCTCTATTCTTCCGCCTTTACTGAGTGCGTGGCCAATCGCAAGCGTGCACTCAGTGCCGGAACTGAGTTTGCACGGACCATTCGACTGAAAGTGCGGGCTCCACAGTTGCGCGCAGGCGAGTATTTGGTGTTGGTAGGTGCTCCCGAATATCTGGGTGCTTGGGATGTGAAACGTGCATTGCCCATGACTGAACACGAGTGTAACGAGTGGGTGGTCAGTCTGGATGCCGATCGTCTGCCCGGATGGTTTGAGTTTAAGTTCGTTGTCCGTAATATCGAGAACGAGTCTGTAGCCCTTTGGGAAAATTCCATGAACCGTTGTGTCCAACTTCCTGATATTGAGGGAAACGAGGTGGTTGTCTATGAGCTCCCCCAAGCATATTTCACTATCTATCCTTGGAAGGGAGCAGGAACGGTTGTGCCTGTGTTCTCATTGCGCAGTGAAGGTAGTTTCGGCGTGGGCGATTTCGGCGACTTGAAGCTCATGGTTGACTGGTGTGCAAAGACCCGTCAGCGTATTCTTCAGGTATTGCCCATCAACGATACCAATATGACAGGAACTTGGCAGGATAGTTATCCATACAATAGTATCAGTATCTATGCCTTACATCCGCAATATACTGATTTACGACAACTCCCTCAGTTGAAAGACGAGTCGCTCAGACAGCAATTCGAAGCGCTTCGAATTGAACTGAATGCCCTTCCTCAGATAGACTATGAGCGTGTGTTTAAGGCTAAGATGGACTATCTGAAAGCATTGTTCAAACAGGAATGGGCACGCGTGAAGCGTACCAAAGCCTTTAAGGATTTCTTTGAACAGAACAAGGAATGGCTTGAACCCTATGCCCAATTCTGTGTGAATCGTGATAAATACGGTACTCCGGAATTTGCCAAGTGGGGTAGTGATGCAAAATATACCGAGCATACTGACGACAAAGCCTCTCTCGCTGCACGTGAGTTCTGGTACTTCGTTCAGTTTAATCTTGATCAGCAGATGCGCTCAGCCCATGCGTATGCGCGTAAGAATAAGGTGATACTGAAAGGCGATATTCCTATAGGTATATCTCGTGATGGTGTTGAGGCTTGGGTTGAACCACGCTATTTCAATCTGAATGGTCAGGCTGGTGCACCACCCGATGCTTTTGCTGAGGACGGTCAGAACTGGGGATTCCCCACTTACAACTGGGACGAAATGTTGCGTGACGGATGTCAGTGGTGGGTGCGCCGTTTCCGTAAGATGCAAGAGTATTTCGATGCATATCGTATTGATCATGTATTGGGCTTCTTCCGAATATGGGAAATCCCTATGCCCGAAAAGAGTGGATTGTATGGTCAGTTCCAACCTTCTGTACCGATGAGTGTCGATGAGATAGAGAATCGCTGGCATCTGCCTTTCCGTCAGGAATTCTATCTCGAGGATCATAAACAGAAGAATATGTGGCATCCACGTATCAATGCACCTAAATTAGAGGCATTCCGTAACTTGCCCGGCGATGAGCAGCAGCGGTTCTGGGATATGTACAACGACTATTTCTATCGTCGCAACAATCAATTCTGGTATGAGGAGGCTATGAAAAAACTGCCTCGTCTTACACAGGCCACCCGTATGCTTTGCTGTGCAGAGGACTTAGGTATGGTTCCTGATTGCGTGGCTTGGGTGATGCACGATTTGCGTATTCTTTCTCTTGAGATACAGTCCATGCCGAAAGACCCCTCATTGCGTTTCGGAAAACTGAAGCGTAATCCATACCGTTCGGTCGATACCATCTCTACTCACGACATGGCTACGCTCAGACAATGGTGGGATGAAGACTGGGATCAGACACAGGCTTACTACGGCATGATGCTCCATCGTGAAGGGCCTGCTCCTCATCCACTGCCAGGATGGTTGGCTAAGGATATTGTTTCGCGCCACCTTACCTCACCTTCTATGTTGTGTCTGGTTTCATTGCAAGACTGGATGTCAATTGACGAGGGACTCCGTTTGCCGGAGGCTGATGCAGAGCGTATCAATATTCCGGCCAATCCGCGACATTATTGGCGCTACCGTATGCACATCAGTATCGAACAGCTTATGGCTTCCAACGAATTCAATAATACTGTTACAGAACTGATTGTGAACAGCGGTCGAAAATAAACATACCTTTTTTACTCTATACTATTGTTTCAAAAACACGTCAACTGCTCCGAGCATACACAATAAAATGTAGCTCGGAGCAGTTTAAAGAAACAGGTAGTAATAATTTTATTAAATATTGTAAGTAATATAAAAGTAAAAAACAACCGTAAGTAATTTTTAGTAATGAGAAAAAGAAACTTGTTATTGGGCCTGCTGATGATGCCGCTGATGGTAATGGCAGGTGAGGTGAAATCGCCCAACGGCAACATCGTGTTAAACTTCTCGCTCGATGCCAAGGGACGTCCCACCTACGAAATGTCGTACAAAGGTCGTCCGGTAGTTCTCCAGTCGCGTTTAGGATTGGAACTGGCCAAGGACAAGCATGCCTCAAAAGGGTACGATGAGACCGATTTGATGGAAGGCTTTCAGTTGCAGAGTGAGGCTACCTCGACTTTCGATGAAACCTGGCAACCTGTTTGGGGTGAGACACGCGACATCCGTAATCACTACAATGAGTATGTCGCTACCTTGACACAATCCAAAGAGCAGCGCACCATCGCTATCCGTTTCCGTGTCTATGATGATGGTATTGGTTTCCGATACGAATTTCCACAGCAGCGAAACCTGAACTATTTCCTGATTAAAGACGAACGTTCTGAGTTCCGTATGGCTGGCAATCATACTGCATGGTGGCTTCCCGGCGACTACGATACGCAGGAGCAGGTGACCCAGGAAACCCGTCTTTCAGAAATCCGTGCTCGCATGCACGATGCCGTGAACTGGGGTAACTCCAGTGTGGCTCCTTTCTCTGAAACAGGTGTGCAGACATCGTTGCAGATGAAATCAGACGATGGCCTCTATATCAATATTCATGAGGCAGCCTGTCTGGACTATGCTACTATGCACCTTGAACTGGTTGATGCAGAAACTAAACATCTTACCACAAAACTGGGTGGAGGTACCAATGCCTATACGCCCAACCCTCAACCTTCTAACTATTCTTTGCCCGAGCCCTACACGTTTGTGAGTCATCTCACACCCGATGCCACAGGACTGAAAGGTTGCATGCAGACTCCTTGCGAAACTCCTTGGCGCACGGTGATGGTCAGCGATGATGCACGCGATATGTTGTCGTCTAACCTGATTCTGAACTTGAACGAACCCTGTAAGATTGAGGATACCAGTTGGATTCATCCCACCAAGTATTGTGGCGTGTGGTGGGAGATGATTGTGGGTAAGAGCTCCTGGAACTATACCGACGAATTTCCCAGCATTCATCTCGACAATATCGACTGGACAAAGGTGAAGCCTAACGGTCGTCATGGTGCTAACAATGAGAAAGTGCGCCGCTATATTGATTTCGCTGCCGAACATGGTCTTGACCAAGTGCTGGTTGAGGGATGGAACGTAGGTTGGGAAGACTGGGCCAACATGTGGAAACGCGATGTGTTCGATTTCGTGACTCCATACCCCGATTTCGATCTTAAGGCCTTGAATGAGTATGCCCATTCCAAAGGTGTGAAGATTCTGATGCACCATGAAACGAGCAGCTCTACCCAAAACTATGAGCGCCACATAAAGGAGGCTTTCGAACTGATGAACAAATACGGTTATGATGCTGTGAAAACTGGTTATGTGGGCGATATGATTCCCCGTGGCGATCACCACTATTCACAGTCTATGAACAATCACTACCTGTATGTCATCAAGGAGGCTGCCAAGCATCATATCATGGTGAACAGTCATGAGGCAACACGTCCTACAGGTATTTGCCGCACCTATCCCAATTTGGTGGGCGGCGAGAGCGCACGTGGAACTGAATACGAGGCTTTCGGCGGTTCTAATCCTAATCACACCTGTATTCTTCCTTTCACCCGTTTGCAGGGCGGTCCGATGGACTATACTCCCGGTATCTTCGTCACCAGACTGTCAGAGTGGAGCAGCAATCCTTCATGGGCTCGTATCACCCTTTGCGGTTCACTCGCTCTATATCTTACTATGTATTCTCCTTTGCAGATGGCTGCCGACCTGCCTGAGAATTATGAGCGTTTCCTGGATGCCTTCCAGTTTATTAAGGATGTGGCATGCGACTGGGATGACTCTCGCTATCTGGAGGCTGAGCCTGCTCGCTATATCACTGTAGCCCGTAAGGCAAAGGGCACCGACAATTGGTTTGTAGGAGGAAAGTGCAATGAGGACGGACATAAGGTCAATGTGAAACTCGACTTCCTTGATAAAGGCCGTAAGTATGAGTGTACCATCTATCAGGATGCCAAGGATGCTCACTATGAGAAGAATCCGCAGGCGTATGTAATCACTAAGAAGGTGGTGAAAAAGAATGATGTGTTGAAACTGACTGAGGCTCCTGGCGGTGGATTTGCCGTGAGCTTGAAGGCTCTCTAATATGGACATAAAAAATCGGAGCAATGGCAAGTTGCTCCGATTTTTTTTTGTATCCTATTTAAAAAGCGAGTTTTTTATCTTTTCAGATGAACGAATACAGGATAGTGGTCAGAAGGTAGTCTTCGTTCATACTTGCTAAAATTGATTTCTTGAGGAGCATGCTCTCCTTTCTGCGTGATAGCCGATTGGTCGGTTGCTTTCCAGTAGCAGTTGGTCAAGATGCCATAGCGGTCAACCGTCAGCTGTGGTGAAACGAACACATGGTCAATGCGGCTTTCTGTTTTCAGGTCTGAGTCGAAACTGTTGAACGTTCCATTCTCAGCAAAACGCAGACGGGCATGCTCGTAGCTGTCTTTCAGTATGCCCGATTCGGTGAAGATGGTATAAATCTCGTCGTTTTGGTCAACATTGAAGTCGCCTGTCAGTATAACGGGATCGTTCTTTTTCTGCGTGATGGCGCGGATACGTTCTACCACCAGTTTGGCAGCCTCGCGACGTGCTACTCGTCCTACGTGATCCATGTGAAGGTTGAAAAAGTAAAAGCGTAGTTTGGTTGTGCGATCCTTGAAATGTCCCCATGTACAGATACGGGTGCAGGCGGCATCCCATCCCAAACCTGGCTTCTCTGGTGTCTCCGAAAGCCAGAAATGACCATTGTCAAGTAGTTTTATCTTCTTTGTGTCGTAGAGAATAGCCGCATATTCTCCCTTCTCCTTGCCATCATCACGACCTACACCAATATAGTCGTAGCCATCCAATTGCTGAATCATATCATGCAATTGGCCTGCCAGTACTTCCTGAGCACCGAAAATGTCGGGATGCTCAAAGTTTAATTGTCCGCAAATCACGGGGCATCGTTGTTGCCATGAATTGCCTTTCTGGGCATCCCCTTCATTCTGATAGCGGATGTTGTAACTGCCCACGTAGAGGGATTGGGCCATACCGGATATAAACATCAGGCCCAGAGCAATGAGTAAAATAGTTCTTTTCATTATTACTGTAATTGTTGTAGTTTAAAGTTTGTACTCTTGATAATAACGACTATAGGTGGATGGTTATTGTGTAAATAGAGGAATAGCAAACGTTTGCGCGTTTAATAAGCTTTTCGTTTGCTGAAAGGAAATACATATTTAATAATATTTTGTATCTTTGCAGCCATAGCAAATCAATAACAATAAACCTAATGAAAACACTTCTTATAGCAGGAATCATGCTGGCTCTCTTGCCTTGCAACCTCTCCGCTCATGTATCGGGTGAAGAGGTGAAGCCTTCGTGTGAGTCTTTCTTTTTCGACGAGATGACTTATTCACCTGTCGAGACGGTATTCAAACTGTTTGCACCCGATGGTGTCAAACAGGTTTTGGTGCGTATCTATAAGGATGGGGAAGGTGGAAAGGCCCAGAAAACTATCAAAATGCGGCACGTAGGTAAGGACTTGTGGCAAGTGGCAGTGAAAGGTGACTTGGCAGGGCGTTTCTATACCTTTGACATGGGCAAGGGAGAAACACCGGGTGTTTTTGCTAAGGCTGTGGGCGTGAATGGTAAGCGTGGCGCCATTCTTAAGACATTCCCGGGCAGTAAGGAGTGGGACAAGCGGCGTCCTGTTATCAAGTCGCCTGCCGATCTGGTGGTCTATGAGATGCACCATCGTGATTTCTCTGTGGCTCGCCGCGAATCGAAGTATCCAGGCAAGTATCTTGCATTGACAGAACCATGGGCTGTTCAGCATCTGAGAGACCTTGGCGTTAATGCTGTTCATATCCTGCCAAGTTATGACTATGGTTCTGTTGACGAGACCCGTCTTTCTCAGCCACAGTACAACTGGGGATATGACCCGGTGAACTATAATGTGCCAGAGGGCGGATATTCTACCAATCCCTACGACCCGGCCTGTCGCATCAGTGAGTTCAAACAGATGGTGGAGAGCCTGCACAAAGCCGGAATTGCCGTGATTCTGGACGTCGTGTATAATCATACCTTCGATATCGACCATTCCAATTTCCAGCGCACCTATCCCGATTACTATTATCGCAAGACACCCGAAGGCTATTACAGCAATGGCTCAGGATGTGGCAATGAGACTGCTTCTGAGCAGCCGATGATGCGCCGTTTCATGATAGAGAGCGTGAAGTATTGGGTGAATGAGTATCATATTGACGGATTCCGTTTTGACTTGATGGGCGTTCATGATATTGCAACGATGAATGCCATACGCAAGGCACTCGATGAGATTGATCCTACTATCTTCATCTATGGCGAAGGTTGGAGTGCTGGCGGTTGCGCATTGCCTAACAACCAGTTGGGCATGAAAGCCAACATTCCTCAGATGCCGGGCATCGCAGCTTTCAGCGATGATATTCGTGATGCCCTGCGCGGACCGTTTAGCGACGACACCAAGTGTGGATGGTTGGGCGGCTCTTATAATAATAAGGAGACGGAAAGTCTCAAGGCCGGTATCGCCGGAATGATAGCTCATCCTCAGATAGACTATTCAAAGGTGAACTATTCTTCAAAGCCTTACGCTATGGATCCTACACAGATGATGAGTTATGTGTCTTGTCATGACGATATGTGTCTGGTTGACCGTCTTCGTGCCAGCATTCCTGGTATTACCGATGAAGAACTGATTCGTCTCGACCTGTTGGCACAGACAGCAGTGTTCACTTCTCAGGGTGTGCCCTTTATGCTCTCGGGTGAGGAACTGCTCCGCAGTAAGAAGGGCGTCCATAATTCTTATGAATCGCCCGACTCTATCAACCAGCTCGACTGGCAGAACAAACTGCGTTATCCTCAAGTGTTCCAGTATTATAAGGGACTCATCCAACTGCGTAAGCAACACCCCGCTTTCCGATTGGGAAGTGCCGATCTGGTGCGCAAGCACTTGGAGTTCCTTGACGCTCCCGAAGGCGTGGTGGCTTATCGCTTGAAGAATTTTGCCGGACGTGACAGATGGCGCGATATCATTGTCGTACTGAATTCTACCCGTCAGGAACAACAGATTGCCGTGCCTGAAGGAAAATATACTGTGGTCTGTGCCAATGGCGTTATATCGCTGGCTTACAGAGGAATATCTGCCGTTGAAGGCAATACTGTCACCGTGTCGCCGCAGTCGGCATTGATAATACATAATTAATAATGAAACCTTAATATCCAGATATTAAATGAAACGTATTCTATTACTAATCGCCTTCGTGGCACCAATGATGACGATGAGCGCAGCAAAAACGACAAAGGTCACTGTTGACCGTATCGACCCCACCGACTGGTTCGTTGGTATGAAGAATCCGCAGGTGCAGTTGATGGTGTATGGCAAAGGCATCCGCAACGTACAAGAGGTGACTACCGACTATCCCGGCGTAGCGATTGATAGTCTGGTGCGACTTGATTCGCCCAACTATCTTCTTGTTTACATGAACCTGAAGAATGCTAAGCCCGGAACAATGACGCTCAGCTTCAAAGTGGAAAAGGGAAAACCCGTGAAAGTTGACTATCTGCTGAAGGCACGCGAGATGGAGGGAAGTCAGCGTAAAGGTTTCGATATCAGTGATGTACTCTATCTGCTCATGCCCGACCGCTTCGCTCAAGGTTCGCATCACAATCCACAGATAAAAGGCATGCAAACTTATCGTGAGGACCGTACCGCACCTTCACTGCGTCATGGCGGCGATCTGGAGGGACTGCGCGAGCATCTTGATTATTTCAACGAACTGGGAGTCACTGCCTTATGGTTTACTCCTATCCTTGAAAACAACTCGCCCGACAATGATTTCGGCTATAGCACCTATCATGGCTACGCTACTACCGACTACTACAGAGTGGATCCTCGTTTCGGCTCGAATGCCGATTATCGCCAACTTATCGACGATGCACATGCCAAGGGACTGAAAGTGGTGATGGACATGATTTTCAATCACTGCGGATTTGAGCACCCCTGGGTGGCCGACATGCCTTCAAAGGATTGGTTCAATCTCTCTGACTGGCTGAAACAGTCGTACGGTACCAGTGATTCGCGCGGCACAGACTTCTTGCAAACCAGTTATAAGCTGACGCCCGTAATGGATCCTTATGCATCGGAAGTGGATAAGCGTGAAACCGTTGAAGGATGGTTCGTGTCAACCATGCCCGACCTAAACCAGCGCAATCAGCACCTGATGCGATACCTCATTCAGAATTCTATCTGGTGGATAGAGACAGCTGGCATTGATGGTATTCGAATGGATACCTATCCCTATGCCTATCGTGAACCGATGGCTCAATGGATGAAAGAACTCGACGAGGAGTATCCGAACTTCAACACCGTTGGCGAAACATGGGTCACAGTACCCGCTTATACTGCTGCATGGCAGAAAGACTCAAAACTGAGCGATCAGAATTCCTATCTGAAAACTGTGATGGACTTCTCGTTCCAAGAGGCACTCGACTCCTGCAAACATGAAGAGACCGATGGATGGTGGCGTGGCTTCAACAGGTTGTATAACTCGTTCGTTTACGACTATCTCTATCCGAACCCTTCTTCTGTCATGGCCTTTATCGACAATCACGATACTGACCGCTTCTTGGGTGATGGATGCGATTCGTTGGCCTTGAAACAGGCCATGGCTTTGTTGCTCACTGTCAATAGGATACCTCAACTGTACTATGGTACTGAGATTATGATGAACGGCACAAAGAGCATCACGGATGGTAATGTCCGAAAGGACTTCCCCGGAGGCTTCCCCGGCGATGACCATAGTGCTTTTACCAAGGAAGGCCGTACAAGGGTCGAGCAGCAGATGTTCTCCTGGCTCAGCCGACTCCTTCATTGGCGTAAGGGAAATCCGCTCATCTCAAAAGGCAAGCAGATTCAGTTCATTCCTCATCAGGGCATTTATGTCATTGCCCGTCAGTATGAAGGACGTACTTCTATGACTATTCTTAACGGAACAACCAAACCGGCTGTGCTGGATGTGAAACGTTATGCCGAGGTCATTGGAACTACCAAACGTGCCAAAGACGTGCTGACCAACCGTTACTATGATCTTTCACGTTCTATTCAGTTGAAACCACGTCAATCTTTGGTCCTTGCTTTTTAATTCTTGAACTCTATTGCTTGATATGCTAAAATAAATTTTGGCCATTATTTTTCAAATTTTGGCCAAAATTCAATGAATAATGGCCAAAATTTATTTCAGCCTTATTTCTGTTGCAGCTCGATAGCCGTTCTGTTACGTCCCGGTTCTTGTTCTCTTTGCCAGCAGCGCGATATACTCTAAAATAAATTATAGCTATAATTTCCGCGATTATAGCTATAATTTTCCGAATTTTAGCTATAATTTATTTCAGCGTGCTTTCTTTTGCGGTCCAACATGAGTTCTGTTCCGCCCCAGTTCTTCGTTTCTTTCTCTCCAAAACTAATTTTGGTGGAATAATATCCGAGAATTGTTAGAATAATAACCGAGCTTGTTAGAATAATATCTGAGAATTGTAGATGGCCTTTCTATTCACTCCCCTCCCTCACAGGGAGGGGTTGGGGGAGAGTCTTCTTCTTTCCACGCGCGCATAATATATAAAAGGTATGCCCTTTTCCTTGAATTGACATATATCAAATCAGGGGTAAAAAATGCACTTTCTCTCAAATTTTTTATTGAAAAGTTTTGGTGGTTTGAGAAAAATTCGTACCTTTGCATCCGCTTACGAGGAACACCTCCTCACGAGCGACTAAGAAAGAGTTCTTTGAAAGATTTACATAGACAGTGAAGTAGTACAAGAAGCGAGTACTTTTATAAGTACTTGGGTAACAAAAGTCAAACCGTTAAATTCTTGAATGAATTACTGGATAGTTGTTCTGAGACAGAGTAAGAGATACTAGTTCTACTAGTTACACTAGTGGTACTGGTTCTAGAGATACAAATTTTACAATGAAGAGTTTGATCCTGGCTCAGGATGAACGCTAGCTACAGGCTTAACACATGCAAGTCGAGGGGCAGCATGTTGGTTGCTTGCAACCGATGATGGCGACCGGCGCACGGGTGAGTAACGCGTATCCAACCTTCCCCCTAGTAGGGAATAGCCCGGCGAAAGTCGGATTAATACCCTATGTTGTTCATTGAAGGCATCTGATTTGAACCAAAGGTTTTCCGCTAAGGGATGGGGATGCGTCTGATTAGGTTGTTGGCGGGGTAACGGCCCACCAAGCCCACGATCAGTAGGGGTTCTGAGAGGAAGGTCCCCCACATTGGAACTGAGACACGGTCCAAACTCCTACGGGAGGCAGCAGTGAGGAATATTGGTCAATGGACGGAAGTCTGAACCAGCCAAGTAGCGTGCAGGATGACGGCCCTATGGGTTGTAAACTGCTTTTGTCAGGGAATAAAGTGAGGCACGTGTGCCTTTTTGTATGTACCTGAAGAATAAGGACCGGCTAATTCCGTGCCAGCAGCCGCGGTAATACGGAAGGTCCGGGCGTTATCCGGATTTATTGGGTTTAAAGGGAGCGCAGGCCGGAGATTAAGCGTGACGTGAAATGCCGCGGCTCAACCGTGGAAGTGCGTCGCGAACTGGTTTTCTTGAGTGAGTACGACGGAGGCGGAATTTGTGGTGTAGCGGTGAAATGCTTAGATATCACGAAGAACCCCGATTGCGAAGGCAGCCTCCGAGTCCTTAACTGACGCTAAAGCTCGAAAGTGCGGGTATCGAACAGGATTAGATACCCTGGTAGTCCGCACGGTAAACGATGGATGCCCGCTGTTTGCGATATACAGTAAGCGGCCAAGCGAAAGCGTTAAGCATCCCACCTGGGGAGTACGCCGGCAACGGTGAAACTCAAAGGAATTGACGGGGGCCCGCACAAGCGGAGGAACATGTGGTTTAATTCGATGATACGCGAGGAACCTTACCCGGGCTTGAACTGCAGGAGAACGATTCAGAGATGATGAGGCCCTTCGGGGCTCCTGTGGAGGTGCTGCATGGTTGTCGTCAGCTCGTGCCGTGAGGTGTCGGCTTAAGTGCCATAACGAGCGCAACCCTTTTCATTAGTTGCCATCAGGTGATGCTGGGCACTCTGGTGATACTGCCACCGTAAGGTGTGAGGAAGGTGGGGATGACGTCAAATCAGCACGGCCCTTACGTCCGGGGCTACACACGTGTTACAATGGGTGATACAGAGAGCCGGTCGTCCGCAAGGACGATCCAATCCTTAAAGTCATCCTCAGTTCGGATTGGGGTCTGCAACCCGACCCCATGAAGCTGGATTCGCTAGTAATCGCGCATCAGCCATGGCGCGGTGAATACGTTCCCGGGCCTTGTACACACCGCCCGTCAAGCCATGAAAGCCGGGGGCGCTTGAAGTCCGTGACCGCGAGGATCGGCCTAGAGCGAAACTGGTAATTGGGGCTAAGTCGTAACAAGGTAGCCGTACCGGAAGGTGCGGCTGGAACACCTCCTTTCTGGAGAGGACGCTATACAGTGGTTTGATAACCCCAGTGCTTCTTTACTACACAACTGTTTAATAAAGAATAGAGAAAAATGAGGCTGGGCAGAGGCACCCCCTCTGACCGACTTATGAGAGTCCTATAGCTCAGTTGGTTAGAGCGCCACACTGATAATGTGGAGGTCGGCAGTTCAAGTCTGCCTGGGACTACTCTGAGGTAATTGTCAATTATCAATTTTCAATTATCAATTCTCTTAACGGGGGATTAGCTCAGTTGGCTAGAGCACCTGCTTTGCAAGCAGGGGGTCAACGGTTCGAATCCGTTATTCTCCACTATTCGGTTCAGATTACTCAGACGACTCGGAATACTCTGAGAGGAACCGGAAGAGATCTTTGACATATTGAGACACAAGACTGTAAGTAAAGACTTTTTAGAAGTCACAAGATTAGAAATAATCTCAATACAGCTGAAAGTATGAGCAATTCTTGCTTTTGCCAGGTATTGCGCTATATGATAGCGCTCTTACCGGCACGAGTTGGAATGTAGGCGAAATCGAGTTAGGGCGTCTGGTGGATGCCTTGGCTCCCGGAGGCGATGAAGGACGTGATAAGCTGCGATAAGCCTCGGGTAGGTGCAAATGACCTTTGATCCGAGGATTTCCGAATGGGACAACCCAGTCATATGAAGTGTGACTATCCCTGCTTATGTAGGGAAGCTAACCGAGGGAACTGAAACATCTTAGTACCTCGAGGAAGAGAAAATAACAATGATTCCCCCAGTAGTGGCGAGCGAACGGGGAAGAGCCTAAACCGCCGGTGTAGCAATGCACCGTCGGGGTTGTAGGACCACGCCGTGGCATGTTGATGTGGAGTAGAACCGTCTGGAAAGACGGATCATAGAAGGTGATAATCCTGTATACGAACACAGATTCAGCCTAGTGGTATCCTGAGTAACGCGGAACACGAGTAATTCTGCGCGAATCTGCCGGGCCCATCCGGTAAGGCTAAATACTCCCGGGAGACCGATAGTGAACGAGTACCGTGAGGGAAAGGTGAAAAGCACCCCGATGAGGGGAGTGAAATAGTCCCTGAAACCAGGCGCCTACAAGCGGTCGGAGCTGCATTTTGCAGTGACGGCGTGCCTTTTGCATAATGAACCTACGAGTTACCATCACCAGCGAGGTTAAGCTTCTATGTAGCGGAACCGCAGTGAAAGCGAGCCTGAATAGGGCGTTGAGTTGGTGGGGGTAGACGCGAAACCGAGTGATCTACACATGTCCAGGATGAAGTCCCGGTAACACGGGATGGAGGTCCGCACCGATAAGCGTTGAAAAGCTTCCGGATGAGGTGTGTGTAGGAGTGAAAGGCCAATCAAACTCGGAGATAGCTCGTACTCCCCGAAAGGCATTTAGGTGCCGCGTCGGATGATCACCGTGAGAGGTAGAGCGACCGATAGGTCAAGAGGGCTTCACCGCCTATCGAGACCTGACGAACTCCGAATGCTCACGGTCTGCAGTCCGGCAGTAAGGGGGCGGGTGCTAAGGTCCGTCCCCGAGAGGAGAAGAATCCAGACCGCCGTCTAAGGTCCCGGAATCCTGTCTGAGTTAGTCTAACGAAGTGTGGCCTCGATGACAGCTAGGATGTTGGCTTGGAAGCAGCCATTCATTCAAAGAGTGCGTAACAGCTCACTAGTCGAGAGGCCGTGCATGGATAATAATCGGGTATAAGACAGGTACCGAAGGCGCGGGATAGCAATAATAAAAGTATCGGTAGGGGAGCATTCCTGCGACGCCGAAGCCATGGGACGACCCTTGGTGGAGTTTCAGGAAAAGCAAATGTAGGTATAAGTAACGATAAGGAGGGTGAGATTCCCTCCCGCCATAAGACTAAGGTTTCCCGGGCGATGTCATTCAGCCCGGGGTTAGTCGGGTCCTAAGTCTCAGCCGAACGGCGAGGGCGATGGCAGACACGGTTAATATTCCGTGACTTCCCTTACGGGCGATTGTGGAGACGGAGCAGTGACACTGCCGCGCACCGACGGATGTGTGCGTTGACGGGTCTAGGCTATGAGGATGGCAGGCAAATCCACCATCCGAGCTGATGCCCCATAGTACGGCACTCCCTTCGGGGAGAGCCGATAGTGCAGGTAATCATACTCCCGAGAAAATCCGCTAAGCTTAACCGTTAGGGAACCCGTACCGCAAACGGACACACGTAGTCGGGTAGAACATACTAAGGCGTTGAGAGAGTCGTGGCTAAGGAACTAGGCAAACTGACCCTGTAACTTCGGGATAAAGGGTCCTCCCCTCCGGGGGAGGCGCAGAGAATAGGTCCAGGCAACTGTTTAACAAAAACACAGGGCTGTGCAAACTCGAAAGATGATGTATACAGCCTGACACCTGCCCGGTGCTGGAAGGTTAAGAGGAGATGTCATACGCAAGTTGCAGCATTGAATTGAAGCCCCAGTAAACGGCGGCCGTAACTATAACGGTCCTAAGGTAGCGAAATTCCTTGTCGGGTAAGTTCCGACCTGCACGAATGGTGTAATGATCCGGACGCTGTCTCGGCCACGATCTCAGTGAAATTGTAGTATCGGTGAAGATGCCGATTACCCGCGATGGGACGAAAAGACCCCGTGAACCTTTACTACAGCTTAGCACTGACCTTGGTCATCGGATGTGTAGGATAGGCCGGAGGCTATGAAGCGGCGTCGCCAGGCGTTGTGGAGCCATCCTTGAAATACGGCCCTTCTGCTGCCTGAGGTCTAACGGGTGATAATCCGGACACTGCTTGGTGGGTAGTTTGACTGGGGTGGTCGCCTCCAAAAGCGTAACGGAGGCTTCCAAAGGTGCCCTCGGGCCGATTGGTAACCGGCCTTACAGAGTGCAATGGCATAAGGGCGCTTGACTGGGAGGCAGACATGCCGAGCAGGCAGGAAACTGGGGCATAGTGATCCGGCGGATCCGTATGGAAGGTCCGTCGCTCAAAGGATAAAAGGTACTCCGGGGATAACAGGCTGATCCCCCCCAAGAGCTCATATCGACGGGGTGGTTTGGCACCTCGATGTCGGCTCGTCACATCCTGGGGCTGGAGAAGGTCCCAAGGGTTGGGCTGTTCGCCCATTAAAGTGGCACGCGAGCTGGGTTCAGAACGTCGTGAGACAGTTCGGTCTCTATCTATCGTGGGCGTGGGAGTCTTGAGTGGACCGGTCACTAGTACGAGAGGACCGTGATTGACCGACCTCCGGTCTGCCGGTTGTACCGCCAGGTGCACCGCCGGGTATCCGCGTCGGGTTCGGATAAGCGCTGAAAGCATCTAAGTGCGAAGCCGGCCACAAGATTAGGGCTCCATATAGGGTCGTCGCAGACTACGACGTTGATAGGGTGCAGGTGTAAAGACGGTGACGTCAAAGCCGAGCACTACTAATTGCCCGAATGGTTTCTCCGATTGGCGCTTACTTTCAACTGTATCTTCAGTCTTTGTGTTGATATGTCATAACCTATATTAAGGTGGTTATTGCAGCGGGGTCCCACCTCTTCCCATTCCGAACAGAGAAGTTAAGCCCGCCTGCGCCGATGGTACTGCAATGCAATGCGGGAGAGTAGGAGGCCGCCGTCTTTCTTGAGAAAGCCCTGTTTCAGCAATGAGACAGGGCTTTTCTGTTGTTGATGGCGTTGAAGGGGGAAATAGGATTCTTAGGATTTTTTGGTGGTTTCAGTATTTTTCTTTACTTTTGCACAAATTGAATAAATTATGGACGCAAAAAGAATCTTGAAGTTTCTGCGTGAAGTGCAGGCAAATAATAATCGGCCTTGGTTTCAAGAACATAAGGCTGAATACGAAGCAGTTCGCTCTGATTTTGAACAGGGCGTGAGTAAGGCTTTAGAGCGTATCGTTACTTTCGATCCCTCTATTGGTCATCTGCAAGTGAAAGACTGTACATATCGCTTTTATCGTGATACCCGTTTCTCTCCTGACAAATCACCTTATAAGAATCATTTAGGCGCATATATGTGTGCGCATGGCAAGAAAGCATTGCATGGTGGGTATTATATTCACTTAGAGCCTGACCACTGTCTGGTGGCTGTCGGGTGCTATTGGTTGCCGACGAATATCTTGACTTCTTGTAGAAACGAGATAATGGCCAATACTGATGAATGGCTTCGTTGCGTGGAGAGTAAAGAGTTTCTGAAATTTTTCGGTGGCAACGACGATGCTTCATGGGACGACCCGCAGGGATTCGGATTGGAGAAGCTGAAGACGTGTCCGTCTGGTTTTCCTCGAGACTGGGAATATGTGAAATATCTTCGTCTGAAGAATTATTGTTGTTGGCATCATGTAGATGAAGACTTTTTTGAAGGTGACGGATGGCTGGATGAGTGCGAGAAAATGTTCCGTGCAGCCAAGCCGATGATGGACTTCACCAATAATGTAATCGATGACTACGAATAGTTGTTCTGAGAATATGAAGAAAATCAGCATTCTGTTCGTTTGTCATGGTAATATATGTAGAAGTCCGATGGCCGAGTTCGTGATGAAAGATTTGGTAGAGAAAGCTGGCCTTTTGGATTCATTCTATATTGAGTCGGCTGCTACATCAACAGAAGAAATAGGTAATGAGGTGTATCCGCCTGCCCGTCGTAAATTGGCTGAGCACGGAATATCGTGCAAGGGAAAGACGGCTCGTCAAATGACTGCTCGCGACTATGATCGTTTTGACCTGCTTATCGGTATGGACGAATGGAATATTCGGAATATGAGACGCATCTGTGGGAATGATCCTGACGACAAGATACATATGCTGCTTGACTATACCGACAGACCTGGAGAAGTAGCAGATCCGTGGTACACGGGTAACTTCGATGCAACTTGGAGAGACGTGCAGGAGGGTTGTAGTCGTTTGCTCTCACTCCTTTCTAAAGGGAAATAAGCAATTGTTGCAATATTTGACTGCTTTCTGCGTTATATAGAAAGTGCTCTAAAGAGAAAGTATGCAATGGACTGATCGCATCCGGCAGGTTAAGATTTTACTGGTGTTCTCGGCAATTGTGATTGCCGGGCTCTCGTTGTTAGTGTCACACTATCTGGTGCGTGACCTACAGGTTGAGGAACACGGTAAGATGGAGGTTTGGGCGCAGGCTATGAATGCTTTCAATAATGCCGACGAGACCACGGATCTTGCCTTGGTGATGAGCGTCATAGAAAGTAATAATACCATTCCTGTTATCGTGATGGACAAGGATGGAAATGTGACCGATTGGCGCAATATAAAGGTGGAAGGCGATGATACGCTGTCCTTTATAGCCGATTACGGACAACGCATGCAGAAAGCAGGAAATCGTATTAAGATAGAACTGAACGGCACTTCAGACTACCTGTATGTTTGCTATGACGAATCGACTATGTTGAAACGACTCACCATGTGGCCCTATTGGCAGTTGGGAATCGTTCTTATCTTCGCCATCGTAGCTATCTTTGCTCTGTTGTCGTCGAAGCGTGCTGAACAGAATAAAGTGTGGGTGGGACTTTCGAAGGAAACAGCCCATCAGTTAGGCACTCCTATCTCCAGTTTAATGGCATGGGTAGAGATACTGAAAGAGAGTTATCCGCAGGATGAACTGATTCCTGAAATGGAACAGGACGTAAGGCGCTTGGAACGAATAGCAGAGCGTTTCTCCAAGATTGGCTCTTTGCCAGAACCTGTCGATGCATCAATGAACGAGGTACTGGATCATGTGATAGCCTATATGGACAAGCGAACTTCGCAGAAAGTGTCTATCAAGGGACATTATCCAGACCATGACGTGATAGTGAAGATGAATGCTTCGCTTTTCGAGTGGGTAATAGAAAATCTCTGTAAGAATGCAGTCGATGCCATGGAAGACGGGCAGGGAAAAATCGATCTCTGGCTGTTGGAAGAGGATGATATAGTGGCTATTGAAGTGACCGACAACGGAAAGGGAATCAAGAAGAAGAACGTGGGCAATGTGTTCCGTCCTGGCTTTACCACTAAAAAACGCGGATGGGGGCTTGGACTGTCGCTGGCCAAACGTATTGTAGAAGAATATCACAAGGGGCGTATCTATGTGAAAAACTCGGAAGTAGGCCGAGGCACTACCTTCCGAATAGAATTGCGAACCCGAAAATAAACGGTCAAGAAAACTTGTGCTTTTTCTTTGCACATACCATACTTTAATGTGCAGAAATAAGGCTCTATATGAAAAAGATATACGTTTTTATTGAAAAAAGCTTAATATTCGGCACAAGTTTTGAAAAATTTGAGTAACTTTGCACCCCAAAAAGCGAATAAATGTGTAGTTTTGAGCAGTTTAAAATAGATTTGAAAGCACTCTCTGAAGATATTACATCTTTAGAATATGAGTTGACTGACGACTATTTTTCTGCTTTGAACGATGCTGATATACAAGGAGGCTCTCTGCATGTGTCGGGGTCTATACGCAAGGCTGTCGGCTTTTTTGAACTTCTGCTTGATATCAGTGGCACAGTCCGCATACCCTGCGATCGTTGTTTGGACGACATGGATCAGCCTATTAAGACGAATTTGCGTCAAGTGGTGAAATTGGTGTCTGCCGATCAGATAGAAGAGGGAAGCGGAAGCTCTTTGCAAGACGATCTTGTAATGGTTGATGAGAACGAAGGCGTTCTCGACATTACATGGACGTTGTATGAGACAATAGCCTTAGCGGTACCCATCCAGCACGTTCATCAACCTGGCGATTGTAACGATGCTATGATGCGAGTGCTCACAGAACATTCGGCTGCCCGAAGCAGTGATGCGGACGCAAAAAAGGAGATTGACCCACGTTGGAGCGCTTTAGCAAAATTGAAAATTGAAAATTAAAAAATTAACAATTAAAAATTAAAGATTGATATGGCACATCCTAAAAGAAGACAATCAAACACTCGTACCGCTAAGCGTCGTACCCATGACAAGGCTGTAGCTCCTACACTGGCCGTATGCCCCAACTGTGGCGCTTACTATGTTTATCACACAGTATGCCCCACCTGTGGTTACTATCGTGGCAAGGTTGCTATCAAGAAGGACGAAGAAGTAGCAGAGTAATCAATGGCTAAGATAAACGCGATCATCACTGGCGTGGGTGGCTATGTGCCTGACTATATCCTCACCAACGAGGAATTGTCGCGCATGGTTGATACCAACGATGAGTGGATTATGACGCGTGTCGGAATCAAGGAGCGCCGAATTCTCACTGAAGAGGGTCTCGGCACTTCTTATATGGCGCGCAAGGCTGCCAAGCAACTGATTCAGAAAACGGGCGTTGACCCAGATAGCATTGATGCACTGATTGTGTCGACTTCAACAGCCGACTATAAGTTTCCTTCGACAGCCAGCATCGTGCTGGGCAAGCTTGGACTGAAGAATGCAATGGCATTCGATTTCTGGGCTGCTTGCTGTGGATTCCTCTACACGCTTGACGTGGCTTCGACAATGATTCAGTCGGGCCGCTATAAGAAGATTATCGTGATTGGCGCTGATAAGATGTCATCGGTAACTGACTATAAGGACCGTTCTACCTGTCCCCTCTTTGGTGATGGCGCTGGAGCTGTTCTGCTGGAGGCTACTGAAGAAGAGAATATCGGTTTCATGGATTCTTATCTGCGTACGGATGGAAAGGGACTGCCCTTCCTTCATATGAAAGCAGGCGGTTCAGTATGTCCACCGAGCTATTTCACGATCGATCATAGACTACACTATACTTACCAGGAAGGCCGTACGGTGTTCCGTTATGCTGTGACCAACATGAGTGACGACTGCGCACTGATTGCTGAGCGCAACGGACTGAACAAAGAAAACATCCAATGGGTGGTTCCTCATCAGGCCAATATGCGCATCATCGAAGCAGTGGCTAAGCGCTTGGAACTGCCAATGGAGCAGGTGATGGTTAATATTGAGCACTTCGGTAATACATCGGCTGCCACCATCCCCTTGGCATTGTGGGAATATGAGAACAAGCTGAAGAAAGGCGACAACCTCATCCTCACAGCTTTCGGTGCAGGCTTTGTTCACGGAGCATGCTACTTGAAGTGGGCGTATGATGGAGGTGAAAAGTGAAAAAGTGAATAATTTGCAACCGCTTTTATATGCATAAAGCAGGATTCGTAAATATTGTTGGAAATCCCAATGTAGGTAAAAGTACGCTCATGAACCAGTTGGTTGGTGAGCGTATTTCTATTGCTACCTTTAAGGCGCAGACCACGCGCCATCGTGTTATGGGTATAGTGAACACGCCTGATATGCAGATTGTGTTCAGTGATACCCCCGGTGTGTTGAAACCCAATTACAAGCTGCAGGAGTCAATGCTCGCTTTCTCGGAGAGTGCACTCACCGACGCTGATGTGTTGCTTTACGTCACCGATGTAGTGGAGAACCCCGAAAAGAACATGGAGTTTTTGGAGAAAGTGCAGAAAATGACCATCCCTGTTCTCCTGCTTATCAATAAGATAGACGAGTTGTCTAATCAGGAAACTGCGAAAACTTCGGGTTCTCAGGGCGCAACGAAAACACCTTGGGCTTCTAATCCTCAAGCTCTCCTGACCGCTATTGTTGAAAAGTGGCACTTACTGTTGCCCAATGCCGAGATTCTTCCTATTTCGGCAAAGAATAAGTTTGGTGTTGACCTGCTGTTGAAACGCATTCAGGAACTATTGCCTGAAAGTCCGGCCTTTTTTGATAAAGACCAGTTGACAGACAAGCCCGCCCGCTTCTTTGTCAGCGAGATAATCCGTGAGAAAATCCTCTTGTTCTACGACAAAGAGATTCCTTATTCGGTGGAGGTTGTTGTGGAGCGCTTCAAAGAGGATGACCGTCAGATACATATCAATGCCGTGATTTATGTGGAGCGTGATAGTCAGAAAGGTATTATCATCGGTCATCAGGGCATTGCACTGAAGAAAGTATCTACAGAGGCCCGCAAGACGCTTGAGAAATTCTTTGACAAGCACATCTTCCTTGAGGTGTTTGTGAAAGTGGATAAAGACTGGCGTTCATCGAAGAAAGAACTTGACAACTTCGGCTATAATCCAGATTAATTCCCAATATCTTCATATAATTCAATATTTGAATAATATTCAATAGCTGTCCGCAATGAAACAAGCAATGATTTTTGCCGCAGGGCTTGGCACAAGACTGAAACCGCTGACTGATACAATGCCGAAAGCGTTGGTGCCAGTGGCCGGACAGCCGTTGCTGTGGCATGTCGTGCTGAAACTGAAAGCTGCCGGCTTTGAGCGCCTGGTAGTCAATGTGCATCATTTTGCCGACCAAATCGTGGATTATCTGAAGGAGAACAATAACTTTGAATTGGATATTCGCATCAGCGATGAGCGTGACGGACTGTTGGAGACTGGAGGCGGAATAAAAAAAGCCTTGCCCCTGTTTGATGCGGAGAGTCCGATACTGATTCATAATGTCGATATATTGAGTAATGTGGATGTGGCAGCACTCTACGACAATGTGTCTCAGAATAGTCCAGATGCCCTGCTCTTGGTGAGTTGGCGCAATACGAAGCGCTATTTGCAGTTTGATGACACGATGCGTCTGCAAGGCTGGATCAACATCGAAACAGGAGAACAAAAAGGTAATATATCTTCTCTCACCTCACAACTTTCATCTCTCAGAAAATTGGCCTTTTCAGGCATTCATGTACTGTCGCCCAGTGTGTATCCTCTGTTTAAGGAGATGCCCGACCGCTTCGGTATCATGGACTTTTATTTGAAATACTGTCACCAGTGTACCTTTATGGGGCTTGAAATGAAGGACCTCCGTCTGATGGACGTTGGCAAGCTGGATACACTGGATCAGGCTGAAAACTTTATTAATAACTTATAATATGCAACAGAAGATTATCATTCTTGATTTCGGTTCGCAGACCACACAGCTGATAGGCCGTCGTGTGCGCGAGCTGGATACCTTCTGCGAGATTCTCCCTTACAACAAGTTCCCAAAGGATGACCCCTCAGTGATTGGTGTTATTCTGAGTGGTTCGCCTTATTCGGTTCACGACCCAGAGGCGTTCAAAGTGGACTTGAGCCAGTTCGTTGGCCGACTGCCGGTGCTGGGTATTTGCTATGGAGCACAGTTTATCTCCCATTCCCTTGGCGGTAAGGTGGAGAAAGCTGATTCTCGCGAATATGGTCGTGCCCATCTTGAAACTGTTGATACAGAGAACCCTCTGTTCAAGGGCTTTGAGAAAGGTTCACAGGTTTGGATGAGTCATGGCGATACCATTACTGCCATTCCTGAAGGTTTCGAAGTGATTGGCTCAACCAAGGACGTAAAGAACGCAGCCTTTTGGTGTGCTCCCAACTCTCATCTCTCATCTCTTAACTCTCAACTCTCCACAGGTATCTGGGCCGTACAGTTCCACCCCGAGGTGTTCCACTCTGTACAAGGCAGTCTGCTGTTGAAGAACTTCGTTGTTGATATCTGTGGTTCTAAGCAGGAATGGAGTGCAGCCTCGTTCGTCGATACCACCGTTGCCGAACTGAAACAGCAGGTGGGTAACGACCGTGTGATTCTTGGCCTTTCGGGTGGTGTTGACTCCAGTGTGGCTGCCGTTCTGCTGAATAAGGCCATTGGCGACCGACTGACCTGTATCTTCGTGGATCATGGCATGCTGCGCAAGAACGAGTTCCAGCAGGTGATGGACGACTACAAGGTACTGGGCTTGAACGTGATTGGCGTGGATGCCAGTGAGAAGTTCTTTGCCGACCTTGAAGGTGTTACCGAACCCGAAAAGAAACGTAAGATTATTGGTCGAGACTTCGTGGAGGTGTTCAATGCCGAGGCTAAGAAGATTACCGATGCCAAATGGTTGGCTCAGGGAACCATCTATCCAGACCGTATTGAGTCGCTGAACATTACGGGCAAGGTGATCAAGAGTCACCACAACGTAGGCGGTCTGCCCGAGGAGATGCATCTGCAACTCTGTGAGCCTCTGAAATGGCTGTTTAAGGATGAGGTGCGCCGCGTAGGTCGCCAGTTGGGCATGCCTGAACATCTGATTACCCGTCATCCTTTCCCCGGTCCTGGTCTTGCTGTTCGTATCCTGGGTGATATCACTCGCGATAAGGTTCGCATACTTCAGGATGCCGATGATATTTATATCCGTGGTCTCCGCGACTATAAGGTGAAGCTCTCTGGCGAAGAGGCACGTAAGGTGCTGGCTGCCGGTGTTCCCGCTGAGATGACCGACGGTGAGATAGAAGTGTCACTCTACGACCAGATATGGCAGGCAGGAGCGATCCTGCTTTCTACTGTTCGCTCTGTAGGCGTGATGGGTGATGAGCGTACTTATGAGAATCCCGTGGCTTTGCGTGCTGTAACCAGTAGTGATGCCATGACAGCCGACTGGGCTCATCTGCCTTACGATTTCATGGCAAAGGTGTCAAATGAGATTATCAACAAGGTGCGTGGCGTGAACCGCGTATGCTATGATATCTCTTCAAAACCACCTGCAACTATTGAGTGGGAGTAATCCAGACACAAGAACATCCGTGTCTGTTATAATAGTAAGAATCCGAGAATTGAGAAATTCCCGGATTCTTTTTTTTATATGTAGTCTTTTTGTTTTCAAAAGTGAAGAAAATACCAACTTATTTCTTTGGAAGTTGTCCGAAAGTTTGTATCTTTGCCAACAGAAAAAGAAAACTATACTGGTTAAACTTTTTAAACAAGAGATTGCCTATGGGCTGAGAAAAGATTATTACAGAAAAGGGCATATAGGATGAATATCCACTTTTAGATTCTTGTTTCTGAATATTGGGGAATTGAAAGAAACAATCAAGAACGAAAGTTGGAGTTTACGCTTAGTAGTGTGGACTTTTACTCGTTTAAGACTAATAGGTTTTCCCCAATACCTCAGATTACGTAGACGAAGTAAATTGTCCACGTTTTTCTTTTTGTGTCTATTCAATTAATAACTAAAACAATTATATGATTATGAAGAAACAATTACTTTTATTTGCATTGATGCTATTGCCATTAGTAGCCAGTGCCCATGACATCGAAGTAAACAATACCGATGGTGTCACCATTTATTACAACTATATTAATGATGGCACAGAGTTGGAGGTAACGTTCAAGGGTAACTATTCTGATTCATATAATGAATATCAAGGCAATTTAGTTATCCCCCAAAAAGTTACTTATATGGACCAAACGCGTAAGGTGACAAGTATTGGATATTCTGCATTCTATGGCTGCTCCGGCCTTACCTCTATTACTATTCCTAAAAGTGTGACGAGTATTAGAGATGACGCGTTTGAAGGTTGCTCTGGCCTTAACTCCGTCACATTCCATTGCAAACAGATTGGTTCATGGTTTAAGGGATTACCTTCTATTAAAGAAGTAGTCATTGGTGAAGAGGTGAAGAGCATTGGAAATTACGCGTTTGAAGGTTGCTCTGGCCTTAACTCCGTCACATTCCATTGTAAAGAGATTGGTTCATGGTTTAGCGGATTCTCTTCTATTAAAGAAGTAGTCATTGGTGAAGAGGTGACGAGCATTGGAAGTGATGCGTTTAAAGGATGCACTGGCCTTACCTCTATCACTATTCCTAACAGTGTGACGAGCATCGGATATTCTGCGTTTGAAGGATGCTCTGGTTTTACTTCTATCACTATTCCTAACAGTGTGACGAGCATTGGAAATTATGCGTTCTCTGGCTGCTCTAGTCTTGCCTCCGTCACTATCCCCAATAGTGTGACGAGCATTGGAAATTACGCGTTTAAAGGATGCTCTGCCCTTACCGCCATCATAATCCCCAATAGTGTGACGAGCATTGGATATCACGCGTTTGAAGGATGCTCCAGCCTAACCTCCGTCACATTCCATTGCAAAGAGATTGGTTCATGGTTTATGGGATTCTCTTCTATTAAAGAAGTAGCCATTGGTGAAGAGGTGACGAGCATTGGAGCCAGTGCGTTCTCTGGCTGCTCCGGCCTTACCGACGTCACTATTCCTAATAGTGTGACGAGCATTGGAAATTTCGCGTTCCATGACTGCTCCGGCCTTACCGACGTCACTATCGGTAATAGCGTGACGAGCATTGGAAATGACGCGTTCTATAAGTGCTCTGGCCTTACCTCCATCACTATTCCTAATAGTGTGACGAGCATTGGAGATTACGCGTTCTATGGCTGCTCTAGCCTTCAATCTGTTTATAGTAAAGTTGAAGACGTCTTTATTATTTATTATGATACTTTTGCTAACAATACTTATAGTAATGCTAAGTTGTATGTTCCTATAGGCAAGAAAGCTGATTATGAGGATACTCGATGGTGGAGTAACTTTGCTAACATTGAGGAGTATGATTATGGTACTGACGCTCCTGTAGATCAGCCAAAGTTCCTTGCACCTACTATCATTTATCAGGGTGGAGCGCTGACCGTTCAAGGTATTGATGATGGTACGCAAGTCAGTGTCTATAGTGTCAATGGCACTCAGGTAGGTACTGCCATTGTTCAGAACGGACAGGCAACTGTTAGCACCACTCTTCAGTCTGGTTCTGTCGCTATCGTAAAGATTGGTCAGAAGAGCGTGAAAGTACTGCTGAGATAGCAAGTAAGGAAAACTATATATGATTCGGGGGCAGAGCAAACATAATTACTCTGTCCCCGAATTATTGGTTTATTAGTGTACCGGGCATAGGAGATAGATGTTTTTTAGTCAAATTTTGCTCGAATTATATGCTAAACCTCAAATAGATGATCATTTTTCGATAAAAATGAGTATTTTTGCAAGGCTATAAACGAGAATATTTTTTTAATGGAATTAAAGACCCTTATAGCGGAATGTACCGCATACGATTTCAAGGTGATGCTTGAAGAAAAGAAACCTAAGAGTTGGCTGAAAAGCGTAAGTGCCTTCGCCAATGGCTTGGGCGGTTCACTTTTCTTTGGCATTGATAATGATGGAATCGTCAAAGGACTCGATGATGTACAGCATGCTTGCGAGACTATCAGTAGTAAGATTCGGGATTATATGGATCCTCTACCAGAGGTGGAAATGATTCCTCATGGTGTAGATGGCTTACACATATTGCAGCTCAAAGTCAATGCAGGGCATTACACACCATATTATTACGTTGGCGATGGTCAGCGCATAGCATTTGTCCGAGTTGGTGATGAGAGCATGCCTGCCACAGCAGAGCAAATGGTACGTTTGGTATTGAAGGGTTCTAATAAAACCTACGATTCCCTTCACACGGATTATAAGGTTGAAGACTATGCTTTCACAATATTAGCGAATACTTTCAAAGACCGCACCAAACAAGAATGGGACAAAAAGTATCTCTTATCGTTTGGACTTGTAACAGGTGCAGGGAACCTTACAAATGCAGGCGCATTGTTTGCCGATGATTGTCCTTTATGGCAGTCTCGCCTTTATTGTACCAAATGGGATGGAAAGGAAAAGGGCGATGCCATCAACGATGCAGAGTTTACAGGCAATGTGTTAATGTTGCTTCGCGAAGCAATGAACTTTGTGAAGTCAAACACAAAGAAAGGCTGGGAGAAACTGCCTGATGGGCGAAAGAATAAACCAGAGTATGCGGAACGTGCAGTTCTTGAAGCAATGGTTAACCATTTTATCCATCGTGACTACACAGTGATGGGTGGCGAGGTACATCTTGACATATACGATGACCGTCTAACCGTCACCTCTCCTGGTGGAATGTACAATGGTATGCTGATTCAAGATTTAGACATCGCAGACGTTTCTTCAGAAAGGCGCAATCCCATACTGGCAAATGTGATGGCTCAACTTGACTACATGGAGAAACGAGGTAGCGGATTATAACGTATCTGTAATGAGACCAAAGCCTTGGAAGGATATAAAGACGAGTTGAAGCCCAAATTCAAATCCACTCCGACACAATTCCAAACTATCATCTTCGCCTCCACCGACACCCCGAATGTCGGAGACCATGACGGAGATATGTCGGAGACGAAACTCACTGAGCGTCAGCAGAAAATCCTCAATCTCATCAAAGAGTCTCCGACAATCACCGGCAAACAAATGTCGGAGACTTTGTCGGTGAGCCAACGCACCATCGAGCGCGACCTTTCTGCAATGCAGAAAAAAGGTATTCTGAAACATGAAGGCAAGGATAATGATGGGAAGTGGACTATTTGTCAATAATATTTGAGTGAAAATATTACTGAAATCGTCAGTGAATAAATCTATAGTTGTTTCGTGGACGGAACCGACTAAATGTTGCGCGCCGAAATAATGAATACTGTCAACTTATTCACTGTATGTTAAGAAGCAACAGATAAACGCGTAAACAAAATTATAGCTATAATTGCGAAAATTATAGCTATAATTTTTTGAATTTTAGCTATAATTCTATTGAGCATGAAAACTAATAGAATTTTGTTTGATAAGAATTACGATGCAATTCTTATTATTTTTCTTTCCATAATATGCAATCTCGCTTTCTTACTGACCATGCTGGTAGTTTATTCAGATGCGTTGATACTGGTAGTGTATTCAATGGTATTGTGTTAAATTATAGAAAAGAGCCGAGACGATTGCCTATATATTACTAAATATTTTATATCTTTGCCCCATTGATTACTAACTTACTTTACCAAAACGCATGAAGAAATTTTTTTGTATAGTAGCCTTGGCTATGGTATGCCTAATGGCCAGTGCAAAGCCCATTTCACAAGAACAGGCCCGACAGCGTGCTGCTGCGTTCCTTAAACTGCGCAATGACGTAAGAAAACTGGCGCCTGTGAGTCCTGCAAGATTGGCTCCTCGGCGAGCAGCATCACTCTCGGCAGAACAGCCTTACTATGTTTTTGAACGTGGAACGAATGAGGGCTTTGTTATCGTGTCGGGCGATGATCAGACCATTGATGTGTTGGGCTATAGCGAAGACGGCACTTTTGACTATGAACAGGCTCCGCCAGCCCTTCGAGAACTGTTGGATGACTATGCCCGTCAGATAGAAATGATACAGGCCGGAAAGTCTGTGGCAGCTCCCGTTGTGAAGGCGGCGAACAGAAAGGCGATAGCTCCCTTCGTGAAGAGTAAATGGAGTCAGGGCGCACCCTACAACAACAAATGTCCATTGGATGCCGGAAGTCGTTCGGTGACAGGTTGCGTGGCAACGGCCATGGCCCAGATTCTTTATTACAACCGTGAGAAGTCCGTCACCGAGACTCAGGCTGATATGCCTGCTTATTCAACCTGGACAAAAGGGCTGAAAGTGTCGGGTATTGCAGCAGGAGCCCCTATAGACTGGGATAATATGAAAGACACCTACGGAAGTTCTGATACCGAAAAGCAGAAAACGGCTGTGGCCAATCTGATGCTCTACTGTGGCGTAGGCAGCAAGATGGACTATACTAACAGTGCGTCTGGCGCTCAATCGTGGGATGCCTATCAGGCCATGAAGAACTATTTCGGTTATTCCTCAGCCAAATGGTATGACTACCAGAGCGTAACGAGCAACGAGCAGTGGGACGAGATTGTCTATAATGAGATGGCTGCCCAGCGCGCCGTCTATATCAGTGGATCGAATGCCACCGTGGGTCATGCTTTTGTAGGATGCGGTTATGATGGTACCCGTTATTATATCAACTGGGGATGGGCCGGACAGAGTGATGGCTATTACTATCTGACAAATCTCACCCCAGGGCAGGGCCAGGGTACTGGTGGCAGTGCTGACGGCTATAATGAGTACAAGCAGATTATTACCAACCTGGAGCCGGAAAACTATGAGGCCAAGGTGATGAGTTTTGCTGATGCGGCGGTGAAAAGACTTTGCGTAGAAAAGTGGGATGCTGATGGAGACGGTAAGTTTACCTATGGTGAAGCAGCCAAGGTGACCGACTTAGGCGATACCTTTAAAGGAAAGACCATCAAGAACTTCAAAGAGTTATACTATTTCACGGGCCTCTCAACTATTGCTGATGATGCCTTCAATGGATGTCAGCAACTGGTGAGCGTACGCCTTCCCAAATCGATTCGTTATATCGGTGCACGCTCGTTTATGGGGTGTCAGAAAATGAATCAGCTGGATATCAGTGAAGGACTGCAAACCATTGGTGAGGACGCTTTCAACGGGTGTAAACTGCTGACGAGTGCTATATTGCCTGCAGAGGCATCTGCAATTCCTGCTCGTGCCTTCAAAGGATGTTCAGCCATTACCGAAGTGTCGCTGCCAGTCTCTGTAACTTCAATTGGTGATGATGCTTTTGCCGATTGTACAAAACTGGCATCTTTTGAGGTAAGCAGTTTCCAGCCTTCTGGTATCACGATGGGCACTTCAGTATTCGGTTCCATAGATCTTTCCAAGGCTACGTTGAGTGTGATGCCTGGTACGAAAGTGTTCTTCGCTTCTGCTGAGCAATGGAAAGAATTTGGCAATATAGTAGAGAAACGTGAGCGTTCAGGCGGTAACTTTGCAACCTTGGAGGCTGGCAAAACCTATTATATCTATAATGTGGGTACCGGACGCTACCTGACGAAAGGAGAAGCATACGGAAAGCAGGCTGTAGTGGGTGAAGAGCCGATGCGCTTTGATGTAAAGACCTCTGCAAGCCTGGGCGAGAATGTGTACTATCTGTCGTCTCCTGATACTGGAGTCAGTGGTAAGTATTTGTTCCGTACATCGACAGATAATAATGTGGGAGCTGGGGTGAAAGCCTGTTTCGTTGACGGCTCGTCACTGAATGGAAATGCTTATTGGAAGATAGTTCCTGTAGGTGACTTAATATATACTCTGCAGACTCCGTCGAATAGGTCTGACTATGAGGAAGGCCGTTTCTTAGGCATACAGACCGACCATGAGAGCAATGCGGCATCGCCAACTTTCGGTGCCTACTCGGATGTGGTATATGCCGAGCATCCGTTGAACTGCCAATGGCGTTTTGTGCTCTATGATGAGGCTATTGCTGCCCGTTATGAAACTGCTGAGAAACTGGCCTCACTTCTTGAAATTGCTATCAAAAATAATGTGAATCACTCAACAGAACAAGCTGTCTATGATAACGTAGAAAGCAGTTATGAGCAACTGCGAGAGGCAGTGAGCACATTACGCAAGAAACTGAACTTCATTGATTTTGCCAGCGATGAAGTCCGTGCTTTGTGTGTGGCCCGTTATGATCTTGATTATGACGGAGAATTGAGCATGGCAGAGGCAGCCAATGTAACCGACTTTGTTATCAGTTTTGAGAACAATAAAACGCTGGAGACCTTCGACGAATTCCAGTATTTCACCAATGTTCAGTATGTCTATGGCCGTACTTTCTACGGATGCGCGAATCTGAAGTCGATTACGCTACCTAAAAATCTTGAGAAGATTTACTACTATGCTTTTTATGGATGTAGGAGTCTGACATCGGTTACTCTTCCACGTTATGTCAATACTATAGGCGCTAATAGCTTTGGTGGATGTACGGCATTAGCAGAAGTTCGTATTGAAGGTGATGTTCCGTTCGCTATTGAGACTACAGTCTTTGGCACTAAGTCGGCAGATGCATTCACCATCTATGTACCATTCGGCGAGAAAGAGAATTTTGAAGCAGCTGATGTTTGGAAGAATTATACCATCAAGGAAATGCGTGGCTATGCCAAACCCAAGCGTTCTTCCTTTGCCGTTGATAAGCCAGGATATTTCGTGAATGTCGCTACAGGCAAGATGATGAGTAAGGGCGAGGCTTATGGTACTCAGTCGGTGGTAGATCATAATGGTATGGTGTATCAGATGAAACGTATCAAGTCTATGCCGGAGGGACAGTATTATTTCTATTCGAACAATACTGGTAAGGACGGAAAAGTATTGTTTAGGGTGAGTACAGACTCAAAAGTGGGCGAAGGGGTGAAGGCTTGCTTCGTAGATGGAAGCTTGAAGGCCAGTGCCTACTGGAAAGTTGATTCTGTTGATACAGGTATTTATATTTTCAGCGTTCCTGAGACCGATGCGGAATATGTTGAAGGCCAGCACATGGGCGTTGATGAGAACCATGAAAGTAGTGCTGCCAGTCCGACGTATGGTATCTATTGGGATCTCTATGGAACGGAGCCTGACTGTCAATGGGCATTCATTGCAGAAGAAGATATGAAAGCCGCAAAAGAATTTGATGCATTGGCTAACCAACTGAAACTGTTGCTGGAAACGGCTGCTCAGCAAGAAATAGATGCTCAGTCAGAGCAGCTTGTATATGACAATGCTGCAAGTACGGCAGATGATATGGAAACCGCTATCAGTTCATTGCGTGATAAATTGCATTTCATCACCTTTGTGGAAGAACAAGTTCGCAAAGCGTGTCTGGCCAACTGGGATGCCAATGGCGATGAAGAACTGTCGTATGAGGAAGCTGCCGGCGTGGATGATATTGGAGAAGTGTTCCGTGGCATCTCGAATGTAAAGCAGATAAGTGAACTGCGTTATTTCACATCGTTGAAGTCTATTCCGGAGAATGCTTTCCGTGGAGCTTCTGCTTTACAGACTGTAGTCTTGCCTGAAAACGTAGATACGATAGGAAAATACGCTTTCTTCAGTACAGGTTTACATTATCTGGTATTGTTGAACAATAAGAAAAAGGTTCCTTTCGGTTCAAGCAGTGTGCCAGGTAAGAGTACGGTATTCGTACCTGCCAACATGATAGATGAATATATGGCTGACGAACAATGGACATCAAAATCAATGATTACGGAATATACAGGGAAACCTGTGGTGACGGTGAATGCAAGTCGTGAGTATGGTCGAAAAGTTGCCACTGCAACCGTGATTGTGTTGGGTGCACCCATTGATGGCACCCCTGAATATGTTTGTGATGCCATTGCAGAACCGTCACAGCCTGTGGGAGAATATCCTGTTATTGTGAGTGCCGGTACGGTGACTACTCCTGATGCAACATTCCAGGATGGCGTGTTGACTATAGTACCTGCCACGCTCACTATTACTGCCAAGAACTGTCAGAGAAATATTGGTGAAGAGAATCCTGTCTTTGAAGTTGAGTATAAGGGCTTCAGAAATAGTGAGACAGAAGAGGTGCTTATAGCAAAACCAGTGCTGACCTGCAGCGCTACTGCTGATAGTCCAGCTGGAGAATACGAGATTACGGTGGGCTCAGCCGAAGCAGCAAACTATACCATTACCTACGTGCCTGGTGTGCTGACTGTTGTCGATCCGGCAGGTGTTCACGACCTGTCTGCTGACAGATGGCAATCAGACAAGGTGACGGACTTGCAGGGTAGAAAGGTGAATACCCTGAAACGAGGTATTTATATAGTTGGCAACAAGAAAGTACTTGTCAAGTAATTCCATCAACAAAAACGACGTCTGGACATTGATGACCAGACGTCGTTTTTTATATCTATTCGTGTATAAGGATTACTCAATGATCTCTTTAGCACGAGCCAGGGCTAAGTCGATGTGATTGCAGATGTTTTCTTCGCCGAGTAATTGAACGAAATGGTTGCGGCGAAGAACAGCTTCAACTTTGGGATTTACACCTGAAAGAACAACTGCGATACCTTCCTTCTGACTCATAAGACACATGTTCTCCAAGTTGTGAAGACCCGTAGAGTCGATGAAAGGAACCTTTCGCATACGAATGATGCGTACCTTTGGACGATCACCGAAACCACCCATGAGGTCTTCAAACTTATTGCCGGCTCCGAAGAAATAGGGACCGTTGATCTCATAAACCTCCACACCTGTAGGAATGGTGAGGTGTTCCAGATTTCCACGCTCCATATCAGCATCCTCGTTAAGGTCAATCTCATCATATACAGCTTTCACATCGGTAGTCTCGCTGATACGTTTCATAAACAACAGACAGGCACAGATAAGTCCTACCTCGATAGCTATAGTGAGATCGAAGATAATGGTAAGGAAGAAAGTGAGCAGAAGAACGGTTACATCGCTCTTTGGATTGCGCATCAAAGCCGAGAAAGAGCGCCAACCACTCATGCCATAACTCACAACAACCAAAACACCAGCCAGACAAGCCATAGGAATGTATTGGGCTAAGGGCATGAGAAATAGGAATATGAGGAGCAATACGGCAGCATGAACAATGCCCGCGATCGGAGTGCGACCACCATTGTTGATATTGGTCATGGTACGTGCAATGGCTCCAGTGGCAGGAATACCACCAAAAAGAGGCGACACGATATTGGCCACACCCTGGCCGATGAGCTCAGTGTTGGAATTGTGGTGATCGCCAATAACACCGTCGGCCACAGTGGCTGAGAGCAAACTCTCGATAGCACCTAAAATAGCAATGGTCATAGCAGGAGCAACCAGTCCTTTAATGGTTTCCCATGAAAGATCAGGAACAACTGCATCGGGCAGCTGGGAATTGATGCTAAAACGGTCGCCAATCGTCTCAATAGTGGTGATACCTGCATACTGCTTCAGAAGGAGAACGACTACAGTCATTAGAATAATTGCTATCAGCGAACCGGGAATACGGCGACTGAACTTGGGAGTGATAGCAATAATGACCACGCTGACAACTCCGACTAAAGAACTCCATAAATCAATATTCTGAAGGTTTTGAAAATAGGCAATCCATTTTTCAATAAAATCAGCGGGAACAGATTCCATTTGCATACCCAGCAAGTCTTTAACCTGGGTAGTGAAAATGGTAACGGCAATACCACTGGTAAAGCCCACAATGATGGGGTAGGGAATGTACTTGATAATCGTTCCAAGGCGAAGTAAACCGAAACCGATCAGAAATACACCAGCCATTAAGGTGGCAATGGTAAGTCCCTGCATACCATACTGATTGATGATGCCGGCAACAATAACAATGAATGCACCTGTAGGACCACCAATCTGAACTTTGCTACCGCCAAAGGCCGAAATAAGGAAACCTGCAACGATGGCAGTGATAATACCCTTCTCGGGCGATACACCACTGGCAATACCAAAGGCAATGGCAAGCGGAAGGGCAACGATGCCGACAATAAGACCGGCCATCAAGTCGGCCATGAATGTCTGGCGGTTGTAGTTGCGGAGTGCCGAAATCATCTTCGGCTGAAAATCAAATGTCTTCACTTTACTTCTTTTTTTCTTCTAAATACAACTCTTTTTACCTAATTATTATGGAAAGGCTGCAAAGTTACTGCTATTTTATGGGTTATCCAAATATTTTTTTTCAAAGATTTTTGTTTTCTCAGAAAAATTACTATTTTTGCAATGGAATAATGAATACGCTAACCGTTTATTGCTACAAATATAATGTGTAACATGAAAAGCTACTTTTGGATATTTATTATATGCACTCTGTTTTGTTTGTCATGTGGAAGCAGACAGGAGGCAATAGAGGATTTGCGTGTCTTGGTAGAAGATATTCGCACAAATGGCAATGAATATACTGCTGAGCAGTGGGCAGATGCCGAAGGTATCTTTGAAGAAGTGTGTGATGAGCTTGAACAGTATGAGTACACACAGGACGAGAAAACAGAAATCTCTCGATTGAAAGGAGAATATATGCTGGCAATCGGGCGTTGGAAGGTACAAGATAAAATGGACGTTGTTAGAGACGTGGTTGAGCAAGTATCTGGCGCTGTGAAAGGATTGACTGGCGAAAAGGAAAATTAAATAATTCAATTATATAATCTTATGGAAAAGAAACCATTTTTCGGAAGAGTCCTCCTGACCGCAGGAATCATGCTGTCAGGAGTAAGTCTATTGACCTGTTGTTGTAGTAGTGAACCATCCATTGATATGCCTACAGAGGTGAAAGCCTATTATGAGAAAGACTTTGTTTCTGCAGATGAGAAAGATGCTTTTTCGGCTTATTTTGACTTATCGAATGGTATCATTGAGGCTTATAAGACCAATGCCGGCGCCGAACAGTTGATGAAACAAACTGTAAACCGACTGACCAGTGGCGAGAATTGTACCGTTTACTCTATGGCTGATGACCAGATTGAAACCCTTGACCTGAAACAAACTGCTCTTTACAATAAAATTGTTGACGCCTCTTCCTATCAGCGTCAGATGGCCCCCATTGAAAAAACTCTCTCACAGATTGTGGCTGAATCAAAGAGCTCACTGCTCGTAACTGATTTTGAGGAGTACACTCCCGATAAGCGTATTCAGCATGCCAGCTTTGCTGCGCCTTATTTCCAGAAATGGCTGCAGGCTGGTAAAGATATAACTTTCTTTGTGTTCAACTATAAAGAAGGAAAAGTAGATAAGCATTTGTATTTTGTTGTTTTTGATAATAAACAGCATAATCTGCTGAAGTTGGTGCGCGAGTCAATGGGCGGTTCTATCCCCAATGGTGAGTTTACACTCTCTCCCGATGCTTATAGCTGCACAACAGAATATCCCAGTGCCACTAAGGGCGGCAACTACCACATGGCCGACGGCATGCTGGACATAGTGACCAACGTCAACGAAGACGGAACAGGCAACTGCTACACCAATTACGGTGAGGGCGAACGCGTGGAGTATTATCCCATAGGCGACGTATGGCAGAATATTCTGGCCAATGCCAAGGGCGCAGCTGAAGAAGGCAATGATCCTGTGTTTACAGACCTTTGGCGCAACCTGTTCTTTGACTTCTCTTGTCAGGATAGTTATATCATAAAGAAACTTGATGTACGTGTGACCAATGTTCAGAAAGACTTTGACAGTTTTTTGGCCAATAAATTGTTTGCAACTGATAAAGAAGCCTATTTCGCTCAATACGAGAGCGAAGAACTGTTGCCCGAACATAAAGGAACGGCACCGATTGCCGAAATCAAGGATATGTTTGTACTTGATCAGGACCTCTTTGATGAAACATTCCAGGCAACAGCAGGTAAAAAGACAGAGCTAGGTGTTAAGTTCTCTACGAACTTTACTGGAACACCAGTAGGCGCTGAGGATACAGACTTACTGCGTATTGATGTAGTCATTGCAGAAAGTGAGCCAAACCTCAGTCCACGTCTTGAAGAACTGTTCTCTTTCAATGGAAATAATAATCTGAAAGATGCTATTGCAGTGACTCTTCAGAATTCTAATCCTCGTGGAACTATCATCTATACCTACTTTGTAAAGTTGGCAGAGTAAGAATAAAGAATCAATAATAACAAAACTTAAAATTTATAAATTATGAACGGATCTGTTGTATCGGCCTATATTATCGGCCTAGTTGTTTTTCTGGTGCTAATGCTTGTGTCGGTTATTATAGCCAATAGTATTTCATACGAATTAGGTGCCAATCCTAAAGATAAGGCAAAGCGCAGAATGTGGTTCTGGATTATTTGCGCACTTGTGCCCATCTGTGTTTTCGGTATCAACTATTTTGCTGGTTATCAGGGCATCAAAGTGCCTTCAAAGGCAGCTGCTTATATGACAGCAATGAGTATTTCTACAGGTGTTGCTACTGTGCTGTATATCGTTTGCGGAGTAGTTCTGTCGAAAATTTTCAACCATGGCAAATTGTCAAGCTGGTTCTAATAGCTTGAGCTGTTTTTGAAAGCCAAAAATGGAAGAAGTAGTGAGAATTTTTTTGGAGAATCTGATAATTTGAAATAATAGATAAATGGCAAAACTATTTGTAATAGCCATAGGCGGAACAGGCATGCGATGCTTGGAGTCGTTTGTTCACCTGTGTGCCATTGGCATGTTCGATAATCATGAAGTTGATATCCTTACACTTGATACTGACCAAAGTAATGGTAATAAGGGTAGGGTAGAAGAACTCATTGATATATATAATAAGGTGAAGTCGAATGATGAGACGAATATTGACGGAGGTACTATTAACCGTGATACATTCTTCTCAGCTAAACTGAACCTCTATAAGTTCTATACCAACTATGGAGACCAAAGCCGTAAATCGTTCAAGGTGCTTTCACATACAAGCAACAACGAGACGAAGGGTGAGAATAAGGATATTTCCGATTTGTTCTATGATGAGGCTACCGTTCAGGAATTTGAATTGGATCATGGCTATCGCGCTCAGACCCATTTGGGATCGATGCTGATGTATCACGGAATAATAGAGGCTGCCCGTAATGCAAAACAAAAAGGTGATAATGCTGAAATACAGGATCGCAACCTGAAGAGTTTCCTTGAGAAACTGCAGGAAGCCCAGGGCGATGCCCGTGTGTTCGTGTTTGGCTCTGTATTTGGCGGAACAGGTGCTTCAAGTATTCCCGTAATTCCTGTTGCCCTGCGTGATGCAGCCGAGATATTGACCGATGGCCATACACTCGATCTTACAAACGTGAAGTTTGGCGCAACATTGCTCACCAACTATTTCTCGTTCAATTCACCAAACTCACAGTATAAGGCATCGCAGAAGGTAGTGGCCGACTCAAACAATTTTGCATTGAATAGTCAGGCTGCTATGCAGTTCTATCAGGAAGATCCTACGGTTCGTTCTACTTATAAGCGCTTCTATCATATCGGTTGGCCATTGCCAAAATTTGATGTAGGTAGTAAGGGCGATACCATCACGGGCGGACAGGAACAGAAAAATGCCTGTCATGTGGTTGAGTTGATGTGTGCCTGCGCTGCTTATGACTTCTTTACTGTTGATGATGCTGAATTGGATCGTAAGGAAGCTGCTTATTATTATCGTTCTATTGGTGATGAGGGTGGTGTACTCACATTCCAGGGTAATGACTTCCTTACCAATGGCGTGCTGTTTGAGAATAAACTTGGTGCATTCTTCACATTCGCACACATGGTTCTCTCACAGAGTGAAGCTGCCTGGTCGGATGATGCTATTCCAACAATCGGCACACATGGATTTATTGCCAAATTTGCTACGCAGAATATTCACGACTATGATGGCATAAGCCTGAACCAGTGCAAGGAGATCAACGACTATCTGCGCCTCTTTGGATATAAGTTTGATAAAGAAAACAACATGATTAAGGGATGGATTTATCAGATTTACAACTCTGTGAAACCTGGCCGCTTCCTCTTTAATGAAACAGCTTTCAAGGAACTGCGTCAAGATATGAAGAGTATCAGCTGTGGTCAGTTGTTTATCGACCCCAATCATAACTGGAGTAAGATTTCAGGTCTGATTAGTAAGAGCGATAACTCGGTAGATGAATTGATCAAGACTCTTACTGACGAGAAATCAAAGCCTCGTGTGGCCGACCAGTTGGTAAATACTACTAAAGAGAAGTTCTTGGCTCATATCTACAACGCCATCACTATCAATCAAAAGTTTGAACTCAAATAAAGAAGACGCAATATGGCAGAATATAAACCATTAGTAATAGAAGTCGAACCGAAAAGCATGCCTGCCGGCGTGCAGACCAAATGGCAGGACTTTACGGCACATATGCCGATCTTTACACGCGATATCATTACGCCGGCCATCAGTCTGGAATCGGGCGATGTGAATGCCATTGTTTCAGGCGTGCCCACAGCCTATGCACGTGCCAACCTCTTCAACCTTGCTATGAACTATGGCAAAGGAAACAATGAGGGAGCTCTAAACCTGAATGCTTATTATGCACAACTGGCCAGTGAGTGGCGTGGTTTCATTGCATGTATTGCTCTTGATCATCAGCGTATTGAGGTGGAGCGCGTGAAACTGGCTTATAGCGATGGCAAAGATTTTAAGGAAACAGCTAATATTTATGAGCCAAAGGGCGCCTTTGGTAATATGCTCTTTGACCGTAAAGTGCTTTGGAGTGACCTTGAAGCCCAAGGACCTGAGCGTGGCATTCCTTTTATCGATGTTATCAAGTACGACGGTAAGGTTGTTGGTGCTACTTCACCAGATAGCCTGTTGTTTACTTCCGTTTCTTATAAGGTGCAGCCTGGTAAGGAACGTCCGTTCGTAGATTTTGCTTCAGGGCGTTTCATTGATCCGTTGAAGAACGATATGGTGGCTCATCAGACTTTGTCACTATATGCTTATGTACGTCATCTCATAGATAATATAGATAAATTGTCTGCTTATTATGACGGACTGAAATCGCCTCTAGGTCGTGATCTGAAGCCGAACTATTCAAATTTGGTAAGCGTTCTGGAGTCATGGAGTACCGAAATTGCCAAGTATGCCGAAGAACGTGGCTATAAACTGGAAACTGCAGCAATTCCTCAGGTCGAGACTTTCAAGAAGCCATTCTCGTTGGCATTCAATTTCAAGAACCAACTCTATGGTATCAACGGTACCATCGTTACAGAATATCGTGATGGCGCTATTGAGTTTAATCCTAAGGAGTTGATGTTGCCAAGTGATGCCGAGATAGCACGACTGATTATTCAGGGAGCTATGAAAGAAGGCGTTGACCGTACGTCTAAACTGCCTGTCTATGTGATGCCGGCAGAAAAGAAAGACCGTACAGGTGCTGTGACCGGTACTGCATATTTTGCCCTTCCATTGAGCACATTGGGCGTTAGCGTTTTTGGTGATAATATCGGCGCATTGGTGGGACAGGCTTCAACAGGATCTGCTATTAAATCGCAGATGAAGGCTGTGTATTTTGAAGATAGTGAATACAATAATCTGGAGGTGAAACTTACTCTGCAGGTAGAAGACGGAACTACACAGGAAATTCCAGTCGTTTATACTGTTAAAGGAGTGATCCGTAATGCAGATATCATTATCTGGCCAAATTTCATTTCGAAGCATTGGAACCGTTACTATCTCTATTCTGAGATGCCTCATTATACTTTCTCACAGGACTTCCCCTTCCGTGCCGTTCCTTTTGTAGGTGATAAGGATAATGAGTTCAGTATCATTACTGAGGATGATGAAACACCGCTCTATTTGGCAAAGGCTAATAAAGCTCAGAGTAACGAAACGAAGAATGTGAAGGTAAATCTTCATATTGAATCAAACGATAAGACAGCTGGTAATAAGTATAAGTACGAGATTTATGAGTCTAACCAACCTTATAAAGGCTTGAAACTGACAACATCGAACGATAAGCATGCCGGCTTCCTAATTGTTCGCTACGATGTAAATATCAATTCAGAGTATCCCCATATTGTTACTGAGGAACCTCGGAACAAGGTACGTGTGGGTGTTGACTTTGGTAGTACAAACACCTCAGTGGCTTTCTGCAACAGCAATACAGGAGAAGTGTCGGGCTTGCAGTTTAAAAACCGTCGTGTGTCACTTCTTAGTATTGGCGATGATGAAAACGGCGTGGCAGACGAGAAGCATCTGTTGTTCTTCCAGTCGAATCCCATCCGTTCAAATGCTATTAAGAGTGTGCTGACACTTCACGATCCCAACCGATTGTCAATGACCAACGGGGCATTGCTCACTACAGAATTGCGTCAGGTTGTTAAGGGCGGATTCCCGTGCTTCAGCAGTAACTTGCCTATTGCTTCGGTAACTGAGAAACTAATCCAGTTGAACTGTGCTAAGTGTGGCCCTGTGAATCAGGTGCACAATATGAAGTGGGTTGATGATGATATTGATAAAGCATATAAGGTAGCTTTCTTGTCGTCGTTAATGCAGCAAGTATATGCTGAACTCTTTGATCGTAATGAACGCTTCTATCCTGAATGTGTTATTTGGTCATTCCCGTCAGCTATGAGCAAGAGTCTTTTGCTTAGCTATGAGGATATCTGGAGCGAATTAGGCAAGAGCAATCCGCTGACGCCGAAGATGATTCCCGATATCAATGGCATGCAGGTGAATGCATTCGCCTTGAAAGTGTCGAGTCATACTAACAAGGATACTGATGAAGCACCCTCTGCCTCAAGTGGAGGAAATAGTGATCCTTTCGGTGGAAGTAGTGATCCTTTTGCAAGTAATGGCGGATTCGGTGCCGACCCGTTCGCATCTAGCAACGATCCTTTTGGTAGCAATAATGGATTTGATAATGCTCCTGATGCGTTTGGTGGTAACAACAATACCGACTTTGGCAATAGCGGTGATGCCTTCAATGCCGCAGGTGGTGTTGGTCAGCAGAATGCAGCCAAGCCGTCTTTCATTATTGATAATGACGATGCAAAGATTGAGTTTGATGTTGAGAAGATAATTGGTGATAGAGCCGAGGTATATCAAAGTATGACTGAAGCATGTGCAGTGGCCAACTATCTCACTTCCACCAATATACCAGTAAACGATCGTAATACGTTGACTGTTTGCTTTGACATTGGTGGTAGTACGACCGATATTTCAGCCCTCACTCCGTTAGAGAATGGCTCAAAACTCACGATGATTAAGCAGAACTCTATTCGTTTTGCAGCTCAGCGTGTGTCACAGGCTACCAAGTTCTCGACCAACTTCCAGAAAGTGCTGCTGCAGACATGTGATAACTTCGGTTTGAAAATACAGGGCCTTAATCTCATGGAGTCGAAATTCTCTCCTGCTACAGCACCCTATTATTTCGAACAGATGGTTGACCGGTTGACTGCCGAACAGTTACCGTTCTTCTACAAGCAGATCGCTATAAACTGTCGCGATTTGTTTAGCGTGAACCTCTATGTCACAGGCCTGATTATGTACTATGCTGGCATGATTGTGAAAAAACTCATCAAGCAGGTGCGTAACAGTAAGGAGTGCTCTTGGCTTGCAATGGGTGGTCAGCCTGCTAAGCCCAATGTTAATATTGTATTTGCCGGTAAGGGCGCCCGTATCATGGAGTGGCTCAGTATTGCAAACGGCCAAAATCAGGCTATGGAGTACTACCTGAATATGTTCATGGGCGGTATGGGCGGTAAGCAAGAGGCTGCCCAGTATCTGCCAGGCTATCCTCGAATTGTATTCCCACAGGCTGGTTATGTTGATGTGAAATACGAAGTCTCAAAAGGACTTACCATTAAGAATACTTCACTTTATCGCCCGAAGAACGAGTCTCCAATGGAAATTATTGGTGAAAGTGGTTTCAGTCTGAATGTTGATGGCGAAATGAAGCCAGTAAACTACGAC